>NZ_CP080269.1:3562500-3862500 GCF_019431355.1 Paenibacillus sp. R14(2021)
GCCTGTTCACCTTCAGCTTTCACGCCGAGCGCAAGCATCCGGTCTATGCTGTCAGCGGCAACAGGATCTCGGAAATAGGTATAGATGCTTTCAGCCACGATTCCGCCTACGTCGGGCAGGCCGACGAGCCCCTCGATTTCTGCAGCGCGAACGGCTGCCAAGCTGCCGTAATGATCGGCGAGCATCTTCGTTGTAGCCTTGCCTGTATTGGGAATGCCAAGCGCAAAGAGAAAAGCCGCCAGATCCCGATCCTTGGATTTCTCCAGCGCTTCCAGCAGCTTGCGCGCTTTGCGATCGCCGAAACGATCCAGGCCTATGAGATTGTCATAGGTCAGCGCGTAGAGATCTGCCGGGTCTCGAACACCGCAATCGTCGAACAGCTGCTCGGCTGTCATTATGCTGAACGACTCGATATCCATCGCGTCGCGCGACGAGAAGTGCGTGATACGTCCGATCGTTTGCGGTCTGCAGCCCAGTTTATTTGAGCAGAACAAGTGCGCTCCCCGAAGCTCTAGCGGTGTTCCGCACGAAGGGCATTCCGTCGGTGCCGCGATCTCCCCGCCGGGCTCATCGTCTACTTTGCCTAGAATCTCAGGTATAACATCATTCGATCGACGAATGAAGACATGAGTACCCAGCGCGAACTTCAAATTTTTGCGCTCAATGTCCCCAATGTTGTTAAGCGTACAGTTTTGAACCGTCACGCCTGCGAGATCAACCGGTTCGACGCGCGCGACAGGAGTGATTTTGCCGGTGCGGCCCACTTCCCAGGAAACGGATTCCAGTATTGTCGTCGTTTCCTCCGCTTCAAATTTGAATGCCACCGCCCACCTCGGAAATTTATCCGTGTAGCCCAGTGTTTCACGCGTCCGCATATCGGTCAGCTTGACTACAGCACCGTCAATCAAAAAATCATGCTCGTGACGACCTGCGGCGACACGCTCCAGCTCTGCCTGCACCTCGTCGATGGTGGAGCAATATGCCGTATATCCGTTCACTTTAAACCGATTGTCCTTCAAAAACTGAATCATCTCGGCATGCGTTTGAAACGAAACACCTTCCGAATAACCGACATTATAGAAGAACGCATTCAGCTTGCGCTCCGCCGTAATTCGCGGGTTCTGGTTGCGCAAAGCTCCCGCGGCCGCATTACGGGCGTTCTTTAGCGGTTCTGCAGCCGTTAAATTGTACGCTTCCAGCACAGAGAGATTCATGATCCCTTCTCCCTGCACCTCGATCAAACCGTCCGTAAACGGAATCGTCAGCGGAATCGAACGAATCGTCTTCACCTGGGCCAGAATGCCTTCTCCGACAACGCCGTTGCCTCGCGTGGATGCTTGGACGAGCGTGCCTCCATCATAGGTCAAATTGAGGGTAAGCCCGTCGAATTTGAGCTCGATGACGTAACTTGGTTCCGGCAGCGGCTCCGCCTCCGGATTTTTGGCATTATAGTCCGCTATTGCCTTCGTGACCCGTGCATTCCAAGCGAGGAGATCCTCCGCGTCTTGCGCTTTATCCAAGCTCCATAGACGGGCGCGATGCCTATGCGGCTCAAAGCCCTTCAAAATCTCGCCGCCTACGCGCTGCGTCGGGGAATCGGGCAGTGCATGCCCTGTCAGCTGCTCCAGCTGAACGAGCTCGTCATAAAGCTCGTCGTACTGCTTATCGCTGGTCGACGGCTGATCCAGCGTGTAATAGTTATGGTTGTGGAGCGTAATCAAATCGACAAGCTCACGCATGCGCGCCAGCTTAGCAGGTTCAGCGTGATGTCCCGGTTCCATCGCAGTCGTCATTGACGTCTTCCTCTCTAGAATGAGATCTATTGAAATTTAATATAGGGCAGTCGTCTTACTGGACTTTCGTAATCGGAGCAAAGCTCGCTAGCAGCTTCTTCAAGCCCACTGGCGCGGGAAAAGCGATTTGGAGTTCTTTGTCGCTGCCCGTTCCGCGGACAGAAACAATCGTTCCAATACCCCACTTGCCGTGCGAAACCTTGTCTCCAGCTGCAAAATCGCCGCTGGCAGCAGCGCCTCCCGCGCTTGCGCCGGATTTCGCGGCATCCATCGGCGTGCTGACACGCACGCCGCTGCTTCCAGCCGCAGGCGGGCGCTGCGCACCGGCTGGGCTCGTGCGGAAAGGCGAAGCTCCCGCCGCCGCTCGTCCCGCTCCAAAGCCGCTCCCACCTCCACTGCTCGTACGACCAATTCCAATGCCGCCGCCCGCGGGACGTCCACGTCCAACCGCCGAAGCATCAGTCTTCAGTTCGTCCGGCACCTCGCGCAAAAAGCGTGAAGGCATGTTAGCATTGGTTCGGCCGAACAGCGTACGCATTCGTGCGCTGGTGAGGAACAAGCGCTTCTCCGCCCGCGTGATACCGACATAGGCCAGTCGGCGTTCCTCTTCCAATTCGTCGTTATCGTTCAACGCGCGGCTGTGCGGGAATACGCCTTCCTCCATCCCGATGATAAATACGACTGGGAATTCCAAACCTTTGGCGCTGTGCATCGTCATCAGCACGACAGCATCCTTCACGCCGCCTTCCGGTTCATCCGCATCCATTGAATCAATATCCGCAATGAGTGCCAGATCGGTCAGAAACGAAATCAACGATTTATCTTCATTGCGCTTCTCGAAATCCTGCGTCACGGAAAGGAACTCATCGATATTCTCGATGCGCGCCTTGGATTCCAGGGTGTTCTCGCGGTGCAGCTCCTCACGGTATCCGCTCATCTCAAGCACTTTCTCCGTCAGCTCTGTGACGGACAGGTACTCAACCATGCGCGTCAAACCCTGAATCATATCCCGGAACTCCTTGAGCGCCGTACGCGCACGCCCGGTTACGTCCAACCAATCCAACTGATCCAGCAATTCAAAGATGGAAATACCACGCAATCCCGCTTCATCGGACAGCTTCGTCACCGTCGTATCGCCGATGCCGCGTTTGGGCACATTAACGATCCGTTGAAGCGCGATATCGTCGTCCGGGTTCGAAATCAGACGCAGGTACGCGAGCAGATCCTTGATTTCTTTACGATCATAGAACTTTACGCCACCTACGATTTGGTACGGAATATCGGATTTAATGAGCGTTTCCTCTATGACCCGCGACTGGGCATTGGTCCGGTAAAGAATCGCATGGTCGCCGAATTTTTTGCCCGCGTTAGACCCTTGACGGATTTGTCCCGTAACGAAAAAGCCTTCGTCGTGCTCGGTGTCCGCCTGATACACCGTAATAGGCTCTCCCTCGCCTTGGTCAGTCCACAGCTTCTTGTCCTTGCGGCCGCTGTTGAGCTTGATGACCGCATTCGCCGCATTCAGGATGTTGGAGGTTGAGCGGTAATTCTGTTCCAGCAGTATGGCTTTGGCCTCCGGGTAGTCTTCCTCAAAATTTAAAATATTCGTAATGTCCGCGCCCCGCCAGCGGTAAATCGACTGATCGCTGTCGCCCACAACACATAAATTATGATGCTTTGAAGCCAGCATGTTGCAGAGCATATATTGAGCACGGTTCGTATCTTGATACTCATCGACGTGGATATACCGGAATTTATTCTGATAAAACGCCAGCACATCAGGCTCATCCTTGAACAGCTGGATCGTTTTCATAATGAGATCGTCGAAATCGAGTGAATTGTTGCTCTTCAGCTTCTTCTGATAAGCCGAATAAACCTTGGCTACGATGCCGTCAAAATAATCGCCGATCTTGAGCTCGAATTGCTCCGGCGAAATCAATTCGTTCTTCGCTCCGCCCAATGCAGCCTGAACGCTCTTCGGCTCGATTTTTTTCGTGTCGATATTGAGTTCCTTCATGCAGTTACGGATAACGGACAGCTGATCCGCGGAATCCAAAATCGAGAAGCTGTTCGTAAAACCGATCCGGCCGATGTCCTTGCGAAGGATCCTCACGCACATGGAGTGGAAGGTAGACACCCATATGTCCTGCGCGGAAGGCCCGACAAGGGCCGCAACCCGCTGCTGCATTTCACGGGCCGCTTTATTTGTAAATGTAATCGCCAGGATGCTCCATGGCGCTACGCGTCTTTTCTCCATCAAGTATGCAATGCGGTGCGTCAACACACGCGTCTTGCCGCTTCCCGCTCCCGCCATGATAAGCAGCGGACCCTCTGTCGCCTGAACGGCCGCGCGCTGCGGAGGATTCAGTTTGCTGACAGCCTGCTCGATGCTAAATTCATTCAACATAGTGAACGTAAACTCCTTTGTTCGCATTTGTTCGCCTATCCTTCAGTCTAGACAACCGTCCGGGCTGTGTCAATTATAATCGCCCGAATAAGTTCTTCCAGAAAGAAACGAATTGCCTTACAACAAAAAAAACAAAACGGCCGCAAACATAGATCGCATCCTGCCGCCGATCCGTTTCCGAAGCCGTCTTGGTGTTCGTCTATTTAGGAACTGGAACCTCGGAGACCGCAGTCACTGTTGTCAGTGCCGCCTCTAGATCGTCATAAATCACATTCCCGACGATAACGGTATGCGCCGCTTCAGCGGCCTGCCTCGCCTTATCGGCGCCGTCGATGCCGCCGCCGTAGAACAGCCGCGCTCCCGTCACGAGTCTGCTCGCCTGCTTCACCAGCGCCATATCGCCGAATTTCCCGCTGTATTCCATATAAATAATAGGCAGATGCATAAGTCTGTCCGCCATATAGATATGCGCCGTTATATCCTCCGCATCGAGGGTACTGCACGCTCCTGTCAGCTTGGCCGCTTCCGCATCTCCATTTAGGATCAGATAACCTTCCGCTGCAGTGTTCTCCCATGGGATGAACGCCCCGAATTTGCGAAGTGCTCCGATTTGCCGGCCTGCCAGCCATTCCGCACGGTCCGTATTGAGCACGAGCGGAATAAAGTAATGATCGAATCCAGGCACGGCCGCTTCTTCACTGGATACCTCCAGTGCGCAGGGCACTTCATAGCGCCTTATGCGGGACATCAGGTCTACCGTATTGTCGAAAGTTACGCCGGTAGACCCGCCGACTAGGATGGCATCCGTGCCCGACATGCAGACGGCATCCAGATGCTCATCGCTAATTTCACGGTCAGGATCGAGCTTAAACACATGCCGCCAATCTTTATAAATCGCTTGTTGCAGCTCCATTTCGCCCTCCGTGTCCACTTTGCCCGTTTACAGCTCCAGCGCCTCGATGCGCTGCATGACCGCAAACTCATTGGGATAAATCATCATATATTCCGTCAGGCCCACCATTCGGAACAGCTTCTCGTAGTGGGGAGTAACGCCCCAAGCAAACGTGTGCACGCCTGCTTTGCTGCCCATCCGGGCAAAGCGGATCAGAACAGCCATCCCGCCGCTATTGATATAATCGACTTTGGTTAAATCTAGCGCAAGAAAACGAATGCCTTGGCCAAGTTCACTCTCCTGCTCCAATCCGGCCAAAAGCTTCGCTTCCGCCGCTTTACTCAAATCTCCGTTTAGTTCAAGCACTAATCCGCCAGGAAACTTCTTTGATTGCATGGAGAAAGGTTGTTCTGCCATGATGTTTACTCTCCTTTCTATGTATGCTGTCCATCTGGAGCCGTCCTCGACTTGCGCATAAAATACAATTCGACATAGAAGCCTTTCTCATCTCGGCCTGTAGTCCAGTAATCCGCGAGCGAATCGATCATCACAAGCCCCCAGCCCCGTGGGTCATCGGATTCCAGCTTCTTGCGCATCTCATCCTCATCGCGGGACAGACGCGGAAAGTAACCTCCGCCTTCATCGTAAATGCGGCATACGGCCAGCATGCCTCCGATTTGGGCGATAACCGTCACATACGTATACGGCTGCAGCTTGTTGCCATGCTCGATCGCATTAATCATGGCTTCGCAAACCGCGCTTTGCAAGTCTTCACGCAGGTTGCACTCCGGCCAACGTTCCTCCATCCAGTCGCCGAGCTTCATGGCAATAAGACGTTCATTGCCAAGCTTGCTCCGCATCGACCACTCCCGCGTCATAAATGGGTTGTCAAAGGATTCCCCTGCACGTATATGCTCACTCGGAGGAATGTTCAATTTCGCTAGCGCGCTTCGATATTCCCCAGCCAGCTCCAGGACGACTACGGTACGGTCATCCTGTCCGGGTCCGCACTCCTGATCCATGCGCGCAAGCCACTCGTCTATGACAGCAGCAATATCCACAGCCGGTTTCCATGTAGCAATCTCAGATTCCAACCCTTGAAAGCTGTACATCTGTCCTTCGCCATTAACCGCTTCGATCAGCCCATCGGTATAGAGGAGCAGACGGTCACCGTCCTCGAGCTGCAAGCTGACTTCTTCGTACACGGCTTCAGGATCGATGCCCATCGGAAGCGAGCTGCAGTCCACCGACTTAAAATGACCTTGTTTGGCAATGACATAAGGCGCGAGATGTCCTGCACTGGCATACTGCACATTATTATTCGTTAAATCGATAACGCCGACCGCAAGTGTCACGGCCCCTTCCTCGCCCATCGCCTCACATAGCTGCCTGTTCATCCGCGCCAACACTTCAGACGGACTGCCATTGCGGCGTATTTCAGAACGAAATACGAGCAGCTGCGCAGACATCAGCAGCGCCGCAGGCATGCCCTTGCCTGAAACATCGCCGATCATGATTGCAAACCGGCTTGGTCCAAGCGAGACGACATCAAAGAAATCGCCGCCCACCTCGCGATAAGATTGACATCGCGCGATGATCCGGTAAGCTCCAATGGTCAAATCGCCGGGCGGGAGCAGCTTTTGCTGTACATTGTAAGCCAGCTTCAGCTCGCGTTCAAGCGATTCGTATTCCCGATTGATCCGATTCTGGAGTTCATTATACGCGACGGCAAGCTCGCCGGCTTCATCATGCAAAACCGCTTGTCTACCGTGCCGCATCAGCTCGTTCCCAACCACCAGTCCGCGGATGTCGCGGATCAGCCCCCGCAGCTCCTTCCGAAACTGCATCGTTACGTAGCTAAACAAGCTCAATCCCATTATAAAGTAAAAGAACGCTATGAGGCCATATTTATAAGGATCCATCGCCTCATGCGGCATGGCCGTCACGATTGCGAGCTGCAGCAGGCTCAGGATCGTCACGATAAACGTGCAGATATAGCTAATAACCAGCGGCTGCGACACCGAGGCTCTTCCGTCGAAACCGCTCGGCAGAGGCTGAAGCCGCATGACAACAGGCCTGAAAATGCGCCGTACTAGCGTAAACAAGGAGATGGCAACCCAGATGAACAAGCTTTGCTCACCTGCCATAGAGCCAACCAGGCGCAGCCACTTGAAACCGTTAGGAATCGGCTGCCGAATCATATCCCCGCTGTGGAACCCTAATGAAAACACGAGGCCCAGCAGGAGGATCGTGCCCAACAGCTCATAAGGCATACGGTATAGCCGGAGAAGCGCTTGATTCGTTAGATGCTCTTGTTCGCTGTCGCGGTCGCCATCCAGATCCAGTACCTTGAAGACGGGCCTAAGGCGCCATGCAGAAATGCATACGAGCGTCATCGCCAATACAAAAGCGCCCAAGCTTAAATGGATCAGTGGGAAAGGAAACATGTCGGCAAACAACGAATCCAAAATCGTCTCCGTATGTAAAATCAACAATCCAGCGAAAATCGTGATCATATATACGGCAAGCAAATGATTCAGCAGCGAGCTTCTATGGTGAACCAGCTGTTTTTGCTGCAGGGTTAATGCCATAGCAGCTTCCTTACTTCATCAAGCGGCTCACTGCCGAGCTGATCTTTGCAAACGCGCTCCAGGCGCCGGTACCACCCGATCGCTTCGATTCGCCGATCGCCTCGCAGGCACAGCCTGATCATCGCCTCATAAGCCTCTTCCTGCACCGGACGCAGCTCGATCCAGTCGGCAAGCCGCTGTTCCACGCGCGCTTCGTCCTGCTGCTCGATATAGAAGGAGGCCAGCCTTTTCAGCATATTGGTCTGGCGGTCCAAGAGCTGCTCCCGCAAACGTTCCAGCCATTCGGCATGCGGAAGCTCCGTGCCCAATTGCCCGTATAGCGGCAGCGCTTTATCGTACAGCCGGCCTGCTGCTTCACGATCATCCATCCAAAGCTGATCGCCAACCCGTGACAGCGTGATAAACTCTTCGATATCCACGGATTCAAATACGAGCTCCGATATGCCGATAATGCCCCGCTTCGCGAAAACGGGGTCTTCCTGTCCGCTGATTTCCTTCAGCGAATTGCGCAAGTCATGCAGCGTAACATAAAGCTGATTCGAACGCTTCGCTGGATCCCCTTCACCAAACACCTTGTCGACCACTTGCTCCCTGTTCGCTCTATACCCGGGCTGCATCAGCAGGTAGACAAACAATTCGCCGGCTTTGCGCCGTTTCCAGATCGGCTCGGCATTTCTTCCGTCAGCCGTGCTGAAGCTTATCCCGTCAATCAGCTTGACCCGCCATTTCTCGGCCAGTCCCGCTGGGCCCGCTTCCATAGCTCGCGTCTTCTTCTCCTGCACCGCAACCGCAGCGCGTCTTTGCTGCGCTTTCGCTTGCGATGCCAATTCCTCTTGCTCGATCCGGTACACAATCGCGGGCTTGGCGGCCGAAGCCGATGCCAGCTGTGTCTGCAGATCAAAGGCAAGTCTCTCGATCTCCGGCGTCGACACCAGCCTGCGCTGACGATTCAGCAGCAGCAGCGATTCCGCCGCTTCCGCATGCAGCCCTTCCGCAAGCTGCCGTTTAATAGAAGCTCCTGCAGCGTAAGCCGCGCTTTCGATATCGTCCGCGAGCTCGGCGGGCAATTGCTCCTCCGGCTGCTTCAGCAGCACGGCCTTGCTCAAGTACGCAAACCGTGCCGGAAGCTGGTCGCAGAGCGCCGCGCTCGGCTCTTGACTGACGAGCAAATTCGCGACTGCCGCTGCCGACGGATTCTCGGAGGTGTGCCGCTTCAGCCAATTGAGCCAAAATTGCCAATCCGGGTGCGACTGCTCACGCGAATCAAACAAAAGGCGGTCCAGCAAAACAAAGCTGGTCCACAGCGGTCTGCCTTCCTCCCGAAACCGTTCCGCGGAAGCCATAAACAACGCCTGCGCATCTTCGAAGGCTGTCGCCTTCCCGTCTTTATTCGCCGAAGCCCGAGCCAGTGCCCAGGGGACAAACCCGCTGCAGTTCTCCGGATTGCGCTCCCATTCTTGACTGAGGAGCGCAATGAATGGCTTCGATTCTTGTTTATCGCCTACCTGTACGTACAATAAACCGAGCATGGCCATCATCGTCAGCATGGCAGACTCGTCCGCCTGCGCCGCAAAACCGCGCAGCGCAGCCTCAAGCATCTGCTTCGTCTCCATCAAGCGGCCGCTCAGCAAACCGTATTCGCATTCTGCACGAAGCAAAATTGGTGATTTCATTCTTATATCCGCTGGGATGGAAAGCAGCTGCTCAATCGGCGGCATATGCCCATCCAGTATCGTTTGTTCAGCTTTCAAGACATGGCCCAGCCATTGATCCGGTTGCGTCATCTTATTGTTATTCTGATTCATTTGGCATCCTCACTACGCTTCATTTATTGGCATTCGGCCTTTTCTAAACCCACTTATCCAATATATATGAGCTAATGTTGCTACTATTCGCCCCCATTTCCCAAAATCCTTTACTAGTTTGTCGATATTGAGAGAATTTTGCACTTCTAACGTTAAAAAATTAAAAGAGAGCCCGATAGCCGGACTCTCTTTCGTTATGCTGCTGCTTCTTATTTAACCAGCTGGCCTCTTGTTACTCCAAGCTGATTGATGGCTTTCAAGCTGCGCCACACCTGCGTACCGCCAATTCGGCCGGCCAGCGCGTCGCTGTATAGGTCGATTACTTCGGTTACTTTATCGCCTGTTTCTTCAAGAAACTCGATTCGGAACGAGGCGACCCCGAGATCGCGGAACTGCTTCATATATTCAGCGCCCGACTGCTCAATGGCGTTATAGACCGTATTTCGGCAGCCTTCATCGACGCGGACGGGATGCGACATCCCGATTCGGTCCTGCAGGGAGGCGCGGTGCTCCTCACAAGGACGTCCGCAGTTCGTGAAATCCGTTCCTTCGCTCATGAATGTACAGTAGACGCAGTGCTCCGTATGGAACATCGGCAAATGCTGATGAATAACGACCTCCGTGCGTGAGGTATCACTGTTCTTAAGCAGGTCGAACATCTGCTGCACGTTCAAATCGTACGAAGGCGTAATCAGGCTGCAGCCGGCGTCCAGAAACAAATCAGACGCCTTGTGATTCGCTATATTCAATGAAAAGTCGCCGATCAGCTCAGGGAACGACTCATTCGGGTTCGCTGCCCGCGCACGCAAATAATAGTACAGCGCACCCGTATTGCGAACAAGCACCGCATCGGGCTTCAGCTTCAGAATATTGGCGTGGTAGCCGTTCTCGCCAGGCATATGAATCCGCGGCGTTACTAGTCCGATCCGCTTGCCCGCACCTCGCGCAAGTTCCATCGCAGCGGGAAACTGCTTGATAAACTCGAAGTCGGCATACACCATGTCGACCTTGTCGGAATGTACTGCTGCTTCAAGCTGCGGCAGGCTGCGGCATAGCACCGTCAACTTAGCCGATTGGCGCTGCGGCGCCGGTCGCTCGTTTTCGGCAGCGACGGTTCCGCTGCGTACGTCATCATAAACCTCGACGAAGCGCTTGATATACACCGGCGGCTTCGGCCGTTCACCCGCGAGCGCTTCAGCCGCTTCGCGGCGCATCCGATTGAGCTCGCGCATCGGTACGATCAGATCGCCGTTCAGCTCGACGTCAAGCGATTCCAGTTGGTATACCGTGCCGCCGAGACGGCCGAGCTGCTCTTCCAGCAGCACACGGTCCATAGGGCGCTTCTGTGCCTGCTCAAGCGGCAGCTCCGATACGACCTCGACGACATTGCCCTTCTCCACGTCTGTCCACCAGGAGCGAAGCGGCTGTCCAATCGTGCCCGTTACTTTAACATGCAGCGGGAACACCCGATACGGCTTCTCCGTCTCGAAGGTTGCACGAAGCCGTCTGTCGAGCGCAGGATCGCTCGTCTTCCACACTCGATCACCGACATGGACTCTGCGCAAATCGATATCATTTCGTCCCGGAACAAGCTCAATGACCGTGCCCTCCTGTGCTTCGCCTTCAAATTTGGTGCCTTGTCTGCGAAGATCGTAGACGCGGCCGCCTTCTTCCTTCTTGGTCGGGTCGCCGGCGTCGAATACGATGCCATCTCCGCGTTTCAACGGCGCTTCAATTCGGCATACGACAGCATCGCGAAGCACCCGCTCCACACGGCCTAAGTAGACGCCGCGGCTCTTCGGGAACGTGCCTTCGACCAGCTTCTTATTGTTCGTTCCGCCCAGGAAACCGTGCGTAAAGCCCCGGGAGAAGCTCTGCTGCAGCTCGCGCAGCTCTTCCTTGGATGGAGCGGAACGATCTCCGTCGAAATATTTGTCGATCGCTTTGCGGTACTTGCTCACCACGTTCGCTACATATTCAGGGCTTTTCAGCCTTCCTTCGATTTTAAACGACGTGACGCCTGCTTCAATCAGCTCCGGCATCAGCTCAACAGCCGCAAGATCCTTCGGCGACAACAAATAGGTCACATCGCCCATCGGCTTGTGCTCGCCGTCAACCATAAGATCGTACGGCAGCCGGCACGCCTGCGCGCATTCGCCGCGGTTCGCGGATCGACCGCCCCACATCTCGGAGGTCAGACATTGACCCGAATACGACACGCATAGCGCTCCGTGCACGAAAACCTCCATGGGCAGCTTCGCTTGATCGCCGATCATCTTGATCTGCTTCAAGTTATTCTCCCGGCCCAGCACGACGCGCTCCATGTCGAAGGGCTTCGTGAACTCTACGGCCTCCGGCGAGGTAATGGTCATCTGAGTCGAGCCGTGAATCGGGAAGTCCGGGGACAGCTCGCGGATCAGCTTCACGAGTCCGAGATCCTGTACGATAACCGCGTCCACGCCAGCGTCGATACATGCCTCCATCAGGCGCTTCGCTTCATTAAGTTCATCTTCAAATACCAATATGTTAAAGGTTAGAAACCCTTTCACGCCGTAGCTGTGCAGAAATGCCATAACTTCGGGCAGCTCGTCCGTCTGGAAGTTATTCGCTCTAGCGCGTGCGTTGAATTTCTCTACGCCAAAAAAAACAGCATCGGCTCCGTTCGCCACTGCCGCGCGCATGCAATCCCAATCGCCCGCCGGCGCCAGCAGCTCGACATCTTGCCGTGTTATCGTATTCATCGTTCCTTCCGCCATCCTATCTATTAAATCACTTATTTGTTCTCAGTGTACCAGAGCAGGCCTATAAACAAAAGCCGCCATATAATGCAAATGCCGCCTTTCTTGTTGAGGCTGTATTCAAATGCTCAATACTTGCGCCGTACCATCGGAAAGAACAATCGTGGATTCGTTAAAAATGATAAGCGGTTTCATTTTGTCCATTAGTTATGCGTTTTTGGCTTTGCCGCGCTGGAAACTTAACCTTGCAAATTGCCCATGCTATAATGAAGACAGACTTGCGCAATACATAACCATTTAGGAGGTCACTATACACGTATGAAACTCGGCGTATTTTCAGTTCTATTCGCTCAAAAGTCGTTTGAAGACGCTCTCGATTACATCGCATCGAAAGGCTTGGATGCCATCGAAATCGGAACGGGCGGTTACCCGGGCAATGCTCACTGCGATCCCGACACGCTGCTTGCCGACGAAAGCAAATTGAGGGCCTTCAAAGATGCCATCGACTCCCGCGGACTTACAATCAGCGCGCTCAGCTGCCACGCTAACCCGCTGCATCCGCAAAAAGCAATCTCGAGCGAGCATGACGCGATTATTCGTAAAACGATCGAGCTG
Source organism: Paenibacillus sp. R14(2021) (assembly GCF_019431355.1). Lineage (NCBI taxonomy): Bacteria > Bacillati > Bacillota > Bacilli > Caryophanales > Paenibacillaceae > Paenibacillus > Paenibacillus sp. R14(2021). The sequence goes on from NZ_CP080269.1 coordinate 3,575,342, forward strand.
GCTTCCAAGCTTGGCGTCCCTGTCGTCAATACGTTCTCCGGCTGCCCGGGCGACCACGAGGATGCCAAATATCCGAACTGGCCTGTAGCGCCTTGGCCGAACGATTACCAAGAAATTTTGGACTGGCAGTGGGAAAACAAAGTCATTCCTTATTGGACAGAAATTGGTAAAATTGCGACTGAAAGTAATGTTAAAATCGGCTTGGAGCTTCATGGCGGTTTCTCCGTGCACACACCTGCTACGCTCCTTCGTTTGCGTGAAGCTGCCGGCGATGCCATCGGCGCCAACTTGGATCCAAGCCACATGTGGTGGCAGGGCATCGATCCTGTCCAAGCCATTCACATTCTTGGCCGCGCTGGAGCGATTCACCATTTCCATGCCAAAGACACTTCCATCGATCCAATCAATGTGAACCGCCACGGCGTAACGGATATGCAATCGTATGCATTGATGCTCGACCGCGCTTGGCAGTTCCGCACCGTGGGCTACGGCCACGATCTGAAGGTTTGGTCCGACATTATCAGCGCGCTTCGTCTGGTCGGCTACGATTATGTCGTCAGCATCGAGCACGAAGACGGTCTGATGTCGGTTGATGAAGGTTTCACCAAAGCCGTGCAAAACCTGCAATCCATCCTGATTCGTGAGCCGCTTGGCGAAATGTGGTGGGTGTAAGACATAAAAACTCCGATTCCTAATGGAATCGGAGTTTTTTATATGGATGGCAGAAGCTGCTTATTCTTGCTGACTGCATCGCGCAAAAAAAAAACCGCGCAGCTGCTTGTTGGATCAAGCGCCGAGCGGCTTTATTTCGGTGTCCCGAGCCGTATTTCTATGCCAGCCAAACTTTAAAAATCATCACGTAATTCGCGAACGCGAATACGAGCAGCGCTACGGTCGTAAATCCAATCGCAAACGGACTTTTCTTTGGACGAGCCATAATCAAACGAATCCAGCCGATGAAGATAACAATGGTAAACAGCAGCATCATAATATCCATGGGATCGAATTTCGCAAGGGCTGTTGAAGCATTCTCAGCAAGAAACATTAGGTGAGGACCTCCTTAATTTTCGCACGTTGCCTATATTACTTATGTTAGCCTCATCTGGGACTTGTTGCAAGTCACATTAAACAATCGTAACAAGTTTGTCACCTTTTAGGGAAGGACGCTTTTATTATAAACAGACCTGCTTAGAAATATAATAAACTCTTATAGTTAAGGCGCGTATGTGCATTGTGACCGAAGTTTAAATATGATACGATTCATGATAGTAATTTCATACGAGATTCGTCGGATTTAAATCACTATATCCAAATCGTATGCAAAAAACATTCTTAGGAGGAACTATAATAATGGCCTATGAAGCCGTATGGATGAATGACCCTTCCAAGCTGAATAAATTCGAATTCATCAAAATGGAAAAAGACGGTCTGGACGTTATCCGCACGATTATCGACAAGTATGCCAAAGAAGGCTATTCCTCTATTCCTGAGGACGATATGAATCGTTTCAAATGGGCTGGCGTATACGAGCAGAAGCCAAAAGACGGCTACTTCATGATGCGGATCCGTATCAACACCGGAATTATGACTTCCGCGCAAGCGCGCGCAATCGCTTCCATTGGCCGCGACTACGGACGCGACTTGATTGACGTAACGACGCGCCAAGCAATTCAATATCACTGGCTGAAGGTCGAAGATCTTCCGGACATCTTCAATCGCCTTGAAGCGGTTGGACTGTACTCGTACGAAGCTTGCGGCGACTGCCCGCGCACGATCGTCGGCAACCCGCTTGCCGGAATTGACCGTGACGAGCTGATGGATACGCGCGAGATCGTGCAGCAGGTTAACGATTTCTACTTGTTGAACCGCGATTTCTCCAACTTACCGCGTAAATATAAAATGTCCATAACATCCAATATCTATAACAATGCGAACGCTGAAATCAATGACCTTGCCTTCGTCCCGGCTGTTAAAGTCATCGACGGCCAAGAAGTAATCGGGTTCCACGCTTTTGTCGGCGGCGGCTTGTCGGCAAAGCCCCACTTGGCCAAAGAGCTGGACATGTTCGTTCGTCCTGAAGAGGTGTTGAAGGTTTCGATCGGCGTGACGACGATTTTCCGTGATCACGGCTATCGCGAGAAGCGCCACCAAGCCCGTTTGAAATTTCTTATGGCGGATTGGGGCCCTGAGAAGTTCTTGGAGAAGCTGAAGGAAATCATCGGCGACATGCCTGCGGCAGGCGAAAACAAAACGGTCGGCTGGAACGCCGTATACTATGACGGCGTGTACCCGCAAAAGGAAGCCGGTCTTAATTTTATCGGCCTAAACGTTCCGGTTGGACGCACCAACGCCACTGAGTTGGAACAGCTCGCAGATGCGGCAGATGAGTTCGGCGATGGCACGATTCGCACGACGATGTCGCAAAACATCATCTTGGCCGGTATTCCGGACGAGAAAGTGGAAGCTGCGCTTCAACTACCGGTGCTTCAACGCCTCTCGCCGAAAGCAAAAAACTTCATGAGCCGTACCGTGTCCTGCACAGGTAACGAGTTCTGCAATCTGGCTGTCGTTGAAACGAAAGTCCGTGCTGTCCGCGTTGCGGAATATTTAGACGAGAATGTGGAACTGGACGAGAAAATCCGAATTCACTTCATTGGCTGCCCGAACGCTTGCGGTCAGAAGCATATTGCGGACATCGGCCTGCAAGGCGCACTTGTTAAAACACCTGAAGGCATGGTCGATGCGTTCGACATTGCGGTCGGCGGTATCCTCGGCCCTGGCGCTCAATTTAACCAATCGCTGAAAGGCCGCGTCAAAGGCGATGACCTTGGCGGCGTGCTCGCCCAGTTGATTCACTTCTACAAAGATGGCCGCCAAGCCGGCGAGTCGTTCCATCATTATGTGAATCGCGTTGGTGTTCCGGCTTTCCAAGAGAAGCTGACTGAAATCTTGGCTGGTTAAATAGAACGTCCCAAGGAGAAATCCTTTGGGACGTTTTTTTTGATGTTGGTGTTCCTTCCAGCTGATTAGCGTTTCTGCCGCACGAGACAGCCTCCATCATTAACAAATGTGAGCGCATGCGGACATCCGCAGAAGACAGTAAACAGCCCCCTCGAAACCGGACGCAGCAGGTGAATTCACCGCCTGCGTGCACGACTTAAAGGAGGCTGTTTGCCAAGTTAATTTATAGTTTACAGCTCCATTATTGCTCGATTCCTGCTGCAGCCACGCTTTGCATCGCACGCTGCTGGGCAATCGTACGTTCGCGGTCACGCTCTAAGATCGGCTTCAAGTAGCGCCCCGTGTACGAGCCTTCCACTTTAATCACTTCTTCCGGCGTACCGGTCGCAACGATCATACCGCCGCCGTTGCCGCCTTCAGGTCCAAGGTCGAGCAAATAATCCGCCGTCTTGATGACGTCCAAATTATGCTCAATAACTAACACCGATTCGCCTGAATCAACCAGCCGGTGTAGGACGACGAGCAGCCGGTCAATATCGTCGACGTGCAAGCCCGTAGTCGGTTCATCAAGAATGTAAAGCATCTTGCCCGTACTGCGGCGATAGAGCTCCGCTGCCAGCTTCACGCGCTGCGCTTCGCCGCCGGATAGTGTCGTAGCCGGCTGGCCCAGATTCATGTAGCCAAGCCCTACATCAAGCAGCGTCTGAAGCTTCCGGTGAATACGAGGCACGTTTCTGAAAAATTCGCAGGCATCCTCGATCGTCAATTGGAGCAGATCCGCAATGCTCTTGCCTTTGTATTTCACATCCAGCGTCTCGCGATTATACCGTTTGCCTTTGCAGATTTCGCAAGGCACATAGACATCCGGCAGGAAATGCATTTCAATCTTGATAATGCCATCGCCGCGGCAGGATTCACAGCGGCCGCCCTTCACGTTGAAGCTGAACCGGCCCTTCTTGTAGCCGCGAACCTTGGCTTCGTTCGTCGATGCGTACAGGTCGCGAATATCGTCGAATACGCCGGTATAGGTTGCAGGATTGGAACGCGGCGTCCGGCCGATCGGCGATTGGTCGATGTCGATGACCTTCTCGATATGCTCTAGTCCGCGAAGCTCCTTGAATTCACCCGGGCGCATCTTCGCTTTGTTCAGATCGCGCGCAAGCGTCTTGTATAGAATTTCGTTGACCAAGGTCGACTTACCGGAGCCCGAAACGCCGGTTACCGCCGTAAACACGCCAAGCGGGAATTTCGCATTAATGCCGCGCAGGTTGTTCTCCTTCGCTCCGCGAACTTCAAGCCACTTACCGTTCGTCTCGCGGCGCTTCAGCGGAACCGGAATAAACTTGCGGCCACTCAAATAGGCGCCAGTCAGTGAATTCTCGTCCGCCATGACTTCCTTCGGCGTTCCCATGGATACAACCTGTCCGCCGTGAATACCCGCGCCCGGTCCGATGTCGATGATATAGTCGGAGGCCAGCATCGTGTCCTCGTCATGTTCAACGACGATCAGCGTGTTGCCGAGATTGCGCATATGCTCCAGCGTCTGAATCAGCTTGTCGTTATCGCGTTGGTGAAGCCCAATACTCGGTTCATCTAGAATGTACAGGACGCCCATCAGGCTCGAGCCGATCTGCGTAGCCAATCGAATCCGCTGAGCTTCCCCGCCGGAAAGCGTACCGGCGGCACGGTTCATGGACAGGTATTCCAAGCCGACATTGACAAGAAACCCGAGGCGGCTGTTGATCTCTTTGAGGATCAGATGGGCAATGAGTTTCTCTTTGTCTGTTAGCTCCAGGCTGTTAAAGAAGCGTTCCGCTTCTCCAATCGACAGTGAAGTCACATGGGAAATGTTCTGGCTTCCGATCGTAACGGCCAAGCTTTCTCTCCTAAGGCGGTGGCCTTTGCAGCCGCTGCACGGCTTGGCACTCATATATTGCTCGATATGCTCGCGTATGCCGTCGGAGCCCGTCTCCCGATAGCGGCGTTCCAGGTTGTGCACAATACCCTCGAACGGCACGAGCGCTTCTTTGGAGTGACCGAAGTCATTCTCGTAGCGGAAGCGGACGCGTTCTCCGCCGGTGCCGTTCAGCAGCTTCTTCATCTGCTCGGGCGAAAGCTCGCTGACAGGTACGTTCCGCGGAATACCGTAATGGATACATACAGCTTCTAGGAACTGCGGGTAGTAGTTGGATGTACTGCCTGCCCATGCCTCGAAGGCACCCTCCTCGATCGACTTGCTCATATCCGGCACAAGGAGCTCGGCATCGACGATCATCTTCGCGCCGAGTCCGTCGCAGTCCGGGCAAGCGCCGTAGGGACTATTGAACGAGAACATGCGAGGCGCCAGCTCATCTATGCTGAATCCGCACACTGGACAAGCTAGGTTGGAGCTGAACAGCAGCTCTTCCTTCTCCATCACATCGACGAGCACTTGACCGCCCGACAGCTTAATCGCGGTTTCGAGCGAATCCGCTAACCGGCTGTGGATGTCATCCTTGACGACGATCCGGTCCACGACAACCTCGATGTTATGCTTCTTGTTCTTCTCCAGCTCGATCTTCTCGCTCAGCTCGCGCAATTCACCGTTTACGCGCACCCGCACGAAACCCTGCTTCTGCACGTCCGCGAAAAGCTTGGTGTGCTCGCCCTTGCGGCCCGAGATGATCGGTGCCAGAATCTGCAGCTTCGTCCGCTCCGGATATTCCATGATGCGGTCCACCATCTGCTCCACGGTCTGCGACGTAATCTCGATGCCGTGATCCGGGCAGTGCGGCTTGCCGACGCGCGCGAACAACAACCGCAAGTAATCGTAAATCTCCGTTACCGTTCCGACCGTGGAACGCGGGTTACGGCTAGTCGTTTTCTGGTCGATGGAGATTGCCGGCGACAGCCCGTCTATGGAATCGACATCCGGCTTCTCCATCTGGCCTAGAAATTGCCTGGCATAGGCCGACAGCGACTCCACGTACCGGCGCTGCCCCTCGGCGTAGATCGTGTCGAAAGCAAGCGAAGATTTGCCCGAGCCGCTGAGGCCTGTCAGTACGACAAACTTATCCCGGGGAATGGTGACGTCGATATTTTTCAAATTATGGGCTCTTGCCCCTTTAATGACGATAGAATCACTAGCCACTTCTTAACTCTCCTTCCGGCCTACAGGCCCAGCTCCGCTTTAAGCTCAAGCAGCGCGTCTCGCAGCTCCGCAGCACGTTCGAACTGCAGGCTCTTCGCCGCTTCCTTCATTTCCGCTTCCAGCCGTTGCAGCAGCGACTGACGTTCTTTCTTCGACATCTTATCGACGCCTACGCCGGTCAGATAATCGCTCTTCTGTTCGGCCGCTTTGGTCGCTTCAATGACGTCATGTACCTTCTTGCGGATCGTCTGCGGCGTGATGCCATGGGCTTCGTTATAAGCCATTTGAATCGTACGCCGCCGCTCCGTCTCGCTGATGGCTTTGGCCATAGAATCCGTAATCTTATCACCGTACAGAATAACGCGGCCCTCGGCGTTCCGCGCGGCGCGCCCTATCGTTTGAATCAAGGAGCGCTCTGAACGGAGGAACCCTTCTTTATCCGCGTCCAGAATCGCAACAAGCGATACTTCCGGCAAATCCAAGCCCTCCCGCAGCAGGTTGATCCCGACAAGCACATGGAAAGTCCCTATCCGCAGGTCCCGCAAAATCGCGAGCCGCTCCAGCGTCTTGATATCCGAGTGCAAATATCGCACTTTAATGCCGACGTCCTTCAGATAATCCGTCAGGTCTTCCGACATTTTCTTCGTGAGCGTAGTGACGAGCACACGCTCATCCTTGGCAATCCGGTCGCGGATCTCCGCGAGCAGATCATCGATCTGTCCCTTCGTCTTGCGAACCTCGATGATCGGATCGAGCAGCCCGGTTGGCCGGATAATCTGCTGCACCATCTCCGGACACAGCTCAAGCTCGTAGGGGCCGGGCGTTGCCGATACATAGATCGCCTGCTTTACTTTCTTCTCGAACTCTTCGAAGCGGAGCGGCCGATTGTCCATGGCAGACGGCAAGCGGAACCCATGGTCCACAAGCACTTCTTTCCGTGCGCGGTCACCGTTGTACATCGCCCGAATCTGCGGAATGGTGACATGCGACTCGTCGATGACGACAAGCATATCGTCAGGGAAATAGTCCATCAGCGTATAAGGCGTCGCGCCCCGCTCGCGGAACGTCAGCGGCCCCGAATAGTTCTCGATCCCGCTGCAGAAGCCCATCTCCTGCATCATCTCCAGATCGTAGCGCGTACGCTGCTCCAGCCGCTGCAGCTCCAAAAGCTTGCCCTGCTCGCGGAATTCCGCAAGACGCTCTTCCAGCTCTGCCTCGATGTTCTTGATCGCCACCTTCATCGTGTCCTCGTGGGTAACGAAGTGAGATGCCGGGAAAATCGCGACATGGTCACGTTCGCCGACGATCTCGCCCGTCAGCACATCGATCTCCGTTATGCGTTCGATCTCATCGCCGAACAGCTCCACGCGCATGGCACGCTCATTATTGGCAACAGGGAATATCTCGATAATATCGCCGCGCACACGGAACGTGCCTCGTATAAAGTTAATATCATTGCGCTGATATTGGATGTCGACCAGTTTATGAAGGATGGCATCTCGCGACTTCTCCATGCCGACCCGCAGGCTGAGCACCAAATTTCCATACTCAATCGGCGAACCGAGGCCGTAAATGCACGATACGCTCGCCACGATGATGACATCCCGCCGCTCAAACAGCGAGCTCGTCGCGGAGTGGCGCAGTTTATCAATCTCGTCGTTGATGCTGGAATCCTTCTCGATAAACGTATCCGAGGACGGGATGTACGCTTCAGGCTGATAATAGTCATAATAGCTGACGAAATAAGAGACGGCGTTGTCCGGGAAAAACTCCTTGAACTCGCTGCACAGCTGCGCCGCGAGCGTCTTGTTATGCGCAATGACCAGCGTCGGCCGGTTGAGCTTCGCGATCGTATTCGCGATCGTATACGTCTTCCCTGTACCCGTCGCGCCGAGCAGCGTCTGATGCACCGCTCCTGCATGCACACCATCGACGAGCTCCAGAATCGCCTGGGGCTGATCGCCCTGCGGTGTATATTCCGACTTCAGCTCAAAAAGCCTTCCCTGTTTCTCACGTTCAACCATAAATGCATACACCCCAATCCTACGTCTTCTATGAAAAGGCCTATTAAATGGTATGCCCATATGCGAGCTGGATGAAACAGCCCGCTCCGTTCTTATATTCCTCTGTATGTGATCGCTGCGAATGATTGCTAGATTTCATAATCGTTAACGAGAAACATAAGAATATGTGTTCCCATACCCGTTTATTATACCGTTTTAGCGTGAGCGTTGCAATGAAAGGTTGATGTTTCCTCCCGTACAAAAACACCCCGGTCTGCGTCATCGCTGACGCAGCCGGGGCATTCCAAGCGGAACCTCCGCCTGCTTATAAGGATGTGGATGTCGGCGCGGAAGCCGCCCGCTGCCGTGACTTCGCCGTCCGCCTGCGCAACAGATCGAACAGGGAAGCCGGGGAAGCCGCGGCATAATAACCCGCTTTCTCATCCGGCGCCAGCACGACGCCAAGCTGATGATGCTCGCCGGCATAGCGCGCACGCTGAACGAATTTGACCTGATCCTCGTAGTTAAGCACTTCCAGCTTGCAGAAGGCCGAATTGATATGAAGCGCGGCATACAGCTCGTCCTTGGTATGTACGCGAACGCCATTGACCTTGTGAATAATTTCTCCAGGCAGCAGTCCCATCGCCTCCGCGGGCGTTCCCGGAATGACGGCCAATATGCGCAAGCCGCGGCCATCATGCACGTATAGCGGCGTATGGGCTTCCTCCCGGTAATAACTGACGGCGACCAGCGCCTCGTGAACCAGCAGCGCGCACAACGCGGCGACCAGCATGAGCGGCGGCCAGAACGAAGCAGCGACTGCCGCTGCGCCAAGCACGATGCCGTAGTACAGCAGACCTCTCGATGCGCTGCGGGCTTTGGCCCCCGGCAGCATCGTACGCGTCAACTCCGTGAACCCGAGCATCATCGGAAATCCGATCATCGAAATGCCATGACTCCAATCCGATCCTCCGCCAAGCAGCAGCGACCAGGGCAGGTTTACGTCTCCTCCCCCCGAAACCGCGGGAACCAGCAGCAGCATTGGGACCGGCCAGTAGGCCTGCAGCATGAAGCCGCCCACCAGCTTGCCGCGCTTGCCTTCCAGAAAGAGCGGACTTGCAAACCGCGCCCCCTGCCAGCGCACCAGAATACCCTCCGCGATATGCATCAGCGCCACAAGGACGAGCAGCCCCGGAATATCGAGATGGGCGAGCGAGCCGGCAGCCGTGCCCAGCCAATCGCTGCGGCCGTCCATCGCCGTCCAGCCGAGGCACCACTGCAGAACGCCGAGTAAGCCCGCACTGTACGCGAAACATAAATACCGAACGCGGATAAACACGAGCAAGGCAGCGGTTCCCCACAGCCACAGCACCGCTTCGTCCGTCACGGAAACACCGAGAAACAAGCTGACAACCGAGAGCAGCACGCCGACGGCAAGGCCTGCCAGCACCGTCCGGACCAGTTGATTGGGCCAAGCATGCAGCCGAACGTGAAACAGCTTCCGTTCCAGCCTCGTCTGCCGCAAATATTGAAGCATGATCAGCAGTACACCGATATAGTAAAACGGCGACAACAGCAGGCTTAGCGCCGCTGAGCCCGCAAGACGAAGCACATCCATAGCTGTGTCCAAACGATTCCCTCCCTAAGGGTTGGTTCTTCCATCCATAAAAAAAGAAGGCCGCTCTCCGCAAGCCGCAGAGAGTCAACCTTCTTTCTATTCGACGCCAGACGCACATTCTCCTGCCTGCTTTATTTCGAGCCGGCAAGCTTCGCTTTCAGTACGGTGACTGCTTTCAACAGCTGCGTGTCGCTCTTCTCGTCGCGGATTTTCACGATGAGCTGCTCTTCCACTTTCTCCGCCGTCGCCTTGTCCGTTCTGCCGGTCACCGGCAGCCCTGCTTTCTTCTGGAACGCGCGCACGCTGCTTTCCGTCTCGCTGCTGTAATAGCCGTCTTTGCGGTCGACCTTGTAGCCGAGACCCGACAGCATCATCTGCAGGCTCTTCGTATTCTCGTCGATCGTATTCGGCACGAGGGTCTTCTCCTTGGACAAGCGAGCCGCGGTGTAATAATCCGGCGGCAGCACCTCGACATCCGGCTTAAGCCCTTTCTCATGCACCCAATTGCCAAGCGGTGTCAGCCACTTCGCAATGGTCATTTTGATTAGGCTTCCGTCTGCCATCACTTTATCGTAGCTGACCTGTACCGTCCCTTTGCCGAACGACGTTTCGCCGATAAGTACGGCATGCGCTTCTTCCTTGAGCGCCCCCGCGAGCACCTCGGACGCGCTGGCGCTGCCTTTGTTCATCAGCACCGCGACAGGATAAGATTTGCCCTTTCCGGTGGAAACGGTCTTCTCGCGATGACCACTCTTATCTTCCACCTGCACGATCGGCTCACCCTCCGGAACGAACGGCTGCGCGACCGAGACGACGACAGGCAGCACGCCGCCGGGATTGCCCCGAACGTCGATAACGAGCCCCTTCATGCCCTGCTTCTCCAGCTTGGCCAGTTCCTCGGCGAAACGTTCGCCGGTGTTGAGCGAGAACTGACGAATCTCAATAACGCCGATTCCGTCATCGCGCAGATGCGAATAGACGGTTTCGTAATCGATATCGTCCCGCACGATGGTCAGCTGAATGGGCTGCGTCACGCCTGCCCGCTCAATGATCAGCTTCACTTTGGACCCCTTCGGTCCGCGGATCTTCGACACGGCATCATTCAACGTCAGTCCGTCCAGCTTCTCTCCGTTAACTGAACGCAGTACATCGTTCGGCAAGACGCCAGCGCGCTCTGCCGGAGAACCCTTGATCGCCGATTCGACCGTGATCTTGCCGTCCTTGATCTGTACCCCTGCGCCGATGCCCGTGAACGAGCCTTCGATGGTTTCGGAGAAGTGCTTCGCCACATCCTTCTCCATATAAACCGAATACGGATCGCCGAGCGCGCCCATCATGCCGTTGACCGCGCCGTCGAGCACCTTCGTCCGGTTGACATCGCGAAAATATTTGGTCTCGATCAAATCGAGCACCGTATTTAACTTCTTAAGCTCCTTCTCGCTTAACCCGTTTTGTCCGGACGATGCCGACGAAGCTGCTCTTGCCGTCGTCCCATCGAGCGCGATCATGCGATCCGCAACCGTCAAGGTGACAAGCACGGAAGCCGCCATCGTAAGCAAAATAAAAGCCGCAACTGTTCGTCCTTTAAAATGCACCCTAACACCCCTTCATTGAACATGCCTGCTGACCGTAAAGTTTTCACAACTTCCCTAGTATATGACAAGCCGCACCCAATTATTTACTTCTGGGTACGGCGTCATCAAGCGGCATGGAGCCCTGCAGGCTCTGCCCGATATTTATTTCAGATAAGGTGCCGGATTGACCGGCTCTTGGTTCTTGCGTACTTCGAAGTGGAGATGGTTGCCTGTGGACATGCCCGTGCTGCCGACTTCCGCGATTTTCTGACCTCGCTTGACGGACTGGCCTTTCGATACTTTGATACCGCCGTCGCGAATATGCCCGTATACCGTCCATAAGCCGCCGCCGTGATCGATAATCACGCAGTTGCCGTAGTCGCTCCACCACTGGGCGACGATAACGACGCCGGACTCCGCAGCGTAGATCGGCGTGCCCTTCGGAACGGCCATATCCATCCCCGTATGCAGCTTCCGCCTGCCTGTAACCGGGTGAATCCGGTAGCCGAACGGTGAGCTTAAATGCCAGCTCGCACGAAGAGGCATGCCCAGTTTGCCGCCGGTGTAGTACACCTTGATGTTATTCTTCTTCGTCTCGAGATCGGATACTTTCTTCGCGAGCTTAATGAGCAGGTCTTCCTGGTCTTCGCTGATTTCATCCAGCTCGTCCGCTTGATCCTTGTATTTCAGGACCATAACTTCCTTCTGCTTTTCCTTGTCTTTCAGGAGGCCGTGGTAGTCTGCCAGCTTGCCGTACATGGTTTTGACGTCTGCCAGCGATTTCTCGACTTCCTTCTTCTTCGCGGCAATGAGCGCCTTGTCTTTCTTGTGGCTTGCCAGAATATCCTGGTCCTGGCCGAGTATAGACGAGAGCGAATCCATCCGGTCGATGAAATCGCTGAAGCTTGTCGCGCTCAGCAGCACATCGAGGTACGATACGACGCCGTTCGTGTACATAAGACGAATGCGGGATTGAAGCAGCTTATCGCGCGTCTTAAGGCGCTTCTCCGCCGCTTCCAGATCTGTTCCGGCCTGCTGCAGCTTCTCCTCGGTCGAATCGATTTGCGACTGCACGTTATTCAATTGCCCGCCGACATCGTTGATCTGGGCGACGATCTCATTGACGGATTTCGCCGTCTTCTCTTTCATCTCCATTACGTAAGCTTTGTCTTTATCCGCTTGGTTGCGGTTATGTGTAGCCGCGCTCATCTCCGCGCGGACCTGGGCGAGCTCCCTATTGATCTTATCCAGCTGCGAGGAAGCCTCTCCTTGATAGGGTTGAAAGATAAATCCCGCAAAAACAACGGTCGCGAGAACAAATAAGCCTTTCTTCACGTTCACGTGTACAGTCACCTACACTTTCAAATATCTACGGACGGACAAGGTGCTTCCCCAAATGCCGATCAGCGTGCCGAGCGCCAGCGTAATCGCCGATACTTCAAGACCCGCTTCCTTCAGCGTGACCAGCTTAATCATCATTAGGCCCAGTTCGAACTGCGACACTTCAACGAGCTGCGAGTAGCCAAATAGCAGCAGCGCGATCGTGATGGCAGAGCCCATCAGGCCGATCAATGCGCCTTCTATGAAAAATGGCCAGCGGATAAAATTGTTCGTTGCCCCGACGAGCTTCATGATGCCGATTTCGCGGCGGCGCGCGAGAATGGTCATTTTGATCGTATTGGAGATCAGGAACATGGCCGTCAGGCCCAGCCCTGCAACGATAACTAGCCCGATGTTGCGGACCGCGTTCGTAATTCGGAAGAGCTTCTCGACGGTGCCCTTCCCGTACTTCACGCTCGTAATCGGCTTCGTCGCATCTGCAGCACTGATGGCCTCGATCTGCTTCGCGGCGAATGCGATCTTCTGCGGATCGAATACTTCGACGGTAAAGGAGTCCGGCAGCGGATTGTTGGCTTTATCGTAGCCTTCAAGCAATTCTGTACCGTCCGCGCCGATGTTCTTGCGCAAATCCTCCAGACCTTGCTCCTTGGATACGAATTCGACCTTGCTTACTTCTGGAATGTTGCCGATCGCGTTCTTCAGCTCATTGATTTTGGCTTCCGGGGTGCCCAGCTGCAGATAGACACGCACCTGTACCTGGCTCTCGATCTGGTCGGCCAATATGTTGACGTTCAGTGCAAGCAGCAGGAAAACGCCGAGAATGAACAGCGAAATGACGATGGAACTGACAGATGCGAAGGTCATCCAGCCGTTACGTACAATATTCTTCAAACCCTCGCGCAGATGGCGTAGAAGGGTGCTAGCTTTCATAGCCGTACTCTCCTCTCACTTCATCGCGCACGATCGTTCCGTTCTCGATGGCGATGACGCGTTTGCGGAGCGTATTGACGATCTCTTTGTTATGCGTAGCCATGATGATGGTCGTGCCGCGAAAATTAATCTCTTCCAGCAGGTTCATAATGCCCCAGGATGTCTCGGGGTCCAGGTTGCCGGTAGGCTCGTCCGCTACGATCACGGCCGGGTTGTTCACGATGGCGCGGGCGATGGCCACGCGCTGCTGCTCGCCGCCGGAGAGCTGCTGCGGAAAACTCGCATGCTTCCCGCGAAGTCCGACAAGCTCCAGCACCTCCATGGTGCGTTTCTTGATCATCCGCCTCGGCGCCTCGATGACTTCCATTGCAAATGCGATATTCTCGTAAACGGTTAGCTTTGGAAGCAGCCTGTAATCTTGAAAGATGACGCCGATATTGCGGCGGACAAACGGGATCTTCCTCGGCTTCAGCTTGCCAATGTTAAAGCCGTTGACGGAAATCTGCCCTTTGGTTGGAACCTCTTCCCGGTAAATCAATTTCATGAAGGTGGATTTCCCTGCTCCGGAAGGTCCTACCAAGTAAACGAATTCATTACGGTCTATACGAACAGAAACGCCGCGGAGCGCATGAGTGCCGTCAGCGTACGTTTTCCAAATATCCTGCAATTCGATCACAATATCACATCCTGTAGGTAGTCAGCTTTTAGATATTCGACATAATGACGCTAAATCCTCTACCAAAGTCCCACTTTCTGCATTTTTCATAATTCTCATGATGGGAATCGGCGATGACGGCTGGAAAAACCGTATATTTTTCGACAAACGTTCGGATGAAAGAAACTTTTAGAAAGAAACCGAATGACACCGCATATACATGAAAGAATCCCCGCCAAGGAGTTGACTCGCATTGAAATTAAAAGGTCTCCATCTCATTTGGACGCTTGTGATTCTATTCGTGCTGCTGCTTTCCGCCGGCTGGGGCGGCATCTGGGTGTATGCTTCGCAGCAAACCATTCCCAAGAACGTCGCCTTAACGCAAGGCGGCAGCGAAGCCGGACAAGGCCTCCAGACGCTCAAGGGCGGCAGCATCCAAGCCATCGGCGGTCTTCACATATCGGACGTGCAGCGGATGCTCGCGGACCGTAAAGCAGCGCTTGAACAGCTTACCTTGCGCGTGCAGGGCGGCCCGGAAAACGCGGCGCAAAAGTCGTGGACGTTAGCGGAGCTGGGCGTCTCCGTGAATACGAATGCAGCTGCGGCGGCCGTTAATACCTTAACGACAGGCAGCATTCGAGACCGGGTGAAGGCCCGCTGGCAGTTCCCCGAACAGCTCAGCATCAGCGTGAGCTGGAACAAGGCGGTATTCCTGAAGCAGATTCGCAGTCAATGGGGCTATCTCGATGCGGGAGAGCCTAAGAATGCGAAGCGGACCATTCGCGCAAACGATGAAGTGGTGTATACGGCGCATACCGATGCCTACAGACTGGATGCCGACACCATGTTCAGCCATGCGGTACAAGCGGTAGAACGCTTGCTTGGGGCGAGCTGGAACGAAGGGCTGAAGCCAATCAGCTTGAAGGTCGAGCTTCAAGTGATTCATCCGTCGGTAACGCTGCAGCGGTTGAAAGACGAGGGCGTGGAACGGCGGATTGCCGCCTTCACGACAGACTTCACGACGAGCGGCGCAGGGCGCGCCTTTAACGTGGAGATGACGGCGCGAACGCTCAACGATTGGGAGCTGGCCCCGGGAGAAGTGTTCGATTATAACAAAGTCATCGCCCTGACCAACAAAAACTACGGCTACCGCGCCGCGCCGGTCATTCTAAACGGCGAGTTCGTTCCCGGCATCGGCGGCGGGATCTGCCAGGTATCCAGCACGCTCTATAATGCCGCCCTCCACGCGGGCCTTGAAATGGTGGAGCGGCGCAACCACTCGCTCCCTGTCGCTTATCTTCCTATGGGCCAGGATGCGACGTATGCAGAAGGCGCCATTAATTTCCGATTCAAAAACACGACCGGCAAAACGCTCATCATTCGCACGGAAGTGAAGGACCGGGAACTGACGGTGAAGCTGTTCGGCACGATGCCGAGGAACGTCAGCTATACGATTTCCTCGAAGACGGTTAGTACCGTGGCGCCGCCAGTGAAGGAGGTCGCAAGAGCCTCCCTGCAGCCGGGCACGCGCCGGCTGCTTACGACCGGCAAATCCGGTTATGTCGTCGAAACGTTCCGCACGAAGCTCGTGAATGGAAAAGTCGTATCGAGCAATCGCATATCGCGGGATACGTATAAGGCGCAGGCTACGGTGTATGCCATTGCGCCGGAGCAATCCCATCCCGAAAGCATCAACGATAACGAAAAGCCGCTGCTGGAGGACGGTGTGGCGGAGTAAATTGCAAGGGCGGAGAAGCTGAGACGGCAAGGCTGAAGTACTGCGCCCCAATCGGGGCGGCGACGCGAGTGCCAGACCCACTGCTCCTCAATATGCGAAAAGCCCCTTCGCGCAGCTGACGGCAATCGTCAGCCCGCGAAGGGGCTTTATTATGCGCTTATGGTTATGCGTCCGTTCAGCGGCTGCGTTCCGCGTACTCCGTCACCCAAGCCGACGTGCCTGCGAGATCGCTCTCCGCGCGGACAATCGCCTCGGTTACTTGCTGCGTTGCCGTGCCGCCGTAAACGTTGCGGGCGTTCACGACATTTTCCGGCTGCAGCACGGTGTAGATGCGGTCGTCGAACAGCGAGGAGAACTGCTTGAACTCGTCGAGCGTCAGGTCGAGTAAATATTTTCCCTGTTGGATGCAGTAAAGCACCGTCTTACCGATGACTTCATGCGCTTGACGGAAAGGCAATCCCTTGCCGACGAGGAAGTCCGCGATATCCGTCGCATTCGAGAAGTCTTGGTTAACGGCTTGGCGCATCCGGTCCTTGTTGACCTTCATCGTCGCGACCATCGGCGCGAACAGCTGGAGCGCGCCTTGCAGCGTGCGAACCGTGTCGAACATGCCTTCTTTGTCTTCCTGCATGTCTTTGTTATACGCGAGCGGCAGCGACTTCAATACGGTCAGCAGACCGACGAGGTTGCCGTACACACGTCCCGTCTTCCCGCGGACAAGCTCCGGCACGTCCGGGTTCTTCTTCTGCGGCATAATGCTGCTGCCCGTGCAGAACGCGTCATCCAGCTCGACGAAATGGAACTCCGTGCTCGACCACAGAATCAGCTCTTCGCTTAGCCGCGACAAGTGCATCATAATGATGGAGGCCTGGGAGAGGAACTCCAGGATGAAATCGCGGTCGCTTACCGCATCCAGGCTGTTCTCGTAGACGCGGTCGAATTTCAACTGGCTCGCCACGAAATGGCGGTCGATTGGGAACGTCGTGCCCGCCAGTGCGCCGGCGCCTAGCGGCAGCATGTTAACGCGCTTGTAGCTGTCCTGCAGACGCTCGATATCGCGGCCGAACATGCTCACATACGCCATCATGTGATGCGCGAACAAGATCGGCTGCGCGCGCTGCAGATGCGTATAGCCCGGCAGAATCGTATCGATGTTGGCTTTCGCCTGCGAGATTAGCGACTCCTGCAGCTTCTGCAGCAGGTCGACGAACTCTACGACACGCTTGCGCAGGTAGAGGTGCATGTCCGTCGCCACTTGGTCGTTGCGGCTGCGGCCTGTATGGAGCTTGCCGCCGGCAGGTCCTACATCGTCGATCAGCGTCTTCTCGATATTCATGTGAATGTCTTCATCGGAAATGGAAAATTCGATATCATTGCGCTTGATGCGCTGCAGCACGCGGTGCAGGCCATCCTTGATCGTCTCGACGTCCGCGGCAGGCAGAATGCCCTGCTTGCCCAGCATCGTGACATGTGCCAGACTGCCTTGGATGTCCTCCTCGGCCAGTTCTTTATCAAACATAATCGATGCCGTATATTCTTCAACCAGCTGGTCGGTTTTCTTCGTAAACCGGCCGCCCCATAATTTACTCACAAGCGGTGCACTCCTTTATCGTTTCGTCCCCTATTGACGAGATGCCCGGACCGGCACTGACGCCGACCCGGGACACCCGGTTTGATCTATGCGGCGGAACGCCGTTTCTTATTTCTTGCTTTGCTCAACGCCCGAGGATACTTTCAAACGCAGCGCGTTCAGGCGGATAAAGCCCGTTGCGTCGCCTTGATCATAGGCCTTGGACGGATCGGCTTCCATCGTCGCGATGTCCGGGTTGTACAGACTTACAGGGCTCTTCACCCCTGCGCCGATGACATTTCCTTTGTACAGCTTGAGACGAACGACGCCGCTGACGTTCTTCTGGCTTTCCGTCACGAGCGCTTGCAGCGCAAGACGCTCAGGCGCGAACCAGAAGCCGTTGTAAACGAGCGAAGCGTATTTGGAAATGAGGGAGTCGCGCAGATGCATGACGTCGCGGTCCATCGTGAGCGATTCCATTTTGCGGTGAGCGGTGAACAGAATCGTGCCGCCCGGCGTCTCGTACACACCGCGGCTCTTCATGCCGACGAAGCGGTTCTCGACCATATCAACGCGGCCGATACCATGCTTGCCGCCCAGCTCGTTCAGCTTCTCCATGACGGCCAGCGGGCTCAATTGCTCGCCGTTAACCGCCGTACAGTTGCCGCCTTCGAACGTTAGCTCTACGTATTCGGATTGGTCCGGTGCATCCTCAGGCGAGACGGAAAGGACGAACATGCCTTTGTTCTCGTCACTGCTCGGATCGAACCACGGATCCTCCAGCATGCCGCTCTCGAAGCTGATATGCAGCAGGTTGCGATCCATGGAATACGGCTTCGCCGCGGAAGCTTGTACCGGAATGTTGTGCTTCTCGGCGTAAGCGATCATTTCTGCGCGTCCCGGGAATTGCTCGCGGAACTCTTCGATGCGCCATGGAGCGATAACCGCGATGTCTGGTGCCAATGCGGCAGCCGTAAGCTCGAACCGCACTTGGTCGTTGCCTTTGCCCGTTGCGCCATGCGCGATCGCCGTTGCGCCTTCCGCGCGAGCGATGTCGACCATGCGCTTCGCGATCAGCGGACGCGCGATAGACGTGCCGAGCAGATATTGGCCTTCATACAGCGCGCCGGATTGGAACATCGGGTAGATGAAGTCCTGCGCGAATTCGTCCCGCAGGTCGTCGATATACACTTTGGATGCGCCGGTTGCCAGTGCTTTCGCTTCCAGACCATCGAGCTCATCCTTTTGTCCGATGTCCGCGGTGAACGCGATGATTTCCGCATCGTACGTTTCCTTCAGCCATTTCAAAATGACGGATGTGTCGAGTCCGCCGGAGTATGCCAAAACGATTTTTTCCTTCGCCATGATTACGTGAACGCTCCTTAATAGAAAATGAGTGCGGAAGCTCGAACAACAGCCTTGCGGCATAGGTGCCCGAGCTTCCCTTACTATATCCTACATTATGGCAGCCATGATCGCTTTCTGCGCGTGCAGGCGGTTCTCGGCTTGGTCAAAGATAATGGAATGCTTGCCGTCGATGATGCCTTCGCTCACTTCTTCGCCCCGGTGCGCAGGCAGGCAGTGCATGAACAGGAAGTCGCTCTTCGCGTGGCGCATCAGCTCTTCGTTCACTTGATAGCTCGCAAACGCAAGCTCGCGTTCCTTCTGCTCCGCTTCGAAGCCCATGCTCGCCCACACGTCCGTGTAGACGACGTCTGCGCCTTCAACCGCTTCGCGCGGATCGCGGCAGACGTGGATACGCGAGCCGGTCTCGGCCGCGTTCTCCTTCGTCATGCGCACGATATCCTCGTCCGGCTCGTAGCCTTCCGGCGTTGCGACCGACATGTGCATGCCGAGCTTCGCCGCGCCCATGAGCAGGGAGTGGACCATGTTGTTACCGTCGCCGACGTAGGCGATCTTGAGGCCTTCCAGACGGCCCTTATGCTCCAGCACGGTCTGGTAGTCGGCCAGTGCCTGACACGGATGCGACAGATCCGTCAAGCCGTTGATAACCGGCACCGTTGCGGCGCGGGCAAGCTCAATGACCGTGCGGTGCGCGAACGTGCGAATCATCATGCCGTCCAGATAGCGCGACAGCGTCTGCGCGGTATCGGATACCGTTTCGCCGCGGCCGATCTGGAGATCGTTGCGGCTCAGGAACAGCGCATGGCCGCCGAGCTGGTACATGCCGACTTCAAAAGAAACACGCGTACGCGTGGAGGACTTCTCAAAAATCATCCCGAGCGTCTTGCCCTTCAGCGGATGATACGTTTCGCCCGCTTGCTGCTTGCGCTTCAGCTCAATCGCCAAATCGATCAGATAACGCACTTCTTCCGGCGTATAATCGACCAAAGCTATAAAATCGCGGCCCTTCAGGCTGACCGCTAGTTCTTCTGTTAACAGGTGGGACATGGGTGGTGGTTCTCCTCTCGTTCTACAGCTGCGCGAGCGCCGCTTGATCCGCAAAAATCGAGGCCAGCATGCTCACCGCTTGATCTATTTCTTCCCGCGTCACGAGCAGGCTCGGAAGCAGACGCACCACGTCAGGACCTGCCGTGATAACGAGCAGTCCGCGCTTCTGGCCTTCCGCAATAATCGAAGCGACGGGACCCTTGCATACGATGCCGACGAGCAGACCTTGGCCGCGCACTTCCTTTACGAGCGGATGGCCCGCCAGCTTGCTGCGCAGCTCGTTCATCAGGTACTCGCCCATTTCGGCTGCGCGGTCCGCGACCTTCTCCTGCACGATTGTCTCGATTGTGGCCTTCACTGCCGCAGTCGCTATCGGCGTTCCGCCGAAGGTGGAGCCGTGGCTGCCGGCGGTAAACGCTTCGATCAGCTCGCCGCCGGCCAGCATCGCACCCACCGGGAATCCGCTTCCGAGTCCTTTGGCCAGCGTGAAAATATCCGGTTCAACGCCATAGTGCTGAAACGAGAAGAGCTTTCCTGTACGGCCCATGCCCGTTTGAATCTCGTCGATAATGAGCAGCACGCCGCGTTCTTTGCACAGCTTCGCCAGATGGTGCAGGAATGCCGGGTCGACCGTAATGACGCCGCCCTCGGCTTGAATCGTCTCCAGCATGACAGCGGCCGTCTTATCCGTCACTGCGGCTTCAAGCGCTTCGATGTCGTGCATCGGGATATAGCGGAAGCCTTCCGGCAGCGGCAAATACCCCTCCTTCACTTTCTCTTGACCCGTTGCGGTCAGCGTCGCCAAGGTCCGTCCGTGGAAGGATTGGGCGAACGTAATGATTTCATAGCGACCGTTGCCCTTCACCTTCTGATGGTAACGGCGGGCAAGCTTGATTGCCGCTTCGTTCGCTTCCGCGCCGGAATTGCAGAAGAACGCCGCTTCCGCATGGCTGTTATCCGTCAGCAGCTTCGCCGCCGCCTCCTGATTGGGAATATGGAACAGATTCGACACATGCCACAGCTCATCCAGCTGCTTCACGAGCGCGTCCTTGACCTGCTTCGGCGCGTGACCGAGATTCGTGACGGCAATCCCGCTCATGAAATCCAAGTATTTGTTGCCCTTGTCATCCCACAGCCAGCTTCCGTCCCCCTTCACTAACGAGATCGGATATCTCGCATACGTCGGGAACAGCGAGCTTCCGCCGCTGACTGCCGCTTTGTTCATATCGCTCATCATTCGTTCACCCCTTATAAAAAATGAATTAACGCTGCACGATCCGCGTGCCGATGCCGCCTTCAAGCACCGCTTTGCTAAGCACGCCCGGCACATCGCCGTTCACGATAACGACTTCCTTGACGTCGCCTTGAATACAGGCAATCGCCGCTCGCACCTTCGGAATCATGCCGCCGTAAATGTCGCCGCTCGCGATCATTGCCTCGATCTCTTCCACTGTCACGGACGGCAGCACCTGCTTGACGCCACCGACCGTCTTCATGATGCCGGGCACGTCGGTCACGACGATCATCTGCTCTACGCCGAGATGGGAGGCCACCGCGCCGGCTGCCGTATCGGCGTTGATGTTATAACGCTGTGCCGAAGCATCGATGCCGATTGGCGCAATGACGGGAATGTAGCCCATGCCCATAACACCTTCGATGATGGCGGCGTTCACGTCTGTCACGTCGCCGACGAAGCCGATCTCGGCCGCGTTCGCCACCGGCTTCGCCAGGATTAGCTCGCCGTCTACACCGGAGAGCCCCAGCGCCTTCGCGCCGCTCTGCTGAATGCGGCGGACGATTTCTTTGTTGATGCGTCCCGCAAGGACCATCTCCACCACGTCGAGCACGTCATTGCTCGTTTTGCGCAGGCCGCCAACGAACTCGCTTTCGATGCCAAGCTTGCCGAGCGTCTCGGAGATCGCAGGCCCGCCGCCGTGCACAATGACCGCTTTAACGCCCCGCGCCTGCAAATCCCTCAAATCTTCGAAGAAGGAGGCCGGCAGCGCCGCAAGCGTGCTGCCTCCGCATTTCATGACAAACCGCTGTTCCATTGTTCCGTCCGTTCCTTTCGCTGTCGACATGCTATGCCCTATGTCCGGTAAGCCGCATTAATGCGGACGTAATCGTACGTCAAATCGCAGCCCCAAGCCGTTGCCTCGCCGTCGCCCATGTGAAGGTCAACGTGAATGATGACCGTGTCGCCCTTCAAATACTCAAGCGCCGCTTCTTCGTCGAACGCGACCGGGCGCGACTGCGTAAGCGTCACGATGCTGCCGAGCGCGATATCGACCGTCTCGGGATTGACCGGCTGGCCTGCGCGGCCAACGGCCGCAATAATTCGGCCCCAGTTGGCATCTGCGCCGAACACGGCGGATTTTACGAGCGAAGAGCCGATAACCGTCTTCGCGATCGCCTGCGCTGCAGCATCCGTTTGCGCGCCGCGCACCTGCACCTCGACGAGCTTCGTCGCGCCTTCGCCGTCGCGCGCGATCGCTTTAGCGAGCACTTCGCACACGTAGCGAAGTCCGTCCGTAAATGCCGCGAAATCCGGATGGCCGTCATGCAGCTCTTCGTTGCCTGCGAAGCCGCTCGCCATCGCGACAAGCATATCGTTCGTGCTCGTATCGCCGTCCACGGTGATCATATTGAACGTCAGATCCGTAACTTGGCGCAGCAGCTTGTGCAGCGTGTCGCTGCCGATGGCCGCATCCGTCGTCACGAAGCCGAGCATGGTCGCCATGTTGGGATGAATCATACCGCTTCCCTTGGACGCGCCCGCGATATGAACGAGCTGACCGTCAACGGTGACGGATACGCATACTTCCTTCTTCACCAAATCCGTCGTCAAGATCGACTGGCAGAAATCATCCGCCGCCTCGTACGAGGCGCCAAGACGGGCCGGCAGCTCCGCAATGCCGCCGCGCACACGATCCATCTTCAGCAGCTCGCCGATGACGCCCGTTGACGCGACAGCTACCTGCTCCGCAGGAACGCCGATCGCATCCGCGAAGGCGCTGCGCATCTCGTACGCGTCCGCTTCGCCCTGCTTGCCGGTACACGCATTGGCGTTACCGCTGTTGACGATAACAGCGCGCAGCTTGCCGCCTGCGCCGATGCTCTCGCGCGTGACGGCGATAGGTGCCGCCTGGAACGCGTTCGTCGTATACACGCCTGCCGCAGCCGCGGGTACGTCGCAGACGATGGCGCCGAGATCGTGGCGCGTCGTTTTCTTCAGGCCGCAGTGCAGGCCGGCGGCTTTAAAGCCCTTGGGCGTCGTGACCGAGCCGTTCGGCACGACGATATATGATGATGAAGCATTCCCCTGTCCCATTGATCAATCGATTCTCCTTCTGCGCGGTAGTTGGTTTATTTTTACGGATAGACCGGTACGAAACGGAGACCAAGCGTCTCCTCCCAGCCCATCATGAGATTGAGATTCTGGATCGCCTGACCTGCGGCGCCCTTTACGAGGTTGTCGAGGACCGACACGATCGTGACGCGCTTCGTGCGCTCATCGACGGCAAAGCCGATGTCGCAATAGTTGGAGCCCGATACTTCCTTCGTCGCCGGCCATGTGCCGTCCTTGCGGATCCGCACGAAATGGCGGCCTTCATAGTAATTGCGATATAACGAGATGAAGTCCTCATTCGTATGATTGCCTGTCATCGTTGCATACATGGTGGCCATAATGCCCCGCGTCATCGGAACGAGATGCGTCGTGAACGTTGTCACGACCTTCTTGCCCGCGGCGTCGGAGAGCACCTGCTCAAGCTCGGGAATGTGCTGGTGTTTGTTGATTTTGTAAGCCTTGAAATTCTCGTTGATTTCCGCGTAATGAACGCCGACGTTGACGCCGCGGCCAGCGCCGGACACGCCTGATTTGGCATCGATAATGATGGAATCCGGGTCGATGAAGCCCGCCTTCACCGCAGGCACCAGGCCAAGCAGTGACGTCGTCGTGTAACAGCCCGGGTTGGATACGAAATCCACGCCGCGCACGGCATCGCCGTACACTTCCGCCAAACCGTAGACCGCTTTATCCAGATACTCCTGCTGGGCAGCCTCTTTCTTGTACCATTTCTCGTATTCCGCACGGTCCTTCAAGCGGTGATCGCCGGAAACATCGATGACCTTCAAGCCCTCTGCCAGCAGCGAAGGCACTAAACGGGTCGCAATGCCCGCGGGTGTTGCTATAAATACGACATCGGCTTTGCTCTTGATCAAGGCCGTGTCGACATCGTCCAATACGTCGTTACGAATTTCCGTTAGATGCGGGAAGCCTTCCGCGATCGGCGCTCCTGCGCTTGAGGACGAAATAACCGAAGTCACTTCAACCTGCGGGTGATTCGCCAAAAGCCTGATCAGCTCGACGCCGCCGTATCCCGTTGATCCGATAATTGCTGCTCTTACCACTGTACTCATGTCCGTCTCTCCCATCCTTATCCTTCCTAGCTAACCATTTTACACGAACGGAAGGGTATAAGAAATAGCTAACACTTTGTATTATTATACATACGGTTTTATATAAATACAACGATAAATTATGTCGAATTTCACGGTAATTTAAACCCTTCGCCCAGCACCTCCGCCGTGTCGCTGATAATGACAAAAGCGCCCGGATCCGCCGCGCGCACGAGGCTCTTCAGCTTCGAAACCTCACCCTGCCCGACGACGATCATCAGCACCGGCCGCTCCGCGCCCGTAAATCCGCCGTGACCGTCCAGCTTCGTTAATCCGCGGTCCAAATCATGCAGCACCGACTGCATGATCGCCTCCGGCCGGTCGGAAATAATGAACGCGACCTTGGACGTTGCCAGCCCTGTCTGCACGAAATCGATCGTCTTGCTCGTCACGAACAAGCCCACGAGTGCATACAGCGCATTCTCCGGCGCGATCAGGATGCCTGCCGAAGCGATAACGAGTCCGTCGAATGCAGCTACCGCCAAGCCGAGTCTTATACCTGTGTACCGGTGAAGCAGCTGCGCAGCCAGGTCCAGGCCGCCCGTGGATGCCCTGCCGCGGAACACGAGACCAAGCCCTGCGCCGACGCCGATGCCCCCGTAGATGGACGCCAGCATCGCGTTGTCCGTCAGCGGCTTCCAATGGGACGTGAACAAGACAAGCAGCGGCAGCAGAAACGAGCCGAGCGCCGTCTTGAGTGCGAACTTCTTGCCAAGCAGCCACAATCCCACCAGAAACAGCGGCACATTGAGCGCCCACTGCGTATACGCCGGCGGAATGCCCGTTTCATGCTGAACCAAAATGGATATGCCCGAAACGCCGCCCGATGCGATGCCGAGCGGCGCCAGAAAGACATTAAAGCTGAACGCGATCAGAAAGGAACCCGCGATCAGCAGCACGACACTGAGCAGCGCCTCCGCTTTCGGCCCCATGCTTCGCGCCTTGCGCTTGTTATATCCCACGTCTCCTTGCCTCTTCCCACTATGCCGTTCTTCTAATGGCCGGTCTCCCGGCCTTGTTCCTTCTCGCTCCGCATGCAGCGAAGAGACCTTCAGTGCTTCCCTATGGTCCCCTTGACGGTCGTTCATCGTGCTCTTCCGCCCTTCTCTTCCCTGTTACGTTCTTTACCTCTATCTATACCGTCATCCTTGGAATGCAAAAAAAAGAGTCCCAACACCTATCAGTGTCGGAACTCTTTGCCTTGACTATGCATGCCGCCAACTTAATGGTCGTCGTGGCGGATTTTACTGCGCAGGTATCCGTCGATAAACATATCCAAGTCGCCGTCCATGACCGCGCCGACGTTTCCGGTTTCCACCGAGGTCCGGTGATCCTTCACCATGCTGTACGGATGGAATACATAGGAGCGAATTTGGCTGCCCCATGCGATATCGGACTGTTCGCCGCGGATTTCCGCGAGATGCTTCTGCTGCTCTTCGATCTTGCGCTCATAGAGCTTGGATCGAAGCATCTGCATGGCGCGCTCCCGGTTCTGGATTTGCGAACGCTGCGTCTGGCAAGACACGACAATTCCAGACGGCACATGCGTGATCCGAATAGCCGATTCCGTCTTGTTGATGTGCTGGCCGCCGGCGCCGCTTGCCCGGTACGTGTCGACCTTCAAGTCTTCGCTGCGAATCTCGATTTCGATATCGTCATCGATCTCAGGCATAATATCGCAGGACACAAACGACGTGTGCCGGCGTCCCGAAGCATCGAACGGGGAGATGCGCACCAGACGGTGCACGCCTTTCTCCGCTTTCAAGTACCCGTAGGCGTTATGACCTTTCACGGAGATTGTCACGCTCTTGATCCCCGCCTCGTCGCCTGCCAAATAATCGAGCAGTTCCACCTTGAAGCCGTGCTTCTCCGCCCAGCGGGTATACATCCGGTACAGCATCTGGCCCCAGTCCTGCGACTCCGTGCCTCCCGCGCCCGGGTGCAGCTCCAATATGGCGTTCAGCTTGTCGTAAGGTTCGTTCAGCAGCAGCTGCAGCTCGAATTCGCTCACCTTGCTCATGAGCTCCGTGACGCTCTTCTTCAGTTCGTCCGCCAAATCCTGATCATCGGCCTCTTCTTCGGCCAGCTCCAGCATCGTCTGCAGATCTTCCTGCTCGCTCTGCATGCGTTCATACTGATCGACGACGGATTTGACCGCGTTCAGCTCGGCAATCGTGCTTTGCGCGCGTTCGTTATCGTCCCAGAAATCGGGCGCGGACATCTTCTCTTCGAAGTTCAAGATCATCTCTTGCTTAATATCTAAGTCAAAGAGACCCCCTAAGCTCTTGGAGACGTTTAGCCATTTCACGTAAATCCTGTTTCACCGTTATATCTATCATGACTATCGTTCACCTCAACCTATCGTTCTGTGCCTACCTTATGCAGCTGTAACGCTTATTGTCCGTGGCACTGCTTGTATTTCTTGCCGCTTCCGCAGGGGCATGGATCGTTGCGGCGCACGCGTTCTTCCTTACGCACCGGACGTTTCTCCTGAATCTCGCTGCTGCCGCCGGATTCCGTCTGGCCCTTAGCAACCTCTTGTCGCTCTAGGTTGTTCTCGACATGGGCCTTCATGATGTATTTTGTGACTTCTTCTTGAATATTCTCGATCATTTCCTTGAACATCTCGAAGCCTTCGAACTGATATTCACGAAGCGGATCTGTACCGCCGTAAGCACGAAGGTGAATCCCCTGACGAAGCTGATCCATCGCATCGATGTGGTCCATCCACTTGCTGTCTACCGCGCGCAGCACGACAACCTTCTCGAATTCGCGCATGGTTTCCAAGCCGATTTCCTCTTCGCGCTGATCGTACAGGCCGTTGACCTTCTCGTAGAGAAAGTCAATGATTTCCTGCGGTTCCTTGCCCCACAGATCATCCTTCGTAATCATCTCTTCGTTCAGGAAGTTCGCTTCCGCAAAATCCACGACCTCTTGCAATTCCCAGTTCTCCGGAATTTCGTCAGCCGGACAATGCGCTTCCACGATCTTGGTAATGACCGGTTTGATCATCTCCAGCACGATGTCGCGGATATTCTCCGAGAACAGCACCTCGCGGCGCTGCTTGTAAATAATTTCACGCTGCTGGTTCATGACATCGTCGTACTGCAGGACGATACGGCGTTGATCGAAGTTGTTGCCTTCCACTCGTTTCTGCGCGGATTCGATGGCACGGGAGATTAAACGGCTCTCAATCGGCTGATCCTCTTCGAAGCCCAGCTTCTCCATCATGCCCATAATGTTCTCAGAGCCGAAGCGGCGCATGAGGTCATCTTCCAAGGACAGATAGAATTGCGAGGAGCCCGGGTCGCCCTGACGTCCCGCACGACCGCGCAGCTGGTTATCAATACGGCGGCTCTCATGGCGCTCCGTACCGATAATATGCAGACCGCCAAGATCGCCAACGGACTCTTCCAGCAAAATATCCGTACCGCGGCCTGCCATGTTCGTCGCGATCGTAACTGCGTCCGATTGACCTGCGCGCGAAATAATTTCTGCCTCTTCCGCATGGTACTTCGCGTTCAAGACTTTGTGCTGTACGCCGCGTTTCTTCAGCAATTCGGACAGCTTCTCGGAGTTCTCAATGGACACCGTACCCACAAGAACAGGCTGTTTGTTCGCGTGGCGCTTCACGATCTCTTCGACAACGGCTTTGAATTTGCCGTTCTCGGTTTTATACACGACATCGGCAATGTCGTTACGGATATTTTTCCGGTTCGTCGGGACTTGAATAACTTCGAGACCGTAGATTTTCTTGAACTCTTCTTCCTCCGTCTTCGCCGTACCGGTCATCCCGGCCAGCTTGCGGTACATCCGGAAGTAGTTCTGGAACGTGATCGTCGCCAGCGTCATGCTTTCGTTCTGGACTTTGATCTGTTCCTTCGCTTCAATGGCTTGGTGCAGCCCGTCGCTGTAACGGCGGCCTGCCATCAGACGGCCCGTGAACTCGTCGACGATGACGACTTCTTCTTCTTGCACGACGTAGTCCACGTCGCGCTTCATAATAACATGCGCTTTAAGCGCTTGTTGAATGTGGTGATTGATCAGAATATTGGCATGATCGTACAAGTTCTCGATGCTAAAGGCTTTCTCAGCTTTCTCGACGCCTGCATCCGTCAACATTACCGAACGCATCTTAATATCTACGGTGAAATCATCTTCTTCTTTCAGACGCTGTACGAACCGGTCCGCGGCAAAATACATCTCCGTCGACTTGGCGGCTTGCCCGGAAATAATAAGCGGTGTACGCGCTTCGTCGACGAGAATGGAGTCCACTTCGTCAATGATAGAGAAATAAAGCGGACGCTGTACCATCTGTTCCTTATACAGCACCATGTTGTCGCGCAGGTAATCGAATCCGAATTCGTTGTTCGTTCCATATGTGATGTCGCATGCATATGCAGCTTGCTTCTCGTCATGCGAGAGGCCGTGCAGGTTGCAGCCGACGGTTAAACCTAAAAATTGATACAGCTGGCCCATCTGCTCGCTGTCACGAGTAGCAAGGTAATCATTGACGGTAACGACGTGAACGCCTCTGCCCAGCAGCGCATTCAAATACACGGCCAGCGTTGCCACAAGCGTCTTACCTTCACCTGTTTTCATCTCGGCAATTTGCCCTTCATGCAGCACCATGCCGCCGATCAGCTGTACATCATAATGACGCTTGTCCAAGACCCTCTTGGACGCTTCTCTTACAACGGCGAACGCCTCAGGAAGCAGGGCATCAATATCTTCACCTTGTTCCAGACGGGATTTGAATTCCGTCGTCTTGTCTCGAAGCCCCTCATCCGAAAGCTGAGCGATTTGCGGCTCCAAACCATTGATTTCCTCTACGGTACGCAAAAGACGCTTAATCTCTCGTTCGTTGGCGTCTCCGAATAATTTCTTCACAAGTCCGAGCATGGTCTTCCCCTTTCGATGTTACGCCTGTTTGCATAAATTGTAACAGTTTGCGGCTGTTCTCGCAATGTTGGTGCCTAGGCGGCACGGTTCATTTCCTTCATTTGCATAGTTAGCGGAGAACAAAAAAAACTTGGCTTCTGTAATTAATACAGAAGCCAAGGAGCCTCAACTCAAATTTTTATTCAGCAATATACTCTTTAATTACAATTGTGCTTTCTGCTTTGTTTGCTTTTGTAATCGTGATGTACACTTTACCGGCACCTACGGATAGCTGTGCAATGGAAACATTTACAGCCGTTTTTCCGTTAGCCACTGTCGCTGTTCCGAGTGCTGTTCCGCCTGTCGCAGCATCATATACTGTCACGACGTCTCCAGCGGACAATCCGGTAACGCGTACGATATCGTCTTCGCCATCGTTATTAAGTACAACGATATTGGCAGCCAGTGCAGGAGATGTAGTTTCCGTATCATACGTTTTAGCTGTTCTTGCGCTCTCCAGCTTGTCTGTGCCTGTTACACTCACATACACCGTACCTGCAGCCACCCCAATTTGTGTAATCGTTACTGTTGCGGACGTTGCACCTGTTGCTACTGTTGCTGTACCAATTGCCGTGCCGCCTGTTGCTACGCTGTACACGTTCACAACGTCGCCTTCTGCCAGACCCGTTACAACAACTTTATCGTCTACGCCTGCTTTGTTGTTCGTTGCTGTGATATTCGCTGCCAACGGTGCCACAGTTACTGGTTCTGTCAAGTACGTTTTCGCGATACGTAAGCTTTCCAGTTTATTCGGTTTCGTCACTGTAACGTATACCGCACCGCCTGTTGCCGTAAGCAAGTCCTCATCGGAGATCGTTACGTCCGTTGCGCCGGATGCTACCGTTGCCGTGCCGATTGCCGTGCCGCCTGTTGCTGCGCTGTACACGTTCACGACATCGCCTTCGGCCAGACCCGTTACTTTCACGGTATCTGCAGTGCCTGTTGGATTGTTAGCTACAGTAATCGTTGTTGCCAATGGCGCTACGCTGATTTCGCCATCGTATGCTTTAGCTGTTCTTGCGCTCTCCAGCTTGTCTGCGCTTGTTACACTCACGTACACGTTGCCTGATGCTGCGCTGATTTGCGTGATTGTTACTGTTGCAGACGTTGCGCCGGATGCTACTGTTGCTGTTCCGATTGCCGTGCCGCCTGTTGCTGCGCTGTACACTTTCACAACGTCGCCTTCCAGAAGGCCTGTTACGACGACTTTATCGTCTACGCCTACTTTGTTGTTCGTTGCCGTGATGTTCGCTGCTACCGGTGCCACAGATACTGGCTCGGTTACGTACGTTTTTGCAACGCGCGTACTTTCAAGCTTGTTCGCTTTCGTTACGGTTACGTATACGGAACCGCCTGTTGCTGTCAGCAGATCCTCATCGGAGATCGTTACGTCCGTTGCGCCCGATGCTACTGTTGCCGTGCCGATTGCCGTGCCGCCTGTTGCTGCGCTGTACACGTTCACGACATCGCCTTCGACAAGGCCTGTTACTTTCACGGTATCTGCGTTGCCTGTTGGATTGTTAGCTACAGTAATCGTTGTTGCCAATGGCGCTACGCTGATTTCGCCGTCGTATGCTTTAGCTGTTCTTGCGCTCTCCAGCTTGTCTGCGCTTGTTACACTCACGTACACACTGCCTGATGCTGCGCTGATTTGCGTGATTGTTACCGTTGCAGATGTTGCGCCGGACGCTACTGTTGCTGTTCCGATTGCCGTGCCGCCTGTTGCTGCGCTGTACACTTTCACAACGTCGCCTTCCAGAAGGCCTGTTACAACGACTTTATCGTCTACGCCTACTTTGTTGTTCGTTGCTGTGATGTTCGCTGCTACCGGTGCCACAGATACTGGCTCCGTTAAATACGTTTTTGCTGTACGCGTACTTTCCAGCTTGTTCGCTTTCGTTACGGTTACGTATACGCTGCCGCCTGTTGCCGTAAGCAAGTCCTCATCGGAGATCGTTACGTCCGTTGCACCGGATGCTACTGTTGCCGTTCCGATTGCCGTGCCGCCTGTTGCTGCGCTGTACACGTTCACGACGTCACCTTCTACAAGGCCGGTAACTTTCACTGTATCTGCGCTGCCTGTTGGATTGTTAGCTACAGTAATCGTTGTTGCCAATGGCGCTACGCTGATTTCGCCGTCATACGTTTTAGCTGTTCTTGCGCTCTCCAGCTTGTCTGTGCTTGTTACGCTCACGTACACGCTGCCTGCTGCTGCGGTGATCTGCGTGATCGTTACCGTCGCGGACGTTGCGCCTGTTGCTACTGTTGCCGTGCCAATTGCCGTGCCGCCTGTCGCTGCGCTGTACACTTTTACAACGTCGCCTTCCAGAAGGCCTGTTACGACGACTTTATCGTCTACGCCTACTTTGTTGTTCGTTGCTGTGATGTTCGCTGCAACCGGTGCCACGGATACTGGCTCGGTTACGTATGTTTTTGCAACGCGCGTACTTTCCAGCTTGTTCGCTTTCGTTACGGTTACGTACACGGAGCCGCCTGTTGCTGTAAGCAGATCTTCATCGGAGATCGTTACGTCCGTTGCGCCGGATGCTACCGTTGCCGTACCGATTGCCGTGCCGCCTGTTGCTGCGCTGTACACGTTCACGACATCGCCTTCTACAAGGCCTGTTACTTTCACTGTATCTGCGGTGCCTGTCGGGTTGTTAGCTACAGTAATAACTGTTGCCAATGGCGCTACGCTGATTTCGCCGTCATACGTTTTAGCTGTTCTTGCGCTTTCCAGCTTGTCTGCGCTTGTTACGCTCACATACACGCTGCCTGCTGCTGCGGTGATCTGCGTGATCGTTACCGTCGCGGACGTTGCGCCTGTTGCTACTGTTGCCGTGCCGATTGCCGTGCCGCCTGTTGCTGCGCTGTACACTTTTACAACGTCGCCTTCCAGAAGGCCTGTTACAACGACTTTATCGTCTACGCCTACTTTGTTGTTCGTTGCTGTGATGTTCGCTGCTACTGGTGCTACCGATACTGGCTCGGTTACGTATGTTTTTGCAACGCGCGTACTTTCCAGCTTGTTCGCTTTCGTTACCGTTACGTATACGCTGCCGCCCGTTGCCGTAAGCAGATCCTCGTCGGAGATCGTTACGTCTGTTGCACCGGACGCTACCGTTGCCGTACCGATTGTCGTGCCGCCTGTTGCTGCGCTGTACACGTTCACGACATCGCCTTCTACAAGGCCTGTTACTTTCACGGTATCTGCGCTGCCTGTCGGGTTGTTAGCTACAGTAATAACTGTTGCCAATGGCGCTACGCTGATTTCGCCGTCATATGCTTTAACTGTTCTTGTGCTCTCCAGCTTGTCTGTGCTTGTTACGCTCACATACACGCTGCCTGCTGCTGCGCTAATTTGCGTGATCGTTACCGTCGCGGACGTTGCACCGGAAGCTACCGTTGCTGTTCCGATTACCGTGCCGCCTGTTGCTGCGCCGTACACTTTCACAATGTCGCCTTCTGCCAGACCCGTTACAACGACTTTATCGTCTACGCCTACTTTGTTGTTCGTTGCCGTGATGTTT
Organism: Paenibacillus sp. R14(2021); assembly: GCF_019431355.1. Taxonomy (NCBI): domain Bacteria; kingdom Bacillati; phylum Bacillota; class Bacilli; order Caryophanales; family Paenibacillaceae; genus Paenibacillus; species Paenibacillus sp. R14(2021). Next base: position 3,608,206 of record NZ_CP080269.1, read on the forward strand.
GCTGCTACCGGTGCCACGGATACTGGCTCCGTTACATACGTTTTCGCTATACGTGCGCTCTCCAGTTTGTTCGGCTTCGTCACTGTGACATACACGCTTCCGCCTGCTACCACGAGCAAGTCCTCATCGGAGATCGTTACTTCTGTTGCTCCGGACGCTACCGTTGCCGTACCGATTGCCGTGCCGCCTGTTGCTGCGCTGTACACGTTCACGACGTCACCTTCGACAAGGCCGGTAACTTTCACTGTATCTGCGGTGCCTGTCGGGTTGTTAGCTACAGTAATCGTTGTTGCCAATGGCGCTACGCTGATTTCGCCGTCATACGTTTTAGCTGTTCTTGCGCTCTCCAGCTTGTCCGTGCTTGTTACGCTCACATACACGCTGCCTGCTGTTGCACTAATTTGCGTAATTGTTACTGTCGCGGACGTTGCACCGGAAGCTACCGTTGCTGTTCCGATTGCCGTGCCGCCTGTTGCTGCGCTGTACACTTTTACAACGTCGCCTTCTGCCAGGCCTGTTACGACGACTTTATCGTCTACGCCTACTTTGTTGTTCGTTGCTGTGATGTTCGCTGCTACTGGTGCCACAGATACTGGCTCCGTTGCATACGTTTTCGCTGTACGCGTACTTTCCAGCTTGTTCGCTTTCGTTACCGTTACGTATACGCTGCCGCCCGTTGCTGTCAGCAGGTCCTCGTCGGAGATCGTTACGTCTGTTGCACCGGATGCTACCGTTGCCGTGCCGATTGCCGTACCGCCTGTTGCTGCGCTGTACACGTTTACGACGTCACCTTCTACAAGGCCGGTTACTTTCACTGTATCTGCGCTGCCTGTTGGGCTGTTCGTTACCGTAATGGCTGTTTGCGCTGGCGCTACGCTGATTTCGCCGTCATACGCTTTAGCTGTTCTTGCACTCTCCAGCTTGTCCGTGCTCTTCACGCTCACGTACACATTGCCTGCTGTTGCGCTAATTTGCGTGATCGTTACTGTTGCCGAAGTTGCGCCGGATGCTACCGTTGCTGTTCCGATTGCCGTGCCGCCGGACGCTGCACCGTATACTTTTACAACGTCGCCTTCCAGAAGACCCGTTACCACAACTTTATCGTCTACGCCTACTTTGTTGTTCGTTGCCGTGATGTTTGCTGCTGCTGGTGCTACAGATACTGGCTCCGTTACATACGTTTTCGCTGTACGCGTACTTTCCAGCTTGTTCGCTTTCGTTACCGTTACATATACGCTGCCGCCAGCTGCTGTGAGCAGGTCCTCATCGGAGATCGTTACGTCCGTTGCACCTGTTGCTACTGTTGCCGTACCGATTGCCGTACCGCCTGTTGCTGCGCTGTACACGTTCACGACATCGCCTTCTGCCACACCCGTTACTTTAATCGTATCTGCGGTGCCTGTTGGGTTATTCGTTACCGTAATGGCTGTTTGCGCTGGCGCTGTGCTGACTTCTCCGTCATACGCTTTAGTTGTTCTTGCACTCTCCAGCTTGTCCGTGCTCTTCACGCTCACATACACATTGCTTGCTGCCGCACCGATTTGTGTAATCGTTACTGTTGCCGAAGTTGCACCTGATGCTACCGTTGCTGTGCCGATTGCCGTGCCGCCGGATGCTGCGCCGTATACTTTTACAACGTCGCCTTCTGCAAGACCCGTTACGACGACTTTATCGTCTACGCCTGCTTTGTTGTTCGTCGCCGTGATATTCGCTGCTACTGGTGCCACAGATACTGGTTCCGTTACATACGATCTTGCTGTACGCGCACTTTCCAGTTTATTGACTTTCGTCACCGTTACATACACGCTGCCGCCAGTTGCCGCAAACAAGTCCGCTTTAGAAACCGTTGCTTCTGTTGCGCCAGATGCTACCGTTGCCGTGCCAATCGCCGTGCCGCCTGTCGCTACGCCGTACACGTTCACGACATCGCCTTCTGCAAGGCCGGTTACTTTCACTGTATCTGCGCTGCCTGTTGGGTTATTAACTGCTGTAATAACCGCTAACGCTGGCGCCACGCTAATTTCACCGTCATACGTTTTCGCTGTTCTTGCGCTCTCCAGCTTATCTACGCTCTTCACGCTCACATACACGCTGCCTGCTGCTGCGCTGATTTGCGTGATCGTTACCGTTGCGGAGGTTGCACCTGTTGCTACCGTTGCCGTGCCGATTGCCGTACCGCCTGTTTGTGCGCTATACACGTTCACAACGTCGCCTTCTGCAAGACCGGTTACGACGACTTTATCATCTACGCCTGCTTTATTGTTAGTCGCAGTAATATTCGCTGCTGCCGGTACAGTCGATACCGGCTCGGAGTTATACGTCTTGGACGTACGCAAACTCTCCAGCTTATTAACTTTTGTAACCGAAACCTGAGCAGTTCCGCCTGTTGCTGTCAGCAAATCCGCTTTAGAAACCGTAACTTCCGTTGCGCCGCTTGGCACTGCTGCACTTTCAAGGATGCTTCCATAAACCGTGACGACATCGCCCTCTGCGAGGCCGGTTACTTTGACCGTATCGGGACTTCCCGTTTTTTCATTACTGATCGTAATGTTCGCTGCCAACGGTGCTACAGAAGTTTCAGAGTCATACGCTTTAACAACACGCGTGCTCTCCGTATCTGTACCATTGCCGCTTGTTACCGTGACATATACGCTGCCAGCAGCACTGCCTAGCTGATTAATGCTCACGAGCGCTTCAGTAGCACCTGTTCCTACGGTAGCAGTACCCATCAACGTTCCAGCTGTTGCTGCATTGTACACCTTCACAACATCGCCTGCAGCAAGTCCGGTTACTTTGACCGTGTCTTGCACCCCTGACTTATTATTCGCAACATTAATTGCTGCTGCTGACGGGGCTGTCGTTCCAGCTGCAAATCCAATGGATGGACTCACTGTAGAAAATAGTAGCGTTGCGCTCAATAATCCTGTTGCAAGTCTTGCAGTCTTTGTTTTATTACTAGGCTGCACTTTAGACTTTGGCTTTAATTTCATTTGACTTTGCCTCCACAGTAGATGTAGTCGTTTTCTACTACTACTATCGGAAAGAACTATAGCGTTTTGTAGGTATATTTTCACATTTCGTATTTTCTATTGGAATTGCCAACATTCTGTAGAACTAGTTTCGTTGCGCTTCAGTCCTTACAACCTGCAGTAAACATAAAAAAGGGGCTGTCTCAAAAGGGTTGAAGTAATTATCTTCTAACTCCGAAAACCCTCTAATCGCACAAAAAATGGCGTTACAGCGTCCTATCCCTGTGGCGCCATTTGCCGTTTTCGGTCCACCGCGGCTTTCTTCAACAGGTTGTGGGCAAGCGAAAGCCACCCGACCTCTAGGCTCACTTTTGGCAGGCCGCGAAGCAGGAATCTTCGAAATCCCCGGTTATTTTTCAGCTGTCCAAATACGCTCTCTGGTTCATGCATCCGCCGAATCAAGCACGTCTTTCATGCGTTCGGAACGAAAGCGATTAATGGTGCGAAAGTCTGGACGCTGCCGTGCAGCCAGCCACATAAACATGATATTCTCGCAAACGGCTTTGGCAATCTGGCGCGAGGAGTAGATGCGCTGCGCGTAGGCGTAGATGCGCTGCGCGTAGGCGTAGATGATGATCTTCGTCAGCATCTTGGGGTGGTAGCTGTCTCGTCCTCCGCCGGGATAAGCTTTGGTGAAGAGCTTCATAGGTAACCGATCGACGGCTTCGTTGATGACGCGAACGATATGGTTTTGAGGGATGTCTTCCTGCAGATCCATTGGCAAAGCGAGTTGGTCCATGCTATATTCTTTGTACATAAAGAAACCTCTCTTTATTTAGAATGGGTGGGTGGTACCTCCATTTTAACAAGGAAAGGTTTCTTTTTGTTTTAAAATTTAAAGGGTAACCTGAACGGAGCAGGTCGCATGATTCTGGAGATGCGTCAGCGTTCGCCTTTGTGAGCGGATTCCTACCTTAACTAATTACATGCAAGGAATCCGGGAACAACAGCGATCGGAAGAACATGCGGGCCGCGCAGTGGATAGGTAACCAAAGATATGGTAAGAGAAACGGGGGCGCCTATCGTCATCTTTTGATGACTTTTGGGACACCCCCCGTTCCTATCCCTATGTGTCAATGAAATGAATGCTTAAGTTTGTTCAATGAGTCCGTACTTACCATCATTTCTCCTATATACGACATTCACTTCACTCGTCACAGAATTCGCGAACATGAAGAAAGAATGACCGACCATATTCATGTGTAAAATGGCTTCTTCAACATCCATGGGCTTCAACATGAACTGCTTTGTACGTACAAGCTCAAATTCCTCCTCCTCATCAGCGACTCGAACTGATGAGCCCTCTTCTTTAAAGAAGGTGCGAATACCGCTTTCTTTACGGAATTTACTGTTTATTTTCGTTTTATGTTTGCGAATTTGCCGTTCCAGTTTGTCCACTACCAGGTCAATTGAAGCGTACATATCCTCGCTCTTCTCTTCGGCTCGAAGCATCACGCTGGTCAGCGGAATCGTCACCTCAATGGCATGTTTACCTTTCGTAACGGACAGGGTTACGTTTGTTTCGGAGGTAAAGGGCTCTTCAAAATACTTTTCCAGGCGGCTGAGTTTCTTCTCGACATAGTCGCGCAAGGCGTCTGTCACTAAGATGTGTTGACCTCGAATGTTGTATTTCATATGGCATTCCTCCTTTTACATACTCTTATTATAACATCTTATGCAGGCGATCTCAAAGATATTATCTGTTTTTTTTGAATAATTAAACAATTTAGTAGATTGTAATACTAGACTGGAACATGTTAGCCCAATTGTTCTGTTAAATGGAAAAGAGCCCTGGTTGCCCAGAGCTCTTGCTTGATACGTTAAGCGCATACCATGTATGATGTAGCCGCTTAACAGCGGGATAATTACAGTTTAGTTACGTTAGCAGCTTGAGGACCGCGTGCGCCTTCGACGATGTCGAATTCAACCGATTGTCCTTCTTCAAGTGTTTTGAAACCTTCGGATTGGATTGCGGAGAAGTGAACAAATACGTCGCCGCCTTGCTCAGTCTCGATAAATCCATAACCTTTTTCAGCGTTGAACCATTTTACTTTACCTTGCATTCAGAACATTCCCTTCATCTTCAAATAGCTGCGAGATCACTAGGCGTGGCCCACAAATCGAATATACCATCGCCGTCACAATATTGTCAATATCTATTTTGTAAGCGAATACATTACCTTAAACCAATCCCCTGCTATCATTTCTTAAGCAGTTGAATCATACTCTCTGCCACCACAAAATCGAGCATCGTATCGATATCTAATGAGCGGTCCTTAGGCATCTTATATCCCTCTGCACCTTCATAGAAAAAAGATTGATTCGATACAATAAAAGAACTGTACGCAGCATATACGGCACCGTTCAACACATAAACTTTTGAAGCGGCTTGGCGCTGAAGAACAAACTCCGCATCGCTCACCGCGGGAGCGAGTACGCGGCTCTCCTCACTCACAGTAAACATCCAGGAGAGCGGCTTCTCCATGTCCGTTACTGATACTACGCTTGAGGCGCCTGAAGCAACGAGCTGCTCTAAGCAGCCGTCAATGTCCTCTGCGATCCGAAACGGGCTCGTAGGCTGAAGAAGCAGTACAATCTCATACGTCTTCAACATTTCGATCGCATGAATGACCGGCGATATGCCCGGCGTGTCGTCTTGCGCCAATTCCGCGGGGCGCATGAAAGGAACTTGTCCCCCCCATTCCCTCGCAGCAGCTGCGATCTCCAGGCTATCCGTTGATACGAATGCATAATCAATGTATTTGGATGCCATTGCAGCATCCAGCGTCCATGCCAGAAGAGGCTTCCCGTCCAGCAGCCGGATGTTTTTCCTCGGAAGCCCTTTGGAGCCTCCTCTTGCCGGGATAACAGCGAGTACTTTTTTACCGTCTATCACACTGTCAACTCCCTGCCATCAAGGATGCTAGATATATTTATCCGAAATTCTCCATAAATTCGCCGTTCGCCCGATCAAAATCATCTTTACGCCCAATATCGATCCAATACTCTCTGATCGGGAAGACCGCCGTATTAAACTCCCGTCGGATCGCCTCATCAAATAGCGTAGGCATATCGAAAAATGTATCCTTGGCGATGATTTGCAATATTTCCGGATCGATAACGTAAATACCTCCGTTGACAAAAAACTTCTGCAAAGGCTTCTCTTCGATTTTCCTTAGCCTATGGTTCTCAACCTGTACGACGCCATACGGAATTTGGAACTCGTATTCCCTTACGCACATGGTGGCTTTCGCCTTGGCTTCAACATGAAAATCGACCAACTGACGGAAATTCACCTTGGTCAGCAAGTCTCCGTTCATCACGATAATCGGCTGAGTCAAGATCTCCGGAATTAAACTAAGTGCACCGGCCGTGCCGAGCCGCTTCCCTTCATGTATGTAGCGAATCTCGATTCCCCATCGCGATCCATCGCCGAAGTAGTCTTTTATCATATCCGCTTTATAATTCACGGATATATAAAAACGATGAAAACCGTTGGAAATAAAGCTTTCGAGGATCACTTCCAAGATAGGCTTCATACCGATCTTAAGCAGGGGCTTCGGACAATCTTTGGTCATTTCCCCAAGCCGCGAACCAAGTCCTCCAGCCATCAGAACGACCCAATTATCCCGGCTATTCCGCTGCAGCAAATCATCGAGCAAGTCAAGCCTTACCACTCGTCCCGCTTCATCCAGCACGGGAAATTGGCGCAAATTCAAGTATTGCATGACGCTCAAAATCATATCCCGATCCATATCAAGTCTAGCTGTTCTCGGTTCTCGGTTCATGACCATCGAGACAGGGGAATCTAACCCGATTCCGCGCAATATGCCTCTTCGCACATCGCCGTCCGTAACCGTTCCTAATAAATGCCGTTCTTCATCCACAACAAGCGCAATTTGCATGGATCCGCGATCGATTATTTGAAGTACATCCAGGATCGACTGATCAGGTGAAACGAACAACTCCTGTATTGGTTTCATGTTATGATTTCTCCTTAGCTGGAACACCGTATGCGAAAGAATGGACCTGAATGTTATGAAGAATGCGCAATACTGCCGACTGTAGGCTCCTCGATTTGAGCGTGACGATCAATCGACGCCCTTCGAGGATCACCATTCGATTAACTCGTCTTGCTCGTAGCTGCGATTCGCCTTACGCCCCAGGATTTCCCAATATATTGAAGGGCTGAGGCCATTTCCCGGCCGTTTCAGCGTGAGGTTCGTCTCATCGAACGCTTCTCCCGGCTGGATGCTGCGGGACGCAACGATGCTTTTGCGGGCAGGGGTCATATTCTTTAGTTCTGAGGCTGCCGGGTATTTCACCCGTGTGCCTAGCGCCGCTTCCGTATGCCGGATCTGCTTGATCAGCGCCTGAATTTCCTGCGGCTCCAGTGAAGCTTGATGGTCCGGCCCTTCCATCGTTTTGTCGAGCGTGAAATGCTTTTCGATCATTTTGGCACCGAGCGCTACGGCAGCAACGGAAACTTCCGTTCCTAGCGTATGATCCGAGTAGCCGGCAGGCAGCCCAAACGCTTGTTCAAGCGTAAGCATTCGGTTCAAATGTACATCCTCGTATGGCGTCGGATATTCCGTCGTGCAATGAAGCAATGTCACTTTATTACGCAAAGCCTGCTGCCCTTCCTCAGAAGCGTAGATACTTCGAAATGCCGATAGAGACGGCTTGATATTCTCATCCGAGACGAGTCCGAATGCGATAACGGACAGCGCCTCTTCCACCTCGCCCAGCGTGGCCATCCCCGTAGAGACAATCAGCTCGCAGCCCGTTTGGGCAGCTTTCAGCAACAAGGGCAAATTGGATAAATCCCCGGACGAAAATTTAAGACGCGGCAGCCGCAGCCTCTCCGTCAATAGAACTAAACTTGCGTCGTCAAAGGGCGTCGACAAGAAATCGATGTTATGCAGTCGACAGCATTCGATTAATTCCACGTGGTCGTCGAGAGACAACTCAAGTCGGCGAATCATTTCCAATTGCGATTCTTGCGAGTCCGTCAGCCTTTTTTGGTATTCGGCTTTTTCAGCACGGCTGCTGACTAATTTTGCAGCTTGAAAGGTTTGGAATTTAACCGCATTCGCTCCGGCTTTGGCAGCCTCTTCGACCAATCTCTTGGCCAGCTCGATCGAACCGTTATGATTGACTCCCGCTTCTGCGATAATATAAGTGGCACCTGTCATTCCCAAATCCCCTTTTGAAGTACGAACATTCTTCTGCTTAATACCGGCTGCGCTGCCGTGATATTGAACTGCAATGGCTCATGGCTTTATCTCATAAAAGGACTTATATAAAACGCCTTCAAGCGAAATGTGTTTCAAAACCGCTTTAATCTTCGGAGCTGTATTTCCATCTCCGTATATAGAGGACATGGACCGCAGCGATTCTTGAAAAGAGGGGGTTAGCGCATAGTTAATCGCCCGCACGATGTCTGTGCTGGATGTGCCGCAATCGATCACGGATGGGCCTTTCATGCGTCCTCCCTGACGATTCCCGATATTGACCGTCGGGATATGAAACATCGGCGCTTCAAAAATACCGCTGGAGGAATTCCCAATTACAGCACTCACATGACCAAGCGCACTTAAATACCTTAACTGCCCTAAAGAAGTGAAGCATTTGACGCGCTCTGGATGACAAGCCGCATACTCATCCATCATCGCCCCGATAACTCGCCCATCCATGTCGGAATTCGGTTTCGTGAAGATGATCTTCGCATCCGGGAAACAGTCCAAAGCGTCCAGCAATTGTGCGATCAGCTCGCTGGAAGACTGCTTCGCTAACGTTAGCGGATGATAGGTAACGAGGAGATTCGTCGTTCCGAATTCGAAATCCAACGCTTGTTCAAGCTCATGCTTGTCCAGCAAACGAAGCTTACGTATGTTATCCAGACCGATTGCACCTACGTTATGAACACTGTCAGGGTTTTCCCCCATTTGAATCACGCGCTGCCTGTATTTCTCGGTTGCGGTAAAGTGCATATGCGCCATTTTGGTCACGCTGTGGCGGATCGCCTCGTCAACAGCCCCCTCCGTGCTTTCTCCTCCGTGAAGATGAGCAATTGGAACGTTGGCGATCATCGCGGCTTGCGCTGCTGTCATGATTTCATACCGGTCCCCTAGCAGCACGATGATATCCGGCGATAAGCGCTCCATGGCGTCCGCGAAACCAATAAGCGCCAGGCCCATCGACTTTGTTATGCCTACCGCCGTATCGCTCGACAGGAGCATTTCTACTTTGGCATCGATCTTGAACCCGTCGGTCTCGATTTGCCGTACGGTAAGTCCGAACTCGGGAGAGAGGTGCATGCCGGTTACAAGGAGCTGAAGCTCGATATCGGGGTCTTCATTCAGCTCCTGAAGCAGCGGCGTCAGCAGTCCATATTCCGCCCTCGTGCCGGTAACAACACATATCTTTCTTTTCCCAGCTGGCGTCAACAATGGATCAGCCCCTGACTGCTCGGCACATTGATAACAGCATCCTCCATCCGCTGTGTGACGGGAAGCGGCATTCGCGGCGCATGTTCAAACATCGGAAGACGGTGCATAGGTACCCAGATCGGACGCGTTTGGAAGCCCGCGTCATTCGTCTGCTGCAGGATCCGGTCTCGCATAGCCGGATCGGGTTGATCCAATATAAGCGCGTTCAGCCAGTAATTGCTTCGGCAATCGACCGGCTCCGTCATCAAACGAAGGCCCGGCATTGAACTAAACCGCTCCACATACCGCTCCGCTACTGCTCTCTTGTCGGCAATAGCTTGATCCAAATTCTCCAGCTGTGCGCAGCCAAGAGCCGCATTCAGATTGGGCATCCGATAGTTGTAACCAACCTGATCATGCATATAGGTCCAGCGATGAGGAAGCTTTGCTGTTGTCGTTAGATGTTTCGCCATCTTAGCGAGCTCTGCGTCATTGGTGACAATTGCGCCGCCGCCGCCAGTCGTTATGATCTTGTTGCCGTTGAAACTGAACGCTCCCAGCCGTCCAAACGTCCCCGTATGCCGGCCTTTGTACGTAGAGCCTAGTGATTCGGCGGCATCTTCCACAAGTTCGAGCCGATACCGCAGGCACAATTCCATAAGCGGATCCAAATCCATGGGATGGCCAAACGTATGCATCGGTACAACAGCTTTAATGCGGTTTCCAGTTATTCGGTTCCTTGGCTCACCTTCGGAATCGAAATGCACGATGTCATTCAGATAGGTCTCCATTGCACCTGCATCCATTCCGAGCGTAGTCCCGGAAATATCGACAAAATGAGGGATCGCACCGCAGTAACTGACCGCGTTCGCCGTAGCGACAAAAGTCAAGGAAGGGATGAGTACTTCATCCCCTTCCTTGACTCCGGCAAGCAGCAAGCTGACGTGCAGCGCGGCAGTTCCGTTCACAACGGCCACCGCATAAGCTGCCCCAGTCCGCGCTGCCATCTCTCTTTCAAACCGGTCTACGAACGGTCCCGCGGAAGAAACCCACCTCGTATCGATGCATTCCTTGACGTAGTTCCATTCATTGCCGGCAAACTCAGGCTCATGGAGCGCGAGCGCTCCATTCCGTCGGCCGAACATATTCTCTAATATGGCGACGATTTCTTCTGGCAAGCGTTCCTGGCTCACATCGCAGTTCCCCTTAAATGTTATAAATCGAAGCCTTGTACTGCTCTAGATTGCGAGGATTGCTAAACCAAGCTATGGTTTCCTGAAGCCCTCTTCGGAACCCGTCTTCTCCTGCATAATCGGGGCTCCATGCCAGCAGCTCAAATGCCTTCCGATTATCGGCCCATAAGCGTTCGACTTCGCTTTTATCGGGACGTATGCGCACTTCGTCTGTTACCCATTCGACTTCTCTTCCCATCAGCTCTCCGATCAGCTTGGCGGTACGTCCGATCGAAATTTCGAAGTTGCTTCCGATATTAATAACCTCACCTACGCTTGAGGGCGATTCGAGCATATGAATGAAGCCCTGGACCGTATCCTTCACAAAGTTAAAATCTCGCGTGGGATGAACGGCGCCCAGCTTGATGCTGTTCTTGCCCGCTGCAAGCTGGGTAATAATCGTTGGAATGACCGCCCTCGCGGATTGACGCGGGCCATACGTGTTAAATGGACGTATGATGCCGACAGGCAATTCAAAGGACCGGTAAAACGAAATCGCCATCTGATCCGCCCCGATTTTGGAAGCCGAATACGGAGACTGCCCCTGCAGGGGGTGGTTCTCGTCGATGGGCACATACTGCGCCGTGCCGTATACCTCACTAGTCGAGGTATGGACAACTTTACTGATTCCCAGGTCCCGGGCGGCCTGCAGGACGTTAAGCGTGCCTTTGATATTCGTGTCCACGTACGTGTCGGGCGAGTGATACGAGAACGGAATTGCAATCAGCGCGCCCAGATGCAGAACCGCGTCGCAGCCTTTCATCGCTTCTTTCACGCCGTGCGGGTCTCTTACATCGCCGGCAAATACCTCAAACTTCCCCTGAACATCCTCCGCAGCATGGTCCAACCAGCCCCAGGAGTTGAAGGAGTTATACAGCGTAAAAGCGCGTACATCATATCCGCGGCGAACGAGTGCCTCCGTCAAGTGGGATCCGATAAATCCATCGGCACCCGTAACTAATAGTTTACGAAATTTCGTCATATGCGCTCCTTAAGTATCGCTTGTTGACATCGACAGCGACGGTTCTTGATGATGAATGCGGCGAAGCGATTCCTTGACGATCTCTATGAGAGCAGGGCTCCCGGCAAGGAAGGTTCGAATGAGAGGACCTACGGCATCACGAGTCCGTTCGGCTCTCTTGATGAGATTATTCTCTTGCACGATAGATGGTAAATCACGTTCCATCTCCAAAATCTCATTACGATAGACTTTGAGATACAGCGCCTTAAATGGCCCACTATGAATGACGGAACGCCACTCCTCATCAAATTCCGCCATCAGCTTCAAGCATTTTTTCGGATTGACCCTGCTGAGATCGACAATCTTCTTAATACTTTCATCCAAGAACTTTAGCTTCTGTTCATTCAGCAGCAGCTTCTCGTGCAGGTCAGCAGTACGGTTCTGAATCAGCGTTACTTTCTGCTCGTCGTACGGCTGCAGATTCGATACCGCTTTGAAGAAGAAGTCATCCTCCGGGTGCACGTTCTTCAAACGTTCGTAAACGTCGTCAAGTGCCTCCCACGTCGTATATTTGATCTTCGCGCCCATTTGAGTAGCGTTCGTAAATCGGATCTGAGGGAACGTCTCGATTAGATTCTCTATGCCAGCCAGCGTTACTTTCATGGCGTCATTGGTACGATTCACGGTTCCGCGCACGTTTTCAACAAAATATATCGCCTTTTCAAGGACGGAATCGCTATATTCCTGCGTAAAGTGCGCGGCCCCCGGCGCGTACATGCTGGTGCCCGGATACGAAAAATCTTGACCCGTAAACACGATTTCCTTGCAGCCCATGTAGATGGCCGCTTGAATCGCCGTCCCCGTAACCGAATCCGTCGGTTTGAAGAAAGGATAAGGTTCCCCGAGATCAAAGATATATTTGTTCGTAATGTCACTTGTAAAAAACAAATGGATCAGATTGTCTATTCTAGCGTCGAGTATCTCGTGGTACAGCATCGGACTAAACATAAATGGGATGCCGGCGATATCCAAGTTTTTAAATACGTTATTGTTGATCGGATCCCCGTCAATCGAAACAATAAGGTGCGGCTCTATGCCGTAATGCAGCAAGGACTGCGTCGTTGATCCTGCCGCAATAATGATCGCATGCGGCTTCAGTTTCTTCAAGCATTCAATATCCGCTTCCAGCGAGGGACCCGCCCCCGCGACGATAGCGGTCATGCCTTCCATTTTGCCTTGCAGCCCCTCGATTGAAGGTGATTCCAATGTTTTGGCAAGGTTATTCATATAATTCGTAACCCACTGCAAACCGTATTTCTTATACATGATAAATGAACTGTCATAATTGATAATGGCCGTTCTTGCGTCTGTGAAAAACTCGGATTTCTCTTGCTCTTTTATTCGGTCATAGACAGGCAGCGAAAGCGTATCAGCCCCTGCTTTCAAATACCTTAAGAAACCATAGATGAAGTTGTCCCTGTCCAACTTCGTTCTGCCGACAACGATTTCCTTCACACCGGACTTGGAAATGATTTCCGATAGCTCTATGACTTCCATAGCCGCCAGCATCACCTGCTCATCCGGCTCGTATATATAAAGCCGATGCCCCGGGTATATTTCCGCATATGCCTGCACATGGAAGCCGAACCCAAATCCAAATAAGATCAAATTATCTTTACGCTCATCGCTAGCCATGGACTTCGCCCAGCATCTGGTTTCATGAATAGGATCGTATTGGCTGTACAAATAGGTGGCGTATTCTCCCGCCATGTACAAGTTCGGCTGCTTGTTCTTGGTATAAATGACTTGATAGTTCTCCGAATCTCTAGTAACCGTGCTTAATTGACCATAGACTTGCGGAAAGCGCTCTTTCAAATAGGCCATATTTCTTACGAACCGTTCATTCCGTACATGCTGCGTTTCACCAAGCTGTGCAGCCAAACGTTCTACAATTTCAATCAGCTCGTATTGCAAGTAGTCGCTTGCTGCAACAAAATCCTCTTCGTCCACGCACTGGTTCATAGCTTGGAATTTGTCGCTTAAATCGGAAATGGTTCTTTCGATTCCCGGCAGCAACGAACGAAGTCGGCCGGTCTGAACGATATCCCCATGCATGGCTTGAAGCGTTCGATATAAATCATCAATACCTTCAACAACATCACCAAATTGCTGCCATGCATCTTCGGTCATCGGCCTGTAGAGCAGCTTCGCAATCGTTTCGCATGCAGAACTAAGCTTAGGTAAGAAGAGCTTTATTTCTTCTATGACCTCTTCCGTTCGAAATTCTAGTTGATCCATTCATCTGCCCCCTAAGCTTACTACCGCTGGAATCTCACTGCACGCCGATCGTTTGATTGTTCAGTTCAACCCTGTTCACCGCTTCCTTCACGATTGCGCCCACCATCGGCAAGCTTGCTGCTATCGCTTCAGCGAGGGTCCCGACTACCTTGCAAAACAAGTCGGCCTTCTTTATCACATTTCTCTCTTCTACCAGCTCCGGCAGATCGCGGTCGTATGTACGAAGATCATTAGGAAGAATAAAAACCAAAGAGAACTCGAACACCTTGCTATGCATGACGGATTCCCATAGCTCCTCGATTTCAACCATTGTTTTATGACACTTCTGCGGCTTCACGCGGCTTAATGCTTGAAGCCCGCTTAGCTTTTGACCGATCCGTTTTAGCGTTGCTTCCATACGAATGATTTGTTCCGGCGTTTCAATCAAGCGATTGGCAATGGCCTGCTGGTGCAAATCATCTGGTGGACTGAGATGGGTTTCCATCGCCTTCGCAACCATATCGGAGGGCACATTGATGTTCGCGAGCCGCTTCAGCACGCTTGCCATGGTCTTCCACTCCGTATGCTTGATTTTCGCTCCGATTTGCGACGTGTTCGTGAATTTAATTTGGGGGTACCTGCCCAATAGCTTCTCGATTTCGCCGAGCGTAACTTTCATCATGTCGTTCGAACGGTTCATCCCGCCCTGAACGTTTTCAACTTGAAGGCTGGCCGCGGTGACCATCGCTTTGCTCTTCTCCAGCGTGACATGTTTGGCGCCGGTGGCATACATCTGCTCCGTAGGGTAGGAGAAATCCTGCCCCGTAAACACGATCTCCGTACAGCCCATAAAGATGGCTGCTTGGATAGCAGGTCCTGTTACCGAAGGCGTGGAACTGAACAGCGGCTCCCCTTCCTCCAAACCAAGATAGTAGTTGGTGGTAAAATCATTTTCCGGCAAGAAGTACATGAGCTTCGTTTTGTCCTTGAGAATCGTATACTTGAGCTGCGGCCCGTATAGAAGAGGGACGTCATCCAAATCAAGATGTCTAAAGGCGGCATCATTCGCTTCTGAATAGTCAAGCGAAACGACTAAATGAGGCGTAATACCGAAATGCTTCAACGATTGAACCGCTGTCCCGGCTGCGATGATCAGCGCATGGTTTTGAAGCTGACGCAAGATCTCGATATCCTTCTCCAAAGAAGGTCCGGCACCGACGATTACGGCCGTTTGTCCTTTCAGCTTGTCTCTCATCCCCCGGATCGAAGGCGATTGAATGAGATGCGCCAAATTGTACAGCTTGTTCTGATACAGCTGGATGCCATAATAAGCAGCTGTCTTAGAAGACATTTCAAAATGCATAATGGCTTTCTTCGCATCCTCGAAAAATTCAAGCTTTCTCTGCTGATCCACTCGATCATACGGAGGAAGCGATGTAACGGCCGTGTCGCCTTTAGCAAACTTAACAAACTTGAAAAACGATTTATGTCTTAAGGTTTCGTTCCAGCCTACGATCAACAGTTCAATCTTAAGGTTGGCGAACAACTCCTGAAAATCAACGACCTGCAGTGCGGCAAGCATGACTTGTTCATCCGGCTCGTAAATGACCCACTTCTGATTCGGATACCTCTGCGACAGCTTCGACAGATGATAACCAAATCCAATGCCGTAAACGATCACATTGGTTTTGCCGGCCAACGTTTCGTCCATGGATTCGCTCCAAAGCCCGGCCTCATGTTCTGGATCATAGTTGCTGTATAAATACATCATTTTATTTTCCTTCGTACGCATGTAGAGGTTCGGAGAGCCGTTGCTTGCATACGTCACCTGGCAGTAAGACGGGTCGAGACTTAAGGGCTTGAGCAATTGATAAGCCTGCGGGTGATGCTTCTCCAGATAGGCAAGATTGGCTGCTATTCTGCGATCGACAACTTCTTGTTCTTCTCCGAGCTTGGTTGCAAATGCATGGACGATTTCAGCAAGCTCATATCTGATGCAGTCGCCGGCATGAACGAATTGTTCTTCGTCCATTAGTCGGTTCAGTTCCGCGAATTTCACAGCAAGCTGATCCGAGAAGTTTGCAATGCTTGAGAGTAGAACATGATCCGCCGCCTTGGCCTCAAGCTCGCTTCTAATCCAGTTGACGGTCTTATACAGATCGTCCATACCTTGAAGCAATTCTCCGAATTCCGTCCACGCCTGATCGTTGACAGGAACGTAAAACAAATCAGATACGGAGCTGCACGCCTGCAGCAATCTAGGCAAAAAAACCTTAACTTCCTCAAGCATAGATTCGAGTTCTGTTGTGTCGCTTCGCATGTGTCTTCCACCATTCTTTTGCTGAAATGAAGTCGGCGCGACTGTTATCCCTATCGGGAGTCCGCCGCGCCCATTATGAAACATTCATTACCGTTACTATTTAGGTGCCTATTCACGGAAGCCGATTTATCCTATCAGTTCCGTTTATCCATCATGAAGGCATCCATATGATCGTTATGCTTATATGCGTTTTTCTGCTTCTTGAAAGCTTGCAGGCGAACAAGCGCCGATGCTGCTTCATTCTTTAATCGATCCATGTGTCCCATAATGGAAGCATCATACTGTAATATGGCTTGAACCAGCTTCTTATGTTCCACAGACAATTCCACTTCTCCAGCAATTCGATCAGTAAGTAGTTGTCTTAACTCGACAAGCTGCTCAAAACGCTCATAGTCCTCTGATTGGCCTGTCTCGCTCAAATACTTCGTCTCTACCAGCACTTGCTGCAGCAAATTATCCATGAATACTCGCTGCCGGTGCCGGTTTGGGTGCTTGCGTCCATGAGGCCTTCAAATCAATCAAATGCGAAAGCACTTCTACTGCCGGTTCCTTGTCTTTTTTCATATTTGCACTGATAAGCTGGTGAAGCATATATTCATAAATTTGCGCCAATTCAGAGGAGATTGGGTATTGGAAGTTTAACGAAGCGATTAATTCATGAACGATGTTCTGTGCTTTAATCAAATTGGTATTGGCCTTTTCAATATTGCGATGGTCGATCGCTTCGATGCCTTGCTTTATAAAGCGGATAGCCCCATCGTAAAGCATAATAATAAGCTGCGCAGGAGAAGCTGTCTGGACGGATTGTTGTTGATATTTCTCATATGGGTTAGGTACCATACCATTCGCTCCTTTATTGCGATGCTCCAAATAGACTGCTGCCTTGTGAATTATATCGATTCATTGCCGTTTCCATAGCAGTGAACTTTTGGTAATAGCTGGTTTCGAGTCTATTTAAGTGATCACTTTCCTCGTTGATTCGATCATCGAGAGAACGCAATCTATCACCAAATGTACTGTCCAGCAAGAACGAACTGTTCTTATCCGCACTGTACTTTGATGTACCCACTCGACTAGCTAATTCGTCAAGAGAAGACATGATGACGTTGGACAATCTGTTGAACAGCCCATTGTCCGGATTGGTTGCCGATACTTTCTTGATCGGATCCGATTCCTTGGTTTGCTGCGTGAAGAACTTCATCACTTGATCCGGGTCCGCCTCGATCGCTGCTCTAAGCTTCGATTCGTCTTTGATAACAAGCTTACCGCGGTTCTCCCATGCTGACGAATCGATTCCCATCTCGCCTAAAACGAGTGGTTTTCCATCGATTGTGATCGGCGAAATGGAGGAGAGTCTAATATCGCCCATCAGTTTCGTAAGCGTAGCATCTCCATTCAGGAGACCGCTCTTTGCTTTATCCTCCCAAAGGGTGATTTCGCTGTCTTTCATCCCTTCCTTTTGCTCTGCCGTCAGCGGAGCATACTTTCTGTAACGCGCTTCGTTTACCTTGCTTGTCACTGTATCGAGAACGTCGTTAAAATCTTTGATAAACGACTTGATCGTGTCCATGACCGTATCCGTATTGGTAACGATATTTAACGTAGTCGGCGTTCCCGCACTTGGAGCATTAAGCGTAATTTCGACTCCGTTTTCGGTGAACACATTGCTGCTCCGTGTTGTTGCAATGCCGTTAATGACGAGACTTGCGTCCTTCCCCTGATCTGCAGCCGAAGAAATAGCGGGTAAGCTAAAGTTTGCAAGCAAACCCGATGTGTCGGTCAATGCAATACTTCCTGCACCCGTTTCCTTCGAAGAGATTGACATCCGGCCGGTTACGCTATCGATGAAAGCATTCACCTTCGCCGGGCTGTTGTTAATCGCCGCGACGACATCTGATAATTTATCCGTCTCGTTAACCGTGACGGTCACAGGCGGTTTGCTGCCATTCTGCAGATTAAACGAAACTTTACCTCCAACTGCCGTATACGCGATTTTCCCTGCAGTCTGAAGTTCGCTCAGCGTTTTACTTTTATCGATGCCGCCAGCAATATCGGCTGTGCTCGTTACTTTCGCTGCGGTTGCGAGATTCGTCACTTCAATGTTAATCGCACCTGCTGCTGCACCCGAACCCGCTTTGGCGCTGACTGCCGTCATATTACCGCTGATATTGACTTGTTTAGCCGCTATTCCGCTCTGCAGGCCGTATGTAAACAATTTATTGTTGCGAAAATCGACCAATTTAGACGTTACATCACGGTATTGCTCCCGCTGCCATTCCAATGTCGTTTTTTGCTGATTTAGTCGATCCAGAGGACCTTTCTTTGCAGTAACCAACTGTTTAACGATGGAATCGATGTCCATGCCCGAACCTAAACCTGTAATCCTCACAATAAAGCCCTCCTTTATACTTTCCTATCTATGAGTATTCCTGCGAACTCCATCATCTTAGCGACCAAATCCAATGTTTTCTCAGGCGGGATTTCTCGAATCAGCTCGCCTGTTTCTTTATTCATCACTTTAATGGTAATCGTCTTTGTTGCCTCATGCATCTTAATTTCGCATGTTGTGTCTGGACCTTCTATAGCCTTTACCGCTCTATCGATTGCCTTAATGAGCTGCGCGTCTCCGAGCGACACATCCATGCCTTCCAATTCTGCAGTCCGCAGCTCTTTACCCGTTTGGACTGATTTCACTGCAGCAGCATCTTGCGCAACTGCATTGCTGCTTTGCGAACTTGATTGGCCTCCAGTAGATATTGGAATGTCCACCGGCGAATTACCGCTGCCGCTAACCGATTTAATACTCACACGCTCACTCCGCTCTATTGTTTATTACTTCTTATATCGACGATCTACCTTGTAATTATTAATGTTCATATAAAAAAACAGAGACCTTAGTTAAACTAAGATCTCTGTTTAAGCTCATGCTGCGATTAACGAAGCAGGGAAAGAACGCCTTGCGGTGCGGAGTTCGCTTGTGCGAGCATCGCTTGCGAAGCTTGCAGCAGGATGTTGTTCTTCGTAAGGTCGACCATTTCCTTCGCCATATCCGTATCGCGGATACGGGATTCGGAAGCCGTCAAGTTCTCGACAGTCGTACCCAAGTTGTTGGACGTGTACTCCAAACGGTTTTGCTTCGCACCGAGCGTTGCGCGCTGCGTGGAAGTTTGTTTGATCGCATCTTCAACGGCAGACAAAGCCGAGCCGCTTGAAAGACCCGTGATACCCGTAGTATCAATACCCGAAATCGTAATTGTCGAGGAAGCATCGTCAGCTTGGATCGTTGCGCCGGATGTAATGCTGATACCATTGAACTTCGTGTTCGTGAAGATCGAATCGATTTGGGAACCGAGTTGATCAAGTTCCAAGTCAATGTTCGATTTGTCGGTAGTCGAGTACGTGCCGTTCAATTTTTGAACGTTCAGTTCCTTCATACGCGTCAGCATGGAGCTAACTTCGTTCATAGCGCCCTCTGCTGTTTGTACGTAGGAAATACCGTCTTGCACGTTGCGTTGCGCTTGCTCGAGACCGCGGATTTGACCGCGCATTTTCTCGGATACTGCCAAGCCTGCAGCATCGTCAGCCGCACGGTTGATACGAAGACCGGAAGACAGCTTCTCCATGCTTTTGCTAGCTGCTGAGCTGTTAAGCGTCATGTTACGGTGCGTGTTTACTGCTTGCAGATTGTGGTTAATACGCATTTGAAATTTCCTCCCTGAATGGTTGTTGGATTCCCACATCCGTGTGGTATACCGTGATAAAGTCGATCGTCCTTATCCGGCCGTAGTTACTATATCGGTGCATCGACGTGTCTTGTTTATAGCGTTTCGTCGTTTTTCTGCATTTTTTGCAGTATTCTCTACCTATTCACAACGAAAGCCGTTTACGTAAAAAAAACAGAGACCTTAGTTAAACTAAGATCTCTGTTTAAGCTCATGCTGCGATTAACGAAGCAGGGAAAGAACGCCTTGCGGTGCGGAGTTCGCTTGTGCGAGCATCGCTTGCGAAGCTTGCAGCAGGATGTTGTTCTTCGTAAGGTCGACCATTTCCTTCGCCATATCCGTATCGCGGATACGGGATTCGGAAGCCGTCAAGTTCTCGACAGTCGTACCCAAGTTGTTGGACGTGTACTCCAGACGGTTTTGCTTCGCACCAAGCGTTGCGCGCTGCGTGGACGTATTTTTGATTGCAGTCTCAATATCAGTCAATGTCGAAGTATTATCAAGAGCCGTGATACCAGTGGTATCAATACCGGCAATCGTAATCGTCGAGGATGCATCATCAGCTTGGATGGTTGCGCCAGCGGTAATGCTGATACCGTTGAACTTCGTGTTCGTGAAGATCGAGTCGATTTGGGAACCGAGTTGATCAAGCTCCAAGTTAATGTTCGATTTGTCGGTAGTCGAGTACGTGCCGTTCAATTTTTGAACGTTCAGTTCTTTCATACGCGTCAGCATGGAGCTAACTTCGTTCATAGCGCCCTCTGCTGTTTGTACGTAGGAAATCCCGTCTTGTACGTTGCGTTGTGCTTGCTCAAGACCGCGGATTTGGCCGCGCATTTTCTCGGATACTGCCAAGCCTGCAGCATCATCAGCCGCACGGTTGATACGAAGACCGGAAGACAGCTTCTCCATGCTTTTGCTCGCTGCCGTGCTGTTAAGGGACATGTTGCGGTGCGTGTTTACTGCTTGAAGATTGTGGTTAATACGCATTTGAAATTTCCTCCCTGAATGGTTGTTGGATTCCCACATCCGTGTGGTATGCCGTGATAAAGTCGATCGCCCTTATCCGGCTCTAATTACTATATCGGTGCAGCGATGTATCTTGTTTATAGTATTTCATCGTTTTTCTGCATTTTTTGCAGCTGATCCTTCAAGATTTGTATGTTCGATATTTGCGTGACCGCTTCCAAGTTGCTTTGTTTGACTTGTACGCAAATTTCCTTGCGTAAAATCTCTACCTCACGAGGCGCCTTAAAACCAAGCTTTATTGTATCGCCGTTCACTTCAAGTACCGTGATCTCAATATTGTCTTGAATAACGACGGCTTCACCTTTCTTACGTGCAAGTACAAGCATCAGAAAATCCTCCCTTATCGCTTCTCCTTAGTAAACAGCGGATGCCTGGCCATGTAGGTTGACCTGCCAAGAACAACTTGCTTGCCTTCGCAGTTATCTTGATTGATAACTACCGGAGCGACAAGATTAATCGTAGCTGTCTCCAGCCCTTTACTCACACTTATAATCGACCGGACTAGGACCTGCTCGGTTCCGGTTATCTGCAGTTCAGCAACAGCTGACTCAGGGAGCTCGAAATCATAGTCTGGATAGAAGAGAAACGGATCCGAAATAATAAAGCTCAGCTTCTCATCCTGCGTCGATTGTAAAAATGCAAACGGACGGTCGTTCTCCGGTGCGATAATCACAAAGGATTTCTGTTCTTCAAAACCGGGAAGCCCTTGAGCAAAATGGTATATTTTTGTTTCAGCAATGGTCAGCTTGCCGAACCGGCTTGTCTGCAGTTCCATAGAAATAGGTTCACACTCCTCATCATAGCTCCATCATAAAGAAAAATGCTATAGAATGAAACCGATTTCGGCTTCCCTATAGCATACCTGGTTCCGCTTGAACTATACGCGTAAGTCCAGCTCAGCAACATGAAATGAAATGGACGGATATTGCTGCATATAAATCTTCACTCCGCCGCGCTGGTAGTTAATTTCAGGCTTATGGGTCTGCACCTGAATATCCACTTTCCCTACATCGATTTGAACATCTGGCTTATTAATTGTAAACTCGATGTCCACATTATGAAACGATGCCGGTCCAAACACTTCAAGCTTCGGACCTCCCGCGATCATATCCTCCAGCGCAATGTCTGGAATCGGATTTTGCTTATTACGCAAATCGCCCATACGATTGCCCTTCTCGACAATATGGGCGATGCCTTGCAGCGCAATCTCTGGCATTTGAGAGTAGATCCGCTGCCGAAAAGCCTCCGGTTTGCCCCCATTAAACGCTTCCCACATCCGATCCTGATTTAAATTCAATTCAGGCATTGGCGTCGGTGCACTGATTTTGGTTGGCGTTGTCTGTACCTCAACATCCGCAGGTCTTGATTGAATATTATAACTACCCGTCTGGGACTCTATCCCAATCTGGGCACGCTGGGATTCAGCTTGAATATAGGGAAGTTTCATCCGCATTCACCTGCTAATGTAGAAAATCAACCAAGGACGGAGAAATGACTTTAGCTCCTACCGACAACGAGGCCTGATAGATATTCTCGTTAATCTTCGAATCAATGAGAAGCTTATCATAGTCCGCATCTTCGGTCTTCGACTGCATATCCGTCAAATTGATGCCCAGATCATCCAAGCGGTTCTGCATCAGCTCGATCCGATTCACCTTTGCACCGACCTCTGACCGGGCATTGGTGATTTTAGCATCCCTGCTTGCGAGATTTCCTAGCTGCGCAGCGGCTCCGGCTTGGTTGCCCACTGCAAAATTGCTGATAATATTGTCAAGGACCGAGAATACATTATCCGCCTCTACCGGATTGCCGGTACCGAAAACCTCATTGCCCGATATGTTAACAGGCAGCGTAACTCCGACACCGACTGCATAAGATACATCGCCTGCATCCGTAACGACTTGTTTCGCATCAAAGCCAGGCGCATTCACATCATAAGGCAATTTATCGAATTGCTGGCCGTTGAATACATATTTACCGTTTAGTTTGCTGTTTGCAATGTCGATCAATTGGCTCTTCAGCTGCGTAAGCTCACTATTGATACTGTCCAGCGCATCCTGAGGGTTTGTTCCATTTGAACCGTTTACGGTCAATTCTTTAATACGCTTCATAACATCGCCCGCTTGCCCGAGCACTGTATCATTGAAATCCAGCCACGAATGCGCGGCATCGGCATTTTTCTGAAACTGTTCATTCGAGGCGAGCTCCGTCCGGTAACGGAGCGAATACGTGATACCGACAGGATCATCGGAAGGCTTGTTGATTTTGCGGCCGGTTGTAAGTTGATTCTGCAGGCTGTCCATCTGAGCCAGGTTGCGATTTAAGTTGCGTGACAGCTGCATGTGCATCATTCCCGGTGTTACGCGCAAGGACATCTGAGTTAGCTCCTATTCTTAGCGGCCGACAACGCCGGTTCCGTTAATCAGTTTTTCAAGCAATTGATCGAAGGTGGTCATGAAACGGGCAGCTGCGCCGTACGCGTGCTGATATTTCACCAAGTCCGACATTTCCTCGTCGAGAGAAACGCCGCTGACGGCCTGACGATTGCTGTCGACCTGCTCGGTCTGTGCAGTGGAATTCTGATATTGTCGCAAGGCTTCTTGGGATTGTACGCCCAATGCGCCTACCATGGAGCTGTAAAAGTTGTTGATTGTTGCCTCGGAGATTCCATTCCCGGTTGCACTCTGGTCAAAGGTGAATTTCACTTCGTTCAGCCCGGACATCAGCAAGGCCAGACTGTTATTACCTACGACAACTGTACTTGTTCCACCCGTAGTAGTGGTGCGCATGGAAGTGGCGATATTGTTCGTGTCACTTGTTATGTTGGCATTTAACTGCATGCTCGCGGCTGTAAAACCCGTCGCCCCAGCCTTAAATGTAAAGAAGTCATCTGCGCCTGTGGCTGGATTGCCCATGGTATAACCAAGTTTATGAAGTCCGTTAATCCCTTGGACGGTCATCGTCGTTGCCGTCGCAAGCGGCGTCGTCGTCCCGGGAAGGACGGAGCCCGCAGGAACGGTCACCTGGATATTTCCCGTAGCCAGCGTATTCGCCAGCGTATCCAGCTGTTTAACATAATCTGCGACATAGACATCCCGCGATGTAATCATGCCAAACACTTCGCCGCTGTTGAGATCGCCGGTCTGAAAAGCCGCCTCCAGCGCCGCCGGTGTAAGCGGAGTAACTGTATCGCCGGCTACCAGGTTCGTGCCGCCCATGGAAATGTTATAGCCTTCCGGCGCCTGCGTCACGTTAATGTTGACGATCTGGGAGAGCTTGTCCGTAAGGAGGTCACGCTGGTCTCGAAGATCGTTGGCATCGTCTCCGAGCGATTCGATGCGCCGGATTTGCGTATTCAACGAAGAAATCGTGTTGATATACGTATTGGCTTCCGTTGCCTTCACGTCGATGCTGCTCGTCAAATCGGCGCTTAAATCCTGCATTTGCTTGCTGGTCTGATTGAAAGAGTCTGTCAACGCAAGCGCGGTTTCGCGGACGATTTTGCGGCCGGTTACGTTCTCGGGATCCTTACTGAGATCCGACCAAGCCTGGTAGAACTTGTCCATAACGGTTCGAATACCGGAATCCGAGGGTTCGTTTACGATGGATTCCAGTTTGTTCAGCGTATCGGATTGGACGGACCAAGCGCCGAGATATTTGCTTTGGTTGCGGAACTGGTCATCCAAGAACGAAGTCCGAACGCGATTGATGGCGGTTGCTTCGACGCCCGTACCCAGCTGCCCGGCCGAAGTAGAACGGTTTATGCCGAAGGCCTCCATCGGCCTGGCCGCCGTCATCGTGACACGCTGGCGCGAATACCCCTCCGTGTTTGCATTTGATATATTGTGACCTACCGTATTAATGGAGGTTTGCTGTGCAAACAGACTTCGTTTTGCCGTCTCAATCGAATGGAATGTCGATGTCATTGAATTGCCTCCTAACCTCTTGTATCGAATGCGCTGCTTCTGGACGATTGGTAGCCAGCGCTTTGCGGGTGCTGATAAGTGACGTCATTGCTAGGATCCTCAACCATTAAATCGATCGAGTAGTCGATGAACTTCAGCGATTGCTCAATTAACTGCTGATTCAGCTGATTGACCTTCTGGAGCTCTTCAAGCGAATCCCGAAGCACCGCGTGAAGCTCCGTAAGTCGTAATTTCTCTTGAGGCGACGTGACCGTCCGAATCATTTCCGTAATTTTGCCGCCCTTGTAACGAAGCATGCCAAGACTCGAAAAATATTGTCCCGACAGTCTCATCCGCTGCTGCTCCAGCTCCTCCGCCCGCTTCAGAAGCTTCCGTTCCTTCTGCATCGTGGCATTTAACTGATCCACCTTATTGCCAACAAGATAGGGCGTTTTCTCTCTGGCCAGCGCAAGCAGCTGCACATAGATGTCCGCTTGCTCTTCCAGCGTTGCGATTATCGTCTCCACGATCATGGCTGCTCACCTATTCTTGTTTATGATTTTTCAAAAAGGGCAGCAGCTTCTCGGCGATCTTGCCGGATTCCACATGGTACGAGCCCGAGCTCACGGATTGCTTAAGTTCATCGATCAGCTTCGTTCTATTCGGGTCACTCACGCGGCTGTAAGACAGCATTTCTTGCGCTTCCGCGGAAATCTGTACCTCGTCCGTCTTCTTCTTGCGGCCGAGCGCGCCCGCTTGCTGATCGCTTTGCTTCTGATACGGATTAACCGCGTTGATCCGCTGCGTATGATTGATTTTCACTTTAATCCCTCCAAACAATTTCAAAAAACCGATTCGCTGTTACACCTATTATCGGCATTTCCACTCAATTATTTATAGATAAGTACGCGAATATAGAACACCCGGCATTTGGACGTCAAAAGTCCGCTTTGCCGGGTGCTTGTCATGTGTATTATTTGCGGTTATTGCGGTCCATGATTCGATACGCAGATGCTGCTGATGATGACAGCTTCTCCGACTCTTTCGTTTCCTTCTCTTGCTGCGCGATGGTCTTCGGCGTGTTCACCTCATGGAGCAGCTTAGCTCTGCAGCTGTCGCACTTCGTATTCTCCCGAATCAACGTGCCGCACATCTCGCACGGATACATGAGATTTGGAGCGCCGACCAGCGAAATCCGGCCTTCTTTAATAAATTTAGTAATTTGCTTAATCGTTACTCCCGTTGCGTCTGCGAGCTCGTTGATATGAGCACCTTTATTTTTCCTAAGGTAATCTGCGCATATTGTATACTCGTTGTCGATGGCTTTAATGCATGCGGGACAAACATCGCGGAAGTTTTTGGCGTAAAGTTTGCCGCAGCGCGGACAGTTATCGAGTTCCATTATTCCATGCTCCCTTCCAGGCAGCCAATCTAGCCGATATGTGACTCCATATTAACTCATAAATGGACAAAATTCACCATAATTTTTTGAGGGGAACGAGCAGCAAGAGCATAACCGTAGGAAGCCCGGTGAAATCGCTTAACCGGTTTGTGCGGGCAATTTCCAGCGCATGCACTAGGATCGGGCCAGCGTTAGGCTGTAGATTTCAACGTGTAAAGCAGGATTTTCAAGATTGATAGATTCGAAAAGCGTTCGCGCGCAGGCATGGACCGTGCTTCCTGTCGTGTAAATATCGTCGATCAGCAGCAGCCTTACGACATGCGATTGCACAGAGGCGGACTTGCTCTTCTTGATCGTCGCCAGCATGTCACGGAGCGATTCGGCATCTGCCTGGAATAAATGTAGCGTGTCGCGCAGACGCGCCCCTCTCGTCTTCGAGCTCTGCTTGCTGCTGTGACGCGTGCGGCGAAGCACATCATGAAGCGGAATAAGCGCTGCCTGAGCCAGATAAGCGCCGAGCCGCTCGGCTTGGTTAAAGCCGCGTTCAAGCAGACGATCTTCGCTCACCGGCACCGGAATAATCGCATCCGGCTGAAAAGGACTCCGGCTCTGAATCGCCGCTTCAGCAGCCAAAGCGCGATAGGCCGCATACAGCATCTGACCGAGCACCGGCGCCAGAGCCTCATGACCCCGGTACTTATACAGCGCCAGCCATTCGCGAATCTTGGCATCGTATCGCACGGCCGAACGATTGACGATGCGGTCCGCTTGCGGGCGTCGGATGCAGTCAGGACAGTGCTCCGGTCGCCCGCAGACTGGGCAGCGAATATAAGCAATCCACGGAATGCCCCGATAACACGCGCGGCACAAGGCTGAGAAGAGCCCCTCCTGCCCCTTGCCGCAGCTGCTTCCGCAGATGAGGCAGGCTCCTGAGCTTGGCGAGAGAAGCGAAGTGAGAGCGGGCAACCCCTGGCAGATCGAACGCCAATAGATACGGATGGACAATCGGATTCCCCCCCTTTCTTCGGAAGCAAATAACCTTGCCGTCTCGCAATCCGGTTCATGCCGCGAATTTGAGCGATTGCGGATTGCTGGGCGCGCGTCCGGACAGCGGCGCAGAAGTATACGCTGCCTGCCGGGTCCTCGCTGGACCTGCCGGCGCGTCCCGCCATTTGAATTAACGAAGCATCGTCGAACAGCCTGCCGTCTGCATCTAGGATGAACACATCGCTCCTCGGCACCGTAACGCCCCGCTCCAGAATGGTCGTCGTCACGAGGAGCCGGATGGTTCGATCACGAAACTGCTGTACTTTGGCCGTCCGATCCGGGTCTTGCGATGATGTTCCCCCGATGGGTAGGGCGGGAAAAAGCTGCCGCAGCCGTGCTGCGAGCGGCTCTACCTCGCGGATCTGCTGCACGAACACGAAGAGCTGCGCGCCGCGGGCGATCGACCTCCGGAGCGCTGCCGATAAGCCGCGGGGCAAGCCGCACTGCGCCAGCAGTTTCCTTACAGGCGGAATTCGAAGCTGTACCGGCACGGGGAGCGGATGTCTGTGAAACCGTACCGGTACGCGGACATGCGGCAGGCGGCCGGATCGGGCCTGCGAGCGCAGCTCGGCTGGAGGCGTTGCGGACAGCAGCATGTTGACGCCCTGCGGCTTGCACGCATGGCTT
Source organism: Paenibacillus sp. R14(2021) (assembly GCF_019431355.1). Lineage (NCBI taxonomy): Bacteria > Bacillati > Bacillota > Bacilli > Caryophanales > Paenibacillaceae > Paenibacillus > Paenibacillus sp. R14(2021). The sequence goes on from NZ_CP080269.1 coordinate 3,636,188, forward strand.
GCCGCGAATTGCAGCATGGGGTCCCCATGATAAGGAAAAGCGTCGATCACATCAATAATGACAAGCTCGAAGCCTTCTCGGAATCGAAAAAGCTGATGTGTCGTCGCAAGCGTAATGTCACCTTGATCCCAGCGCTGCGGACTTCCACCGTAAAGGGTGACGACGGCAGCATCAGGAAATGCTTTGCGAATGCGCGGATCCAGCTCGAGCACAACATCCCGTCTAGGCGTTGCGATGAGCGCTCGCCCGCCGCCGGATAGACATGCCGCGACGAGCGGGAAAATCATTTCCGTTTTGCCCGCTCCGGTGACCGCCCAGAGCAGGAAACGGCGGCTGTCGTTCCCTCGGTCCGCAGGCGCGGCCATATAGGCCAGCGCCGCGGAGGCTGCCGCCGTTTGGGCGGGGCTAAGGTTCCAGGCCGCCAGGCTTGGGAGGGCGGGCGGTTGAGAGCCCTGTTCCGCGCTGCGCGTGAGAGAATAAGAGCCTGGCGCCGCGGGTTGGCCGGCGCCGCCGGCACAGCTCGCGCCGCTCACCGCGGCGGGGCTCGGCGTGCCGAGAATGAGCAGGCCGCATTCCCGGCTGCGGCCCATCGCGAGGCATGCCTCGCAGTACGCGCATGCGCGGCCGCACGCGGCGCATGGCGTGCGGCGCATGCGCGCCATGCCGCTGCCGCAGCGCTGGCAGCGGAGCCGCGGGCGCGGCCTCGCGCCCAGCAGCGCTTGCAGCCACCGCAGCAGCCGGGGCTGCGGCTGCGGGGCGACCGCGCCGCCCAGGCGCAGCCGGCCGAGCAGCGCGGCCAGCTGAAGCGCGGGTGCCCACGCGCTCCAAGATGCCGCCGCTTCGCCGGCCGGCCCGGCCGCGCCCGCGGCCTCGAGCAGGGCGAGCGCTTCGCTGCTAAGCAGCGCTCGTCCCTGCAGCAGCGCAGCGACGCGGCCAGCACGCGCCGCCAGCGCCCGCGCGCCCGCGGCATTCGCGCCGGGCACGGCCGCGCCTGGCACATGCTTCGCATGTGCATCCTGCTGCCGAGAAACGGGCAGCCCCATGCGGGCGTCGCCCGCCCAAGCCTCGCTGACCAGGCGCTGAAGCACGCCGCCAAGCTTCTTCACAAGCTCGGCCTCCGCTTTTTCCTTCTCGCTTCCTCCGTTATTACCGTGTCCATCTCTCTCTCCGTTATCGCGCCGTCCCTCGCCTTCTTCTAGACTTGAGCTCCTTACTCCGGCTTTTTCTTTGCCCCTCCCCTCGCCTTCGTTCCCATCCAATTCCTTGGCACGTCCGCCTTCTGGCCAACGTTCTACGATCTGCAAGGCATGTCCAAGCGGAATCGGCTCCGACCAAGTGACGATCGTCAGCCCCAGCTCAGCTGCCGTAGCACCTACCGCTGCACCGACTGCTTCACGATAATGCCGATCCAGCCAGTAGGCATAATCGACCTCGGGGACCATCGTCCAGAACGCCTTTGAACCTTCCTTCGTCCCCGCTGCATACACGACAACCTTCATGGCAATGCTTTCTCCCTTCGTCATTCGAATCATTCGCTGCGACGGGCTTTACTTGGATCTGCTTTCCCCCGCATCGCTCCCATTCACCCGAAAAACCAAAAAAGCACACCCATAACCGCCTTCCGGCGGTCATTCGGGTGTGCTTCACTCGCTATCATATGCAGTTGTATAAATTATACATCGCCCTCCATCCGCTGCGCAATCCATCTTCCTCGGGTCTGTGACGCACGCACTTCATTCCCCGTGCTCAATTCCATCAGAAGGGCAGCTTCGACAAATCCGCCGGATCCCGCAAATCAATCAGCACCGCATGCTCCTTCACCGAAACAACGCCTTCCGCCTGCAGCATCCAGAGCAAATGCGTCGGTTCAAGCGATTTGCCGGCCGGACCCGACATGCCTTTCTTACCTTGCATCAGCCTTTTCATCGAGCGGCCCGGCTGCTGTTCCCCTGGTTCTGCAGCTTGCTGCCCCATTGCGGTGTCATCCTGCCTGCTGCCCCATTTCCCGCGAAAACGTTGCCATTTTGCTTGACCCGCATCATTTGAATTCGAACTAACCGGCTCTGCGCTCGTTGCTGGCGCCCCTTCGTTCATCTGATCATCACCAGCCGAATGCTTATCGCTATGTCCCGCAGTTGAATGATAATGCACATCCATGTTTTGCTTAGCAAAGCACCTGACAATATGGATCGTCTCGTCCTCCGACCCGCTGTCCACCACGGTCACCTTCACCTCCGTGCCCGTGAGATGCGAGAAGCGTCGAAGGGAACGCATATACCACTCCATCTGATGCCCCTCGTTGCCTGCAATCAGCACATAATGCTTCGCGCTTCGCACACGTCCCCGCCGCAGGGCGGAATAAACATGGATGACGATGACAGCCAAGGCGTAACAGCCCAAAATCCCCGCTAATACCGGAATCAAGGCAGCCACCTCCTTTTTTGTGACATCATATGCCGAGCAGCGCCCAGAGGTGACGGACAAACAGAGAAACAGCTCATTGTCCGCGTTCCGCACGGGTCAATTTTTAAAGCAAGCAGCACCCACATAACAAAAAAGGCCGATCGTGAGCGCATCACGAATCAGCCTGCCTGCTACGATTTACAAATCAGCACGTTGCTGCCCCGTTCCATCCGCCCCGCTCTTCGCACCAGGCCCGGCCAGCAGCTTGATGCCTGCTCCGATCAGCAGCAGCGCCGTCAGCCCGGTCTTGAAATAATACCGAAGGTTAATGTAAGGCAGCCAATCTCCCATGATCCGCTGTAGATATTCAAGCACTACACGGTCAGCGATGTAGTAAAGGCCAAGCCCCATAAGCCCGATGCCGAGCCACTTCTGCCGGTGCAGCAGCCAATCGACGATCGGCACATCCCTGAGCATTTCCCCATTGTTGTAACGCGACTGCTGCTGCAGCGAGTCGAAGAAGGCAAAACACCACAGCAGAGGCACCATGAACAGAAACAACGATAATTGCAGCACGTCCAGCAGATAGATCGACAGGAGGAAGCCCGCCATCAGCTGCAGCCCCCTGTTCGGCAATCCCAGATACATATGTCCCGCTCCCGGCAAAATCGACAGCACCGTCGCCATCCAGCGGCTGCGCTTGCCCCCGCCGTGCCGATGCTCATCCCAATCGTCCAGAATGGACCGATCCTGCAGCGCTTCTCCGCTTTGCTTCAGCCCGACGAGGCGAATCGCATCGAACATCGCGTAGAGCCAAATGATCGGCAGCGCCAGCAGGAACGTGAGAAAGCCCGGCTGATCCGCAAGAACGGCAACGAATACAATCATCGCGAGCAGACCGAAGAACCCGATCATGAGGCTCATGCCGCGCTGCATCAGTCCCAGCTGAAGATGGCCGAGCCCGGGAATAAAGGACAACAGAATCGTAAAGAACCGCTCGCTCGCATCGTCGCGTACCGGCTGCCGGATGCCGGTTTGATAGAACCGCTCATCGCCCATCGACATCGGCTGCTGGAGCTGCGGCCCGAACGATTGACTCGCCTGCGTGCTGCCGCCGCTGCGTACGAGATAAATGATGAGATCGAGCATATTAATCGCCCAGATCACGAAGGAGAAGAACATTCCCGCGAACAGAAAATCTTCCTCCCTGCTCGACATTCCTACTGCCAGTGCCATAAACAAGCTCATTACACAGAGGATGAGATATAGGATGCCGCGGCCTTTGCGCCCCACGGCTATATGGCCGATGCCCGGGAAGAAGCCGAGGAACAAGGTCAATACCGGATTTTTTACCACGTACGATCACTCCTTGCCTGCGTTAGTAGATTTATCCGACTTCGCAACGAAAGCTTGAATGACTGCAGTCGTGCGCGTCATAATGGAGGTCGATACCGACTCCGTCTTGCTTCCAAGCTGCGCTTCGAGTTCATGCGGATGGGTCGCCAGACGCTGGAACACCCCTGTCGACATGAGCAGCAGCATGACGAAGACGGCAATGAGATAATGGATCATCGTCTCTTTTCGCTTGCTGCGTTTTGCCGGCGCTCTTCGATTGACGGCTTCGCCTGAAGGAGGAGGCGGATTTGGCGGCGACGTCGTTACGCGCCAATTGAGCGCATGCGATCGAACGGTATCCATCACTTGATCCGTAATCGCGGCCGCGCGATCCACGTGCAAGCGCTCCACCCGCGGCGCATCTACAGTCAGCACGTCCATATATAACGCGAGGCAGGCGTCGCAGCTTTTCAAATGCTTCTCCGCTTCAACCCGTTCCTCTTCCCGCAGCTCGTCCGCGATATAGGCAAGCCATTCTTCGGCAGTTCGATGCTTCATTCCAGATCCTCCTCCTTCCAATGCCTGCGCATCCACTGCTTCGCACGGTAAAGCTTCGACTCGACGCTGCGTACCTGCAGCTGCTCCCGCTCCGCAATCTCTTTCTGAGAACGGTCTTCCAAATAGTACGCGCGCACGACCTTCCGATAGCTGTCCGGAAGCGATGCGACTAACTGGCGCACGCGGCTTTGCCTTTCACGTGCCAGCGCCTCCTGCTCCGCGGGAGGTGCAAAGCCGATGGCCGCCGCTCCCTGGCCCGCGCCCGTGCCGGCTGCGTCTTCCAATCCCGCAGCCTCCTGGCGGCGAATCGGCGCTCCCGAATTCCCTTCATCTGCCGCAGCCAGTGCTTCATGCCCGGCCCGCTGCAGCAGCGTATCCTTACGTATGCGGCGTCTCTTCACATCGATCGCCAGATTGACGGCAATGCGGGATGCCCATGTTTTGAAGCCTTCATTCCGGTAACCGGGCAGAGAGAGATAGATCCGCACAAGCGTCTCCTGCAGCGCATCCTCCGCGTCCCTTGTATCTCGCAGCACGCTCCAAATCAGCCGATACAGCTCATCCTGATAACGTACCGCTAGCTCGCGATAAGCTTCGCGGTTGCCTTGCCGGATTTGCGCAATAATGTCCTCGTCCGGAATCGTTCTCCCTCCCCTCTACCTCAATAGACGAACGCGCTCCCGCTTACCCCTGCACCGGCCGTTTATTTTTTCCCTCGGCCATCGGCAATCGCGTTCCGCGCATGCCGGCCTGAACCGAAAAGAAGCCCCCGCAGGCGCGAAGGCTTCTCTCTTCGATATGTATGTCTCGTTACAGCGTAACCCAGCCGAATTTGATCGCGTTGATAACCGCTTGTGTCCGGTCATCGACCTCCATCTTCTGCAAAATGCTGCTTACGTGGTTTTTAACCGTTTTTTCGCTTATAAATAGGAATTCCCCGATCATCTTATTGCTCTTGCCTTCTGCCATCAAACGAAGTACTTCGGCTTCGCGGCGAGTGAGCGGGTTGTTCTCGCTTGCAATGAATTTGACGCCGGTTTCGCGTGCGGCTGCAGCTCCTGAAGTCGCGCCGATCTCATCCAGGTACGTCATGCGGCGAAGCTGGTTGATCAGCTTGCCCGTTACTTTGGGGTGGATGTACGCATAGCCGTTCACGACGGAACGAATCGCGTTCGCCAGCGCCTCCGCTTCCATATCCTTGAGCAGATAGCCGCTTGCACCTTTGCGCAGCGTTTCAAATACGTAACTCTCATCGTCGTGAATCGAAAGAATAATAACCTTGACCTCTGGAAAAATATCGCGTAGCCGCTCGGTTGCAACTACCCCGTTCTCAATCGGCATGTTGATATCCATCAGGACGACTTCCGGCCTCGTCTCGTTGCAGAACTCCAGCACCTGTATGCCGTCGTTGCATTCGCCGATCACTTCCAAGTCATCTTCCATATTGAGAATCCGCTTAAGTCCTTCGCGGAACAACTGATGATCATCAGCGATCAATACTTTGATCTTGCGCTTGCCGTTCGTTGCTTTCAATTCCATCGTCAATTACTCCTTTCTCGTTTCCGCGTTGATGGGGATATGAATCGTGATTTTCGTGCCTTGATCGATCGCTGATTCGATCTCCATCCTCCCTTCAAGCAGCTCAACCCGCTCACGCATGCCGATCAGCCCGAAATGGACGCTGTTCTTGGCCCTTGATTCAATCAAATCCGCGTGAAAGCCGACGCCATTGTCTTTGACGACAATTTTCACCATTTGTGCTTGAAAGGTGATTTCGAGGGAGACATAAGACGGGTTCGCATGTTTGAACGCATTGCTGAAAGCTTCCTGCACCATACGATAGATGCCGGCTTCCATAGCCGAAGGCAGTCGAATCTCTTTGCCGATCGTGTCAAACATCGTGCGAATTCTACTTTTCTCTTCATAGTCTTGAATATATTTACGCAGAGTAGGAACAAGTCCCAGGTCATCCAATGCCATCGGACGCAAGTTGAAAATAATCTTACGAATTTCTTCAATCCCGGAACGAACCTGACTCTTCAAATCTATTAATTCTTCGTGCACGATTTGAAATTCCTGCTTCACGAGCATTCTTTCTGCAATTTCCGTCCTAAGAACTAGGTTCGCAAGCGATTGTGCAGGACCATCGTGAATCTCCCGGGCGATCCTTTTGCGCTCTTCTTCCTGGGCCAAAATAATCTTCAGCCCGATCTGTTGTCTGTTCTTGGCGGACTCCAGAATGCGCGTCACTTGATTCAAGTCGCCGGACAAGTACTCCAGCACTACGTTAATCTGCGAAGCAATCGATTCTGCGCGCTCAATGGACTTCTCCACGCCGCGCACCCGCTGCTGCAGCTCATCCCGGCGCGCCTTGAGGTAGGTTTCCTTCTCTCGGAACACCATGAGCTCGAGCTGAAGCTGCGTCGCCTTCTCGTAGGCAGTTTTGATATCCTCTTCCTTGTATCGCACAAAATCCCGGCTGACCTCGGTTAACCGCATCCTTGCCCTGCGATACTCGAGCTCCAGCTGGTCGACCTTATCAATAATGGCCGCAGCCTCCGCGAGCACCTCGTTCAATTCCTGGCCGAGGGAAAACATTTCCTTGCGTGCCGACTCGCAAATCTCGAAAATCTGATATTTGCTGTCCTCCATCACAAGAACCGCGTTTTTGATCACCCGATCGATATCGTTTATACGATAATCCACGTTTTCTCGGCCTACTTTCTTCTAACTATTACTGCTATCATATCACAAATTTGGGCAAAGGCGCCCATCTCATTCGACGGTAATCGTGCCCAATTTGCCGTCCCAATTGACATGTAGGCCTAATTGCTCGGATACGAGACGGATCGGGACTAATGTACGTCCGCTGCGGGTGATCGGCGCTACATCCGACTGTTTTCGGGTTCCTGTCAGCACGTAATCCTGTTGTCCTACGCGCATTTCCAGCAATTGATTGCCTCTTAGCACCGTGACTCGCTTGAGCGCGGCATCCCAGTCTACTTGAGCGCCCATGGCCTCCGTGACGAACCGCAGCGGGAGATAGGTCGTCCCTTGCAGCAGGAGCGGAGCGACATCCAGCTTATAAGGCTGTCCGCCGACTGCAGCCGACTTCGAGCCAAGCTTCAGGTCAATCCGCTTATGCGGCGGCTCAGCCACGACCGCGGCGTACTGGAAGGCGATGTTGTCGTAGCCGATCGCCCCTGTCAGCTGGCGCTCGTCCTGGCCGTCCTCCAGCGATGCGACATAGAGTCGTTTCAGCGTAACCGGGTAAGCCATTTCGTCAGCCGGCAGGTTCACCTTGAGCGATTTCCAGCCCACCCAGTCCACCTGCTTCGCAAGCGTAACCAAATGTGCGGCACCCTTGCTGTCGATGAACTCCGCACGTACCCAGTTCAAGCTGCCGTCGCCCATGACGTCGATGCTCATGGCGGATGGATTGCCTTCTACCTTGCGGCCCGTACCGTTCAGAACGGCATATGCCGCTTTCGTCCCGCTTCCGTTCGTAAAATCATACTGCAGCTGCAGGACACCAGAAACATTAGTTCCTGGCAATCCCGTCACGACTGCAGCGGTACCCCCTACACCATTCGTACCCTGGAACGAAATTGGGTAGGTCTGGGTTTCAAAATTATCGAATTTTTTGTCAGTTCCTGTCGCCAGTACCGCCATCGACGAGAAACCATCATAATGAGCGATCACGTAGCCCGCAGCTGCATCCGGATTCACGCTGTCGATCGTCAGCACACCATCCTGCACTGTCCCCTTGAAGCCTCTCAGCTCCCATTTCACAGACGAAGAAGGCACCGTCAGCTTACGGCCGTCGTTCAACGTGACATGCACAGGTACGGACAACGTCTTGCCTTGTTCCAGAACGAGGGAGCTTGCATCCACTGACATCAAGGAAATCGCGTCGCCTCCGATAATTTCCACACCCCATTTATCGGTTACCTTACCGGACTTGACGGTGATTGTTGTTTGGCCTGCCTTGGTAGCCGTAAAGGTATTGCCCGCGAAAGCACCGAACGACGCGTTTGCGCTCCATTGCGGCGTCATCGTTCCCGGGTCTACCGGATTATAGAAGGTGTCGTACGCCTTCAGTGCGTATGAGGCTTGCTGTCCGATAAACAGCACGCTGCTGCCGCTGGCTTTGATCCCCATGAGCGGGCCGGCCGGTGCGGTCGAGAAGACCCCTAGTCCGTTCGCCACTTGGCGCTGCGTACTGCCGTACTCTGTAGGGAAGCTCAGCTGTGTTGCCGTCTCTCCCAGCGGACGCGATACCATTGTCGTCGAACCGCCGCCGTCCAAGTTCATTCCGCGCCATACGCCGAGCTTCACCATCAGCTGCTGCAGCTCCGCCAGCGTGACGCCTTGGCTGCTGCCGCTGTCTTCAACCGTAATAATCAGCACCTTCTGGCCGTCCTTCGTATAACCGAGGGCCGTGCGCGCCCGGTCGCTGTTGGGGCTGATGCTGCTCGTGCTGCGCGAGAATTTCGCCGCAGCTCCCTGGTCCACCAGAATCGTATGGCCGCCGATCAGCATTTGCAGCGCATTCGCGTCTACTTTCTGTCCCGTCGATTGCGCGATCAGGTTATAGCTCGCTGTTACAGCCGTTCCGATCTGCAGATGTTCGCGCGCATACTGCGCCGCTTTCCCGTGTGTGCGCAGAATGTAGCCGTCTGCCGGCACGGTGCCTGTAATCATCGCATTGTCGGCGAACTGCGTCACCACGCCGTTCTGGACCAGCACCTCCGTCGGCGTCGTCGAGCTGTCGCTCGCATCCGGCCGCGACTGCGTCCATGCGCTCGTATAAATATACATCGCGTTGGCATGGCTGTAGCCGTCGTCCGGCTCCGTCTTGTAGGCTGCCTTGTTGATGCCTGTCAGCGCGAAGGTCGTACCGTCCCCTGCAGTAACTGCCCCTTCGAAACTATAGGTATCAATCGTCGGCTTATGATCGGCTGTTACCGCGAACGCATACATCCCCGTCAGCTTGGAGGGGCTGACTACGAGCGAACCGCCTTGTACTTCTGCCCCAATCGGCGAGCCCTTCCCGTTCGCCGTATTGAAGTAATCACCGTTTACGCCCGCAACCGCTCCCGACTTGCTGACCATATTGCCGACCGAGCTCACGCCAGATACCGATCCGGCTTTGCCGTTCATAACGTCGAGCTTCACATATGGATTGTTCAAATCCACTTCAATGACATGTACATTGGAAAGCACAGCGCCTGCGCCAGGCTTGCTTGTCCACGAATAATCGACACGTTTCGCGCCGGCTGTAATCATTTCCTCGCTCACGCGAACCAGTTGCTGCTGCACCGCCATTTGAATGGCTGTATCGTTATCCGCGGCGGATGCAAAAGCGGGCAATGCTATCAATAAGGGCTGCGTCAGCAGCGCAGCTCCGAGTGTCCATACCAGTAATCGTCTGCCGTTTCTGACCGGCTTGTCGTTCTTCTTCCCTACGCTATGCATGTGTCTAGCAACTCTCCCATCTCGAAGTCTAGTAAGTTAGACTATGGAAAGCATGGAAAAGTTACGTCTGATAGAAGAGTCCTATCAACATCATTCAGGTGACAAAAAAAAGCTATCCATGTCGATTCGACAGGATAGCTCTCTTCCAATTAAATATCTAGAAAATCTACATAGGCGAGAAGCCGCTTTACCATTACGGCAGCTTCTGCGCGCGTTGCGTTTTTCTTTCCGCCGAACGTATTGGCCGTCTGGCCGTTGATAATGGCAGCTTCTACCGCTTTGGCCACATCGGACTGCGCCCATGTGCCGATTTTCCCGCGGTCCTTGAACTTCTTCAAGGTGTCGGCAGCATTACTCTTCAAGCTGATCTGGACGCCTGCAGCACTTGCAGCACGCACCATCATAGAAGCCATTTGCTCCCGCGTAATCGGGCTATTCGGCTTGAAGGAGCCGTCCGTCATGCCCGCCACGATGCCCGCTTTGCTTGCAGCCCCGATATAAGCCGCCAGGACTGTCGACGAATTAACGTCCTTGAACTTCGCTGCGGCCGAACGGTCTCCCGTGAGCCCTAGGCCTTTTGCGATGAACATCGCGAAGTCGCCCCGCATAATGGCTTTATCCGGCGCAAAGGCGGTCAAGGTGCTGCCTTCGACGATGTATTTGTTGGCAAGCAAGAGAATATCATTGCGCGCCCAATGCTTATTCAGATCGGTGTAGCTGACCGCTCCTTTTACAACGGCATACACGCTATTGCCTTTGCGCTTGAACGTGATGACCGACTGTCCGCCGACTTGCGTCACCTGAGTCGGTGCATAGGAGAGCTTGCCCGTCTGCGGATCCATCCATACGACAGATACTTGTCTGCCGTCCAGACCGCCGGTTGTCTTAATCGTACGCGTAACAAAACCGCTGAAATCGCTGACGCTCTTCGTCTGTCCGTTGCTTGATACCGCAAGCTCGAAGCTGACCGGGTTCACAAGCGTCTGCGCTCTTGTCCCGTTTAATTGCGTCGTAAGCGCCGTTCCCAGCGAGCCGGCGTTCGTATCAATGGATACGATCAGTTGGCCGACTGCTCCGCCCGCGTTCATCATTTGCGCAAGCTGGGTGAAATTAAGCGCGCTGAGCGGAATCTCGTACGTGACCGATTTGTAAGCAACCGCGATCGAGGCGTTGGATGTTGCCTTCTTCACGTCCTCCAGCGCGCCTAGCGGAAGCGCGACGGAAGCCGCGTTCTCGGTCGATGGTACCGTGAATACGACCCTAGGCACCATGCCGCCTACTGATCGGATGGCATTGTAGGCAGACGTTACTTTCTCTGCCGTCAGAACGAATTGATTCACTGATGTGCCTGCAGGCGATACCGTCTGTGTTGTCGTTGCCGCGGTTGTCTTAATGGACAGTCCGCCGTCTGCAGCCGCTTCATAGTCATTGCCGGTATTGTCGGCCCACGTCGTCTGATTCGCGACGCTGACATCTGTGAAGGAAGCCGGCATCGCGCCTGTGGTGGAGCGCGGCCCAACGCCGTTGTTGCTGTAGCTGACTTTCACCGCATCGCCTATGCCAACCGGCGTATACAAGCTGAGGACAACGGACGAGCCGCTGATTGCTGCGCTCGATACCGGGCGGATTCCATTATTCACCTTCACCGAGAATTGCGTCGTGGAGACCGAGTACGACGTATTCAGCGGGGACGCGAAGCTGATCGTTACCGTACTGCCTTTGGCTATAATGCCGTTCAAGGCAAGTGTCGTTGCCGATCCGCCCGTCTTAACGCCGCTGAAGGCAGGGGCGGAATTACCGCCAAGATCCGTCAGGGCTGGTGAGCCGCCCACGTAAGAAACTAAAACAACATCTGCCGCGGTTGTTGAAGAGGCAAGTGTCAAGGTCACCTGCATGCCATTAACAGAGACGGAATAGACTGATCGCGCCGAGCCGTTTACGGTCACATAAAATGAGGATGCCGGTGGAACCAGCGCGCCGTTCATGGCTTCGTCGTAAATAAGCGTAACTATCGCGCCCGAGACTGTAATGTTTTGCAGAATAGGTGCCTTCGTGTCCTGCCCATTCAGTATGTAGAAGCCGCTGAATGCTGGAAGGGCATTATTCGACATGTCCCGAAGAGGATAGGAAGAAGGCGAGTACGACAAAGTCACGTTTTGTCCTATCGTTACTGCATTTCCGCTGATTGTAAGAAAGACCGAGCTTCCCGAACTCGATATTTGCGTAACTGAGCGAGAGTATCCGTCAATCGTTACCGCGAACTGCGAGTACGCATTAGGACTGAGTTCTACGATCTCCTCACTGAGCGTCAATATAATGATGTTCCCACTGATCAAGCCGCTGACTTGCTTCGGCACAGTCGTGTCTGGAACATTGGTAACATTGATGTTGGAGAAATTAGCCGCTGATGTACCAGCAAGGTCTTTAATCGGATTTGTTCCGGCCGAGTATGAGACCTTAATTACCTGGCCATATGCAGCAGGAGTCTGAAGCGTAAGCGTGACGACCTGCCCGCTAATGGAAACGCCGGTTATTGTGCGGCCTGCTCCGTTAACGGTTACATAGAAGTTTGCTGGAAACGGCGTTGTCGCTACACTGTTATTCAAATTTTTGTTAAATGTAATGGCTATCTTGCTGTATCCAATTAAATCAGCTTTAGTGACTGAAGGCGCACCCGTCGAAGAATTCGATGTCCGAAAAGTCCACTGGTACTGATTCAAAATACCGTCGAATGCATTTCCTGCCATGTCAGTCACAGCTCCAGCAGCGATTTCCACGTAATACTCCGTGGATGCAGCCATATTTCCGTTGACGGTAATAACCAACTTGCTATTATTGTTTGGGTCGATGGAGAATGACGCAGCAATGACGTCTGCAGCGGTACCTCCAATACGTTTGATCTTTATCGCGGAAGCATTCGATCCCAATTGGATGGGCTCGCTAAACATAGCTTCCAGCTTCACACCTAGAAGCGGTACATCCGTAGCTCCACTAGCCGGATTTTGTGCCACAATCGCAGGTTTGATGTTATCCTGCGTGACCGTGAACTGCCAGCCTCCCGAACCTTGAATGCCGACAAAATAGTTGCCTTTGGCATCAGAAAATGCCTGACCCCCAATTTCCACGTAGTAGGCATTGTTACTCACATACACTATACTCGCATCTGTGACCGTAATTTTAGATGTCCCGCCTCCGTTTACCTTATCGGAAGTGACAGGCAAGCTAGCGAATACTGCACCAGACGGCGATGATCGGATAATAATATTCCCCGTTCCCGGATATACCGGCTCCGAAAAATTCATTTCAAGGCTTAGTGTCTGCGTGGCTTGTGTCCCCAGTGGTTTGCGGTCTGCAAGCAGCGTTGGCGGCGTCATGTCGTTACCCGGATCGGTAATGAAACTCCAAGTCCGAGCATCCGAAATACCTTGATACTGTTTAGACGGTGAGTACGTATCCTTAAAAGCACCCGCATCGATCAAAACGTAGAAACCTCTGCTCGGAGCCAAATCAGCGGGCGGATTTACGATAACATCCGTCCCCCCTGCATTAGGAACATAGCTCACATAACCGGAGTTAGCATCGATCGTTTGAACGATGGCATTATCGGCTATATTGCGAATGGTGATACTCCCCGTATTCGCTGATACTTTTCCGGGGAAGCTTAACGTAAGATTAGTCGACACGCTAACCGCGTATGCATTATTGGCCGGGGTCAGTGTTGGATCTCCTAATGGTGGGGCCCCAGTAGTAAACCGCCACTGCGCTGAACTAACGCCAATGAACTTGTTTCCCGATGCATCCTGAAATGAACCATTTGGTACAATGACTTCATAAGTGCTATTGCCTTGCAACGTGTTATTCAGCGTAATACTGATAAATTCTGTCGAACTTCCAACCACTCCTGGTGCGTTGACACTGATGGATTGCATATCACCGGGTTGAGCGATATTTGTTACCGTAATATTCCCATTTGCAGCGTAAACTGGCTCGCTGAAGCGCAGCGTAAGCTTCGTGCTCACTCCTGCTACCGCTCCATTAGCCGGTTTGAAGGGAACTGTAGTATCAAGTGAAGGCGGCGTTACATCCGCTGACGCAATCGTTGTGAAACTCCAGCTGACCGCGCTTGTCAATCCGGCGAAGTTCGCACCATTTCCCTCGTTTGCAAAAGCTCCTTGGTCAATGGTAACGTAGTAACTGGTGTTAAGAGCAAAATTCGTGCTTGGCGTAATCGTCACGAGATTCTTGTTCGTACCCGTCCCGACAGCGATTTTACTGTCCGTCGCGACTACATACGATTCAAACACTACGTTGTCCAGTTGTCTGCGGATTTGAATCGTAGCTCCTCCCGTGCCTTTTCTAACGTTCTCATCGAAAGCTATAATTAAATTAGTATTCAGGGGTACATTCGTCGTATTAGCTGACGGCGATAAACTCGAAATCGCTGGCCCTGCTGCTGCAGCCTCCGCAAGTGGTGTCTTGAACACATACCCACCTGCTATAAATTGAATAATCAGTATTGCTGCCAAAATAGATAACCATTTTCGATTAAGAACCAAATTTACCACTCCCTAATAATTGACACTCGTATTATTGTTTTCGGACGAAATGCAGTTGAAATGAAGAGATTACGCTAACAAGAATGCAAAAAAGCCGCTCCTGCAGGAGCGGCTACTTGTGTAAAACGAGCATGTTCTAACGCAGCGCGTCAGCCTTCAACTGCTCTGCTTTGTCAACGCGCTCCCAAGGAGCGTCGATGTCCGTACGGCCGAAGTGACCGTATGCAGCTGTTTTTCCGTAAATCGGACGACGCAGGTCAAGCATCTTGATGATGCCTGCAGGACGAAGATCAAAGTTGTTCTTGATAACTTCAACAAGTACTTCTTCGTCGACTTTGCCTGTTCCATACGTATCCACGTTGATGGAAACCGGGTTTGCTACGCCGATTGCGTAAGCAAGCTGGATTTCACATTTATCTGCCAAGCCTGCAGCTACGATGTTCTTGGCCACATAACGTGCTGCATAGGCTGCGGAACGGTCAACTTTAGTTGGATCCTTGCCGGAGAAGGCACCGCCGCCGTGACGAGCATAGCCGCCATACGTATCAACGATGATTTTACGGCCTGTAAGACCCGCATCACCTTGCGGTCCGCCGATAACGAAGCGGCCTGTTGGGTTAATGAAGTATTTCGTCGCATCATCGAGCCACTCGGCAGGGACAACCGGTTCGATAACATGTTTGCGGATATCGGCTTGAATTTGCTCAAGCGTCACTTCCTCCGCATGCTGCGTGGATACAACAATTGCATCAACGCGAGTCGGTTTGCCGTCCACGTATTCAATCGTTACTTGCGTTTTGCCATCCGGGCGCAAATATTCAAGCGTACCGTTCTTGCGAACTTCCGCCAATTGACGCGAGATGCGGTGAGCAAGCGCGATCGGAAGCGGCATCAGCTCAGGCGTTTCATTCGATGCAAAACCAAACATCAAGCCTTGGTCGCCTGCACCAATGTCCTCATTCTCTTGACGAACGTCTACGCCATCACGCGTTTCAAGCGCAGCATTTACGCCTTGCGCGATATCGGCAGACTGTTCATTCAGCGATGTAAGAACAGCGCATGTACTGTAGTCGAAGCCGTATTTGGCACGCGTGTATCCGATTTCTTTAATCGTACGACGTACGATGGCCGGAATATCGACATAATCCGCGCGGCTGCTGATTTCACCGATCACCAGTACCAAGCCAGTAGCAACAGAAACTTCGCACGCTACGCGCGCATAAGGGTCAACTTCAAGGAAAGCATCCAATACTGCGTCAGAAATCTGATCGCATATTTTATCGGGATGGCCTTCCGTTACAGACTCAGATGTAAACAAATGACGTCCTTTAAGCGACATTAAACCTCAACCTCCTACACCTTAATAATCTAAGTATGATGCATAACATCCATCGATTGCTGGGACTCTATAAGAAATCGTTGTCCCATAAGGGATCTAACGTTGAACGTTTCGATTCCAAAAAATGAACCTTTTCCAAAGTGGAAAAGGTCTCATAAGAACTCTCTAAAACAGTATGATACCGAAACTGTCGCTTTGTGTCAATGGCAATAAGGGCCTTTACAAGCCTTTGAGCACTTGTTCCGCTTGTTGAACAAGCCTTCTCGTTATGCTGCCGCCAATTCGCCCTGCATCGCGCGTGGCAATCTGCGGCCAGTTCACATGAGCGCCAGTACCAGACCCCGTTCCTCCAAGCTCCGAAGCAAACTCCGTATCAGCTCCGCCAGCAGCGCCGCCGGTCATCAGACCAAGCTCGGCTGCGATCTCATACTTCATTTGATTCAGGGCCTGCGCGCATTCAGGAACAACTTTGCGATTACTTCTCGACATCGTAAGCACCTCCTAATGGGATACTTGTAGTGTGTGCCGATGCCATAAATCTGAAGCGGCCAAGTTGTTGTCAGTTCGGGTTAAAAATAACTATTGCTGCGTCTGAAGCTCGTAACCGCCGCGAACCATCACCGTAAGACCGGTGGTTTGTCCTGTAGCAGTCGTGACTCCACGTCCTCCGCGCGGGAACAAGATGAGGTGATTATTAGGGACGGACTTGCCATTGGTGATGTCTTTTCCATCAGTAAGATCGGATATTCCGTTTGCATCTGCGCTGTAAACAGCCGCTTTGCCTGCCCGCACAATAAACTCCGCTCCATCTTTAGCAATGAGGCGTTTGCCCACCGGCACTGTGACAACCTCGACCTTCTGTCCGCCTTGATTTTGCTCCATTTCCTTCTGGAACGCATCGAGCGTTTGCTGCAGCTTCGTCTGATCCACGCCTTGCTTGCCAAGCTCGGCTTTAACCAGGTCCGCAACCTGTTTATCAATGTAGCTCTTCGTGACGACAGGGTCGTTGACGGAGCCAGGGACAATTGATGTTTCCGCTTGGCTAGACCACGTCGTACCGGTCCATATAGCTATAGCAATGACCGACACGGAAGTAGCTAGAGTTAATCTCTTAAAACGCAAAATTAATTTGCCCCTTTCCATTTTACTCCTTTTTCTAGCATACCTAAAATTCTTCCGAACATCTACCATTTTATAAAGGGAGAGCCAGTGCTACACTGGCTCTCCCTTAACTATCATTTATATTTCATTTAGGGCGTCGTGACAAACCAATTCATTTCTTTGCTCGCCAATAGTAATTTTGTATTCTGGAAAACGTCGTAAACATTTACTTTATACGTATTATATTTCTGAATTTTATTTTGAATGTCCGAGTCATTAAATACGAGTGTTAAAGGATTATCAATCGCTTCCGTTAGCTGTTCTTCTCCCTCACCTGCAGCCGAGAGCGAGAATTGCTTGGTAAACGTAACTTGATTCGAATCCTGATTCACAAATTCAATTAATAATTTGTGGTCTCCTGATATTATTTCATAGTCACCACTTTTTGCCAATGTGTAATCCAGTGTAATTTTTAAACCACTCACATCAAACTGACCCGCAACGTTAAGGAAAGCATTGATGTAATGCAGACCAAGTGAATAACCTGCAAACTTAATGGCACCTAAATCTTTATTAACAACGGGCTCAAATGCACTAAGAGGATAAGAAACCATATTTACAATGACAGGATTACTGACGCTATCTGCACCATTTCCTCCTGCTCCACTGTTATTGTCGGTAGCGGATGTACTACCACCGTTATTAACCGCGACTGCTTGTCCTAAAATCAATTTATACGAGGAAGTATCGAAACTTTTGGATATCGGCGCCCAAGCACTTAGCAATGCTTTTCCATTTGGAGACAATTTGTCTTTCACAGCTGCAAATTGAACTGGCACAATTATGCCATTCTTATCTTGAATATAGCCGCCAAGCTGAGCGATTTGCGCCGAACGAGTCTCATTATTCACGGCTTCGAATTCCGCATAAAAGTTATTTTTCGAAGTTCCGCCGAATACAGCCGTACGAAGTATGTTAATCTTAGAACGCTTTCCTAAGCTGTTGATGGTATATGCATCTTCTGGTCTCTTAGCTACAATATCACTTAAGCGCTGTGCACTAAACTGATAAAGTTGCTTGCCGGCCTTGTCTTGTACCGACTCTGTACTCACAAATGTTATATCATCAATAGCAGTAGTATACGGAATTTCGGAATATACGACAAAGCTAGCAGAAGCTTGAGGAGCAATTGTAACTGAATCGTCAAGTGCAATGGCCTTCTGTTCCATGCCAATCTTTACACCATTAACCATGAAATATCCACCTAGTGAGGGGACTTGTTGACTCGCACTACTCCGATTCGTGATCGTCAAATTCGCCACTAGCCTATCATTGTCAGTACTAGGGGCTCGCTGGATGGTATCCAATTTGACTGAGAAATCATTGTTATAAATAAAGGAGCTACCGAGTGATCCTTGCTGTGTCGAAGATAAAATGGAATACGTACCTATAATATACGGCTTTTCCTTATCCGTTGCTTGCGACTTCACAACAAGCTTCGCCGATTTCAAATCAACATTCGTTGGAATTTGTCCGCTCAACGCAACGGTTTTGGCAATGCTCGGCAGCAGTTGGGCATTCTCTTCTTTTGTATACGACAAAGGGTAGCTGATTCCTGAAGCAGTCACAATAAAATAATCCAAGCTCGGGTATCCGATCGATACTGCGTCCATATTAGTCAACGTGAAATCAAGTGAGATATCCTTACTGCTTGCGCCCTGAGAGATAAATGCTTCTCCCGTCAATGTATTAACCGGCGCACCTGCAATATAAACCATACGTGACTTGCCAACCGGAGCAGCAGTCAAAGGCTTAGATACGGGGAGAGCAAAGACACCTGCTGGCAGTTGTATCTTGCTTGTGTCATCATTTTGTGCAACTACAAGAGATAAAATTTTATTAGCTACGGCTAGTGGAATCGTTGCGTGCAGCGTTATGATTTTACGCTCCTTCGGCTGAATTGAAGTCTGATCGATTCCCGAAGCTGTAACATTATAAACCGAGAGGCTGTCTGTTTGAATAAAGAAATTCATTTTAGACAGGTCGCTGGACTGAAATCCAACATTTTCTACTAGTACATTTACTACCAGATAGGCATTATTGGCATCGGTCGTTATGTAAGATTGTTTGATTGCACTTCTAATCTTGTTGTTGTCATACAGCATGACTGTATCTTTGTAAGCAGCAACTTTATCCGTACCATTCGCCGGATACTGAATATTTCCTAATACACGCTCATAATTAGCCGCCGAGAAATCCCACTTAACGACTTGGAATGTTAGGTCTGATAGTTTGGTTTGATTGTCTACTACCGTGTAATACGTCAAATATTGAGTAGTTTTTGCGGCAACATCTTTTGTATCTTTATACGCATCGATGACTGTCGATTTAAATGATTTACCTGTTTTGGTCTTTACACGAAGCCAGTAATCCAATAAATCCAAAGACGAAGAACCATTATTCGTAATACTAACGGAATACACAAGAACTTTTCCTTTGCCTTGCATTAAAAAATGAACATCTCTTATGTTCATGTATGCAGATGAGCTGAGCTTAACGATCTTGCTGGAAATCGAGTTTGAGCCGATAGTCGCCGCTTCTGCAACCGACATGTTAGACAATACAGTATTTTGCATTAGTAACGCCGCACTTGCCATTGTAAGAATACCAATCTTTGCCCACTTATAAGCCACGTTCATCCCTCCAGGATTCTATACTCTAATAGACGCTAAAATGATCGAATTTGTTTCGCAAGAAATCACAGTAATAAGTATAGCTTTCCTCTTTGAAGGATGATAAAAACCATGAGTTTATAAGATACAAAAAAAAAGCAGGCGAGAGTAATCTCGCCTGCTTTTCTGAATCAATTATTAGTTGATTACGATAACTGCAGTATCAGTTGTACCGTTAGAAGTAACATAAGTCAATGTCGTGCTTTGACCTTTTTTGATACCCGTTACATTCAGGCTGTTAGCAGCTGCAACAGTAGCAACCGTGGAATCGCCCGAGATGATTTGGAATGGAGCAGCAATTTTTACACCGTATTGGTCTTTCACAGTTGCAGTTACTGGAACATTAACTGTAGTTGCAGGAGCCACGATCGTACCTGTGTACTCATCAGCATCGAAGGATACGGATTTAACAATTGGTGCATCTTCAGAAACCGTTACTTCTTGTTCAGCAACTTTAGTTCCGTTGAAGTAAGCAGCAACTGTCGATTTACCTGCTTTAACACCATATACCGATTTGCCTGATGCTTCAAGTTTAAGAACGGACTCATCCGTGCTCGTTACGAAAGTAGGAATGTTGGATTTCAGTGCTACAGTCGTACCGCTTGCTGTTTTACCAACAAGAGTTACCGCTTTTTGGTGACCGTCAGTTGCAGCTATTACTTTAGTGCTGTCGATGTTACCATACAGTGTGCCAATCGTATCGATAGCATACGTTTTGATATCACTCGAAGCCACAACGTTAACTGTGAAAGTAAGGTCTGTAATTGCTTTGTTGCTGTTATGAGTAGCATCAACCGGAAGGTTGGACTTAACAGTAATTGTAGCAGAACCAGTTCCAACTGCAGTCAATTTACCGCCAGTAGTTGTAACTACGCCTGGGCTGTCACTAGTGATTGTTACACCACCAGTCAGATCTGTCACACGTCCGTAGTTATCTACGAGAGTAATTTTGCTTGCATCAAACGTATTGCTTGCACCAACTTCATACGTTGTAGCAACATCGTGCGTACCGTTAACTGCAGTGTAAAACTTAGGATCTTGAACGTTCAGGCTAATCGAGTTAGCTTGAGGAATACCGTTCACGTAAACATACAACGTAGTCGATCCAGCAGTGTCAGGCGTGAATACCAACTCGCCTTTGGCGTTTTTAACAACCGTTGCTGGTTTTCCGAATGCTGTGAACGTTACAACGTGACCAGGAGTATTCAGCGAAAGATCTTTAGGAGCGATAGCTGCATCATAAGAATCTGTTGCTGTGAAAGGAAGTACTACAGGCTCGTTTTGAACAACTACAGAGCTAGGGTTGCTCAGCGACAATGTTTTAACTGCCGGGAGATCATTAACGACTACCGAAGTAGTTGCACTAGCACCCGTAGCACCGTTAGTTACTGTGATGTAAACAGTACCGGAAGCATTGTTTGCTGCATTCTTAACAGTATCGAATGTTACAACGCCGTTTGCATCAACCCAGAAATCTTTAATGATGGAAGTATCGCTAACGTAGAAAGTCAAGCCAGCATAGTTCACAATGTTTGTAGCAAAATTGATTTTGTTTACAGCGGTAGTTTTAGGAAGCGTTACGGCTTGACCGTTAGCGTCAACCATTGTCAATGGAAGTACATAACCCGTTTTACCAACAGATACACGAGTATCGCCAGTCAATGGTTGTACTGTACCCAATTTAATCGAAGTTGCTACGCTACCGTTGATTACTTTCAGTTGTTTGTTAACGGAAAGACCAGCAGCAGGATAGATAGCCGTTACGCTGATTACATCGTTCAAGCTTGTTGCAACAGCAGCGTTAGCGCCAGTCAGAAGGTCCAGGGAAGTCGTTCCGACAAGAGCTTTGCCTTTCGTCACGTTGAAAGAAGTGATTTGAGCAGCTGTGTTCATCGCTTCGCCGAATTGGTTGAATACTTTAACGCCCAAGTCTTGGCCGTCAGCAAGTTGAAGTGTAGTTGCAGTGATGTCTACTTTCTTCGCTGCTTCAGCTTCGATTTTCAGGCTGATCGCTTCACTGCCTTTTACAGTCAGTTTGAAATCACCAGCTGGCAGGTAAGCTGCGCTAAGTACAGCAGACATGTTGTCATCTGCGAACTTCGCAGTTACAGGGAATGTAGTAAGACCGGATTTCAGTTCGTAAGTCAGCGCCGCTTTGTCTGTAGCAGATACTGCTTGGTTGAACTTAACGGTTACTTTTTTAGCGCCTGTTTGCGAAGCGGAAGTAGCTGCAACAGCCTCAAGTTTAACTTCAACTTCATAGGATTTACCTTGGTATTCAACCGTTACTTTAGTAGCAACGCCGTTAACCAGTGCAGTTGTCAATTCTTTCTTAGCAACGCCGCCGTCGGAGAACGTTACTTCGATGTGAGTAGCATCAACCACTTTAGTGGAAGCTACTTTAACTACTGCAGAAGCAAGGTCATAAGCTACTTCTACCAGTTGTCCGCGAGTTGCGTTCGTAGTGTAGGTAGGAAGCTCAGGAAGAAGACCCGCTTTGATTGCTGCTGCTACATAACCAGTAGCCCAAGCAGATGTTTTACCTGCTACAGTTGCATCTTTAAGTGGTTCTACGCCTGCGAACAGATCAGCTACTTTAGCGATTTGTTCAACAGTTACTTTACCGGATGGACCAAATTTGTTAGCGCCCAGGCCGTTCAGCAATTTAGCTTCAGTCGAAGCACCGATGAATCCAGCTGCCCAGTGAGTAGCAGGAACGTCAGTGTAGATCTTAGCAGCTTTTGCATTCTCTTCAAGTTGTGCAAGCTTTGTAAGAACTTTCGCGAATTCAGCGCGAGTCATTTCTTTGTCAAGGCCAGCAGAACCGTCTGGGAAACCGCTAAGAACACCTTGTGCTTTAAGTGCGTCGAATTTTTGTTGTGCAGTAAGATCAGTTGTTGCTGGAGCTGTTGCATCAGCAAATGCTACAGAAGCTGTGGAGATTGTCATTGCTGCTGCTACGAGCAGAGATAAACTTTTTTTCATAACCTTTTTGTCTCCTCCTATAACTTGCATGGATGGTTTTAAGTTCTGTTTAGAATATTGTTTGCTCGTTTGTCTCATTGGTCGATTCACCCCCTTTCACGAGTTGAGCATAATACGTATAAATGATGTCTGCAAAACGTAAGTCCTTGTAGGAACTTGTCGCAGAAACTTGTAAACAAAAATAGACAAGAAAAAAATGGTAGATTCCAAACGTCACTATAACATTATACAATGGGCCTTTTCTAGCGTAAAGGGCTATTTAGATATTTCGTTCCAAAGTATCCCAGTTGCTAATTAAGCTCTCTTGCCCGCATCGTCATGTAATTAAACGCACAGGTTTCGAAAAAGTTGCGCTGCCGGTAAAAAAACTTTTATTTTCTTTTCGAACGCGCTTTTTATGCACTATGTATGAGTCACATGAACCATGACAGTCTCTCTACCACGGCTCCTATTATAGATCATTTATCCCAATATCGTCGATGCGAAACATTTCCCAATGTAATGCTAATGTAACTATTCCTATCTAGTTTTCTCAAAAACAAGAAACTGTCCAAGTAAGCCTCGGACAGTTTCATTGAGTACTAATTAATTTTCGGTAGTCGTTTCAAATCGGAGAGCACCTTACCGATAATAATGGATGCGTCGGATCGGAGCAAACTCGATTTGGGCTCGAACGTATAGCCTTTCTTCAAATCTTTCGGATCAATAGGCGCACCTTGGATATAGCCTTTCTTGGCCACTGCTAGCACCGCAGCTTTGGCATAGAAATCTATGTCCGCATAATCCTTAAATGTCTTTTGGAGTGCCTTGTCGATCTTAGCTGGATCGGTGTCTAATTTCAAGTTAAGCGCCCTTGCCAAGAATACCGCCGCGTCACCCCGCGATAGATTGGCTGTCGGTTCAAACGCTCTCGGCTGCGTGCCTCGAATGATCCCTTCTCGAGCAGCGGTCTCGATATAACTGAAATCCCATAACGCATCTTGGTTGATGATAGGAGGCACATCGTCAAAATGCGGTTTACTTAATTCATAGTTGAGCGGAATGTTGAGTGCCTTTACAATCATGCTCGTGAATTCTCCGCGTGTTGTGTACATATCCGCACCAAAATCATCGAAGTTCGCTGCGTTCATAATTCCTTTGGAGAAAATCGCCTCCATATAATTACGCGCATATGGATGGTTCGTTACATCAGTAAACGAATAAGTCATCTTGGATACTACATAATATCCGAACTGATCAAATGGAACCGTGATCGTGTTCTTCTTCGTATCTACCGTTCCCCCTAGGTTAACCCAGAACTTATTCTTCACATCATAGCGATATACCGTTACGATTGTCCCTGCCGTGTTGCGAATGCTAGGATCAAACGCGAGCGTAAGTGTTCCGCGTTTGGAAGCAATAAGCTCGCGGTCATCCGGCCGCTCATCGTACGTCGGGATTTTTGTATCGTTCGGCCCTTTTGCACCTGGATACTGATAAGGGTCGACTCCCATTTTCAGAGGATCATAGGTAGGCGTCGTTGTATCATCTGCTAGCCCCGCATCAATCCAATAAACCGGGCTGGATTTTGTGAAACGCGTCGGAAATGACACTTTAAAACGCGTGCCGAAGTTCTGCATAATGAGATCAAAGTCAGGAGGAGGATTGTCATATTCGCGACGGTCAACAACACCATCCTCAGGATTCGCAATCGCAAATAACAATTTGTGACCCACAAATACCTGGTTTTTCAAGTTTGCAGGGACATTGAAATCGCGTCGAATTAGCGCTGTTCCCTTAGGAAAATTCAAGGAAACTGCTCCGTCAAAGACTTTGTTTGAATTCTTCATATCATCCAGAAACTCAGCGCCTGGTATATTCGTAGGCGTATATGTCACCTCAAAATAATTGCTTACTTTATCCGACGCACTCTCAATCGTAAAATTGACTTTATTTACGCCGGGCTTAAGGCCTGTGAGCGTTGCTTTGAATGCATTCGGATACTCGATGCCATTAACCGCATTATTGTCGGCATCATATGCGAATTTATCTGCTGCTTGTTTATTAATCGTTACTTTGTCTGCACCTTTGGCATTAATGATGACATCGACGAAATTTTTGTTTACAGTTCCTTCCGCAGGTAAATATGGCCGAAGGATCTTGTATGGCAGTACCGTAGGGTCAACTTCTAAGCGATATGTTGCCTTTGGACCCGTTTCTCCGCTGTTGTAAACGTTAAACAAGTATACGCTCGAGCTGCCATCCGCATTCAACTCTTGTTTTTTCATTAAAAACTGGAAAGACTGCGTCAATAAATCGTAGCGGACAATAAGATCGCCATTGATACTCGCATTGGCCGGATACATTCCCATCGGAACATCGCCTTTAACAATTTGAAACGGGTCAGTAAGTTTCCAGGTAACAGGCGTTGTTAGCGTCGCACCAGTAATTTTCAGAATATAATCATCTGCGGGCTGATGACCTGATGCCGGCAACAACGATGACATTTTACTATCGACATCACCTGGCGTTTTTCCCAAGTCGATGAAATCGAATGAACCGAAAATATTCATGAACGGTTCCGTCGTATTATACAAGGCACCGTTCTTCGTGAAGTTCGGGTCGTTAAGAATCGGCTTCGGGTCGCTGATCGCATCTGCAAACGTAAATGGATAGACACCCGTGGAATCAGCCGGA
Organism: Paenibacillus sp. R14(2021); assembly: GCF_019431355.1. Lineage (NCBI taxonomy): Bacteria > Bacillati > Bacillota > Bacilli > Caryophanales > Paenibacillaceae > Paenibacillus > Paenibacillus sp. R14(2021). Next base: position 3,661,351 of record NZ_CP080269.1, read on the forward strand.
ATAACCGGGAGATTGGTTGGTACTTTATTTAATTTGATTACTTTCTCGTAATAGCTCTTCGAACTTTGAAAAACAAACTTGATCGAGTTTTCACCGTTGAATAACGCATTAAGTGCGTGTTCATAAACGTCGGTGTCAGTAACTTCATCCAATACGAACTGGGTAACATCCGTAGCGCTGGCAGCTCTTAAAGGAAAAGGAACGTTATTGATATAAAAATAAATAGTTCTCGGTTTGTTGTTGGAAGTATCGTAGTTAATTTCGGATGTATTGTTGATGTTTTGCAACACACCTTGGAAATTCCCTAGTTTTGTATTGATGATTTCACTGATCCGATCCGTTGTCGACTTCGTCGAATCGTCGTAGACCGTCATACCATCAAAAATAGTATTGAAATTGGCATACGGGCCATAGAGCATCGTAAATTTTGCGTTTTTAGTATCCCCGCCTGCTCCACCCACTCTTACGGTAATCGTCTGGGTCCCTTCATAAGGCAGCTTATTGAATTCTAGGACGACGCGCGTAAAAGTTTGCGGCGAGCCATTAATTGTTCTCGTCACAATAGAATTTTCGCGAATATAATATTCTCCAGATGCGAGCGGAATACCGGATTGAAGCGGATCCGTTGTTTGTACTGTGGGCGTCATCGGTTGATGACCGTAGTTATCTGAAATCCCCGTTATGTCAACAACATCATTGCCAGCAGGGTTGCCTACCAGCACTTCGATTCCGACAGGAAGGCCGTAAACGTTCTTACCGTCGAGTCCCGTTCCTTCGATGCCTTGGTAGTTATCCGGTTTATATCCTGGTAAATAATTGACTTGACTGATAAAAGGTTTGGTTTTATCACGCAGAGAGAAAAACAAGGAGTCGGTGCCTTGTTCTGTTGGCGTTAGATTCAAATGGGCATTCTCTTCATTACGGGCAGTCAGCTTAAGATTATACGTCGTATCCAGCAGCATGCCGTTAGTAGCTTGGGCATCTAGATTAATTTCGTAAGAGTAAACGAAAAATTTATCGGTCGCGGTTGCAGGACCGACGATTGCAATGCTAGTGATTTGCGGCGTTAGATCCAAATACGTTGTATCTGTTGCCTTCTTGTAACTTGCTTTCATATTAATCGCATTTAACAGTTGGGTCGGATCTGGATGCGGCTTGATTGTCTGGGTTGGGTCAGCAGGATCCGCATACTGGCTGTTAGGCACGATAACCTTACCTGTTAATTTCAGTACATGTGAAGGATCAATAACGAAATTGGGACTATACTCCAAAGCGGCAGATTGCAAGGGATCTGGATCAGTAGGAGCCGTTCCAATCTCATTGATGTTGACATCATAAAAAGTAACGCTGCCGTTATAGAAGGCAATATCGCGCGACGTTTCAATAGTTTGCGTTCCGTTCTTTATACGAATGGTTACGAGGTTCTTACCCTTCTGCAACGTTATTGGTGCGGCTGCAAATGAGTTGTTGTTACTGCTATTAACCGAATATGTTTTACTGCTTCCGTTAACAACGATTGTGACTTGCTGTGCATTGGGTGCTTTACCCGTGATGCTGATGTCAGCCGTTTCGCGGCCGCGTGAGGTGTTAGACTGAACGACAGTCGTACCATTCTCCACAATCGGGAAATTATTGCCGTCCAAATTGGCAGTTAAATCGTATAGCATCGGGCCATTTCTGTACTCGACGAAGATGGAGTTGGTTACTTCTCCACCGCCCTGCGTCCCTTTAAAGGTGATTTTGTTCAGACCAGGAAATAGTTGAATATTGAAAATTTGCAGATTAAATCCACTCACAGAAACATTACTGGTGAGATTCTCACGCTTGCTTCCGATTTTATCGGGATCCGACGGATCAATAATCTGATATACATTGTACGAGATTGAGGTCGGGTCAACATTGTTGATGCTTCCCGTCAAAGTAATCCGCTCGTCTGTCGTTACGCGAGGCGATCCAATCTGATCGCTTTCGCTTGGGAACGTGAAATTGCCCGTCGCGGCATGAGCAGTCTCCACCTGGTTTGCAGGCACTAATTGAATGATCAAGGCCAACAAGATAAACCATGTACCTAATTTTCTAATCACGGTAAGCCTCCTCTACTTCAGTCCATTCTCATATTTTGATGTATGATTGTTATCGGCGCTTAGCTTCCAAAAGTTTAGACGGCTTCCCTAAAAAACTAGCTGTATCAACGCGTGACAACGCAAAAAACTCCGTCCCTCAGTAGAGGGACGGAGTTGATCATTGGATTGCTATTTGGACCTCGACTGTTCCGTGCGGAGCACTAAGCGCTGCAGGAAGTTGATAAGCGGCCGGCGCGACTTGTCGACGATTCCGATGAGCTCCGCTCCGATCTGGAGAAAGAAGACGAGCACTAGAATGACGCCGAAAGTTATCCAGTTGGCCGCGCTTGACTGCACGATGGTCGACTGCAGAATCGCACATACACCGAAGAATGAGGCGATCGCATAGATGATAAGTACCGTACGGCGATGGCTGAAGCCAAGTTCGCGCAGGCAGTGGTGCAAATGGCCTTTATCCGGTGCAAAGATTGGCTTCTTGTTAATCCACCGGCGCACGATCGCGAAGAACGTGTCCGACAACGGTACTCCGATGATAAGCAGCGGCGTTACGAAGGATACCATCGTGACCTGCTTGAAGCCGATCATGGACAGCATAGCAAGACCAAAGCCCAGGAACAACGAGCCCGTATCGCCCATGAAAATCTTGGCCGGGTGGAAGTTATACACCAGGAAGCCGATTACGCCTCCCAGTAGCAGCGCGCTTAGCAGGATGACCGGCGCGAAGCCCATGAATGCGGCCATAACGAGTATTGTTCCAATCGCAATGCCGGATACGCCGGCAGCTAATCCGTCCAAGCCATCGATAAGGTTGATCGCGTTGGTAACGCCGACGATCCATAGAATCGTAATCGGAATACTGATCCATGCAGCAACCGGCTGCATCGCCTCGCCGAACGGAATGTTCAACAGGTCGATCTTGACGCCGAAACCGAATACGACGACGCATGCCGCAATAATTTGGCCCAGCAACTTTACTTTGGCCGACAGCTCGAAGCGGTCATCCAAAGCGCCGATCAGGACGATTATGGAACCGCCTGCGAGCATGGCATTGATTAAATTCATATCGTAATTGCGAAGCAATCCTTCAGGTATAAATGGTTTAATTGCAAAGTAAGCGCCGATAAAAGCGGCGTATATGCCTAACCCGCCAAGCCGCGGCATAACCCGCGTATGCACTTTGCGGTGATTTGGTTTATCAATGGCCCCGATTTTGTAGGCTAGTTTAATGACAAACGGGGTGAGTGCAAGCGCAAGACATAATGAGATTACGAATGCGATTGTATAGAGAACGACCTGACTCATTTCCATCTCCCTTTCATAGCTATCGCCGGATAAAATTATACGCGGTTTGAAAAAGAAACTCCACTCTCATTTTCAAGCATTTTTCACGAAAATCTCGTTCTTTTTGCTTGCTTGGGCATGTTTTTGTGACATTTTCTTTCACACACAGCGTATTCGCTACATTTTCCGGCCGCATAACTAGACTTTTGTGTCATCCATGGCTGCTAGAGGGATCAAGCTTCTATATATGGTTTAACGTAAAAGCGATGCGATTTGTTTCGCAGGTCTGCGCGCTTCTCGTTTCAACCGTTCAATCGCCGATTCATGGCTCTTGCGCCATTGCGCAGCATCATCGAGCAGGCTGCACATCGCGGTCGTGAATGCCTTCGGGTTCAGCGATTCCGTCGTGCCTACGGCTTTCAGCCCGAGGCGATTCAGGAACTGATCAATCTTGGGATCATAGGAGAGCCCCATGAGCGGCACGGATTGATTCGCCGCATAGATCAGCGCGTGCAGGCGCATGCCGAACAGTGCATCGCACCGGCTGACCTCCAGCAGCATCGCCTGGGGGTCGTCGTTCGACTCCGCGATCTCGGCCGTGCTCGCGCCGAGATCACCGAGCTGTTCCATCACCCATCGCGACGCTTCCGCGTCCGATGGCGTGTGGAACGGGAGGAACCGCAGCCGCACCGCCCGGCTGCGGGCCAGCGCGCCAAGCGCGGCGGCTGCGCGCGCCAGGTCGGCCCCGTCCTTGCGCCAATGCCGCAAGGACACGCCGACCAGCGGCAGCGGCGAATCCCCCGCCGCTGTCGCCGGTGCGCCCGCGCCCGCCTCGGCCGCCAGCTCCGCTGCGGCGGCCCTGCCCCCGCTTGCGGCTTCGCCCGCAAGCGGCAGCGCCATGACCGGATCGGGTACAACATCGATCCGGTCGCGCGATATGCCCATCCGCCCAAGCAAATCGGCGGATTCCGCGTCGCGCACGGAAACATACGCGCTGCGGCGCATTACGCCGCGAATCATCGGGTCCATCCACCGGCGATTCACCGGACCGATGCCCTGCGCATAAATAAATGTCGGCTTGCCAAGCAGCTGCGCCAGCTTAATTACGCCCGTATAATAAGGAATCGTCTTGGCACCAGTGGCATCCTGCAGCAAGCTGCCTCCTCCGCTGATCAAGCCATGGCTGCCGCGAAGCGCCTTTAGAACCTCGCCGAGACGCATACGGTGCACGGCTTCCACGCCGTACATTGCGGTCGTCCATTCGGGATCGCCAGACAGAACAATCGGAACGAATCGTATGCCCTGTTCCGCCCCTTCTTCTGCAAGGGCGAACAGGATCGATTTCAACACAGCCTCATCCCCGCTGTTCCGGAACCCGTAATAGCCGGAGAGGACTACACGCCGGATTTGAAGTTTTGCTTCGTCTGATTGAATCGCGGTACCCATCGTTTCCATACTCCTTCCCCGATCTGCCAAACGCCGATCAACACAAGACCGATCAGCGCGCCCAGCACAAGACCGAGCAAAATGCGAATAACGGAAATCGGCAGCGGCGTATGAATATGCGCGAACGTATCCACCATGGACAGCTGTCCAATCGATCCTACTATAAATAATACCCACGCCGCCCGATAACGAAGCGCCAGGAATAAGCCTAAGAAGAATAGTGGATGCGAGAGCAAAAATTCCTTCGTTCTTGGACGGACCCCGAAGGTCGATTCCAAGAAATTGCGGAACGTTAATTCAATCGAGGAAGCCGAGCCTTCATTGCCGGTGCGGGACAGGTAGTACAATGCCGCAACACCGAGCACTGCCGCAACGCCGACCCACAGGACCGTTATCTGCATGCTGAGCAGCTTCCGCAAATTACTGAACACGGAATCTCCCGTATACAGCAGCAGATAAAGCGCAGCGAGCGCAATCGGAGCTAGATGCAGCAGGCTGACGCCTCGGAACTGCTCCAGAACGAGCTTGTAGGTAATGTTGTTCAGTAGACCGACAATAAACGGAATCCCGCTGACGGAGATGACCGCCGTCGTTGCGAAAATCGCGACCGTCATCATAAACCGGCGTCCGGCGCTGATGCCGGGGAAAATCCAGCGCATTTCACCGCTGTGCGCGAATGCGCCGTCCGTCCCGCCGATCGGTCTGCGACTGCCCACGGTATGGGTACGCACGCGCTTAATGGCCCAGATAATAGCGAGCGTCGGAGCACTGATTGCAGCTCCAAGCGCTAAGCCTTGCTCGAAGATCGATTTGGAAACGACATATAACCCTGCGCTGCCTATTAGTCCGACAACGAATACGGGAATAACGATTCCCGGCACAAAAGCTTGAATCAACAACGCAATGAAGGCTACCGCGCCCAAGGCGACAACAGCCTTAAGCGGCTTGATCCAAGAAGGCGACGTGTAGTCGAACGGCTCAGCAGGACCTGCCGTGAAGCCCAGCTTGTCCATTTTGGCCAGAAAGCCGCCTTCGCCCTGCAGAGAGTTATACAAATTCTCGAGCGGATCGGTAATGGAAGACTTCACCGGGCTGCTTGCTGGCGTTGCATTCAAGTAAAACATGCGGATGCTGCGGTCTTTCACCGCGAGCTGGAAGCGGTCCGCGATTTCCTCCGGCTTCATGCCGGCGGAGTCCTTATCCGGAAGCGAATAGATTCTCGCTACATTATAATGCGTCAAATAAGCGAGTGAGGCCATGCCCTTCTGAGGCTTAGAGTTCTCAATCGTTGCAATTCCGATTCCATGCTTGTTAAGCAGCTCTGCGAACTGCGACAATGTTTTCTTCTCTGCGTTGTCTGCATACCCAGTTACGGCGTCGCCGTCAAACAGAATTCGCGTTACGCCGATCTCTTGAAAAGTGGAGAGAAGCTCGTCCATCGATTCCGCGTCGAATGACATCCGGTCCGAGAGACGGGGGACAACCCGGAAGCCTGCGTCATGCAGTTCTCGGATCGCAATGGGATCCGGCTCCATCGCCTTCAGCACGGCGTCTTCGATCGGCGTCTCCAAGACGAGACCTTGCTTGCCCTCGAAGTCCCATGGCGAGACGTTGATGCCCCACTGCTTGAACGTATTTTCAATAATCGGGCCTAGCGTTTCTCTCGCCTGCGCATCGTTAAAGAGCACGTACGTGAAATTCTCGTCCTTCTCCAGGGGCTTACCCTGCAGATCGCTCAGCGTAGACGAGCTGTACAGCGTAATGCGCCCTGCCCACTTCAGATCCTGCAGCGAGCTTTCAAAGACGGCCATGGAGCTGATGCCTGCCGCCTTCATTTTGCCGAGCTCCTCGTGGATGAACTGTTTGGGATGGGATTTGTACGACGCGATCTGCACCAAGTCACGGTAATCGAATACGATGTCCACTTGATCTGAGCCGCGTTCCATCTGCCAGCGCGACGCGCCGATCGGCAGAGCCGCGAGCACGCCGATAATGACCAAAATACCGAGAATTGCCATTGCTTTGCGATTCCATTGCTGCCAATTTTGACGCACAACTTCCACTCCTTAACTTTTTCCCGAAGAGCCTGTCCCCTTCGGGATGCATCTGCCTGCTTATGCCTTGCTGTCGACTCGCTCCATAACCGTTGCAGTCAGCTTCTGAATGGCTGCTTTTGCTTCATCTTGGGATTTGCCGCGTACGGCAAAATACACTTTGATCTTCGGTTCTGTGCCTGAAGGACGCAGGCAGAACCAAGAACCGTCCGCCAGCAAATACTTCAGTACGTTCTCAGGCGGCAATTCGTCCAGGCCCGGCAAATAATCAAGCACATGCTCGACCTGTATGCCGCCCACTTCCGCCGGCGGGTTACTCCGCCAATCCTGCATGATGCCGGCGATTTGCTGTACCCCGTCCACGCCTTTCAGCGTACGAGATTCCAGATGCTCCAAGTAATTGCCGTGCTGCGCATAAAGCTCCAGCAGCACATCGTACAACGTTTTCCCTTTGCTCTTATAGTAAGCAGCCGCCTCGCAAATCAGCAGCGAAGCCACGACTGCATCTTTATCGCGCGCATACGTACCGGCAAGATAGCCGTAGCTTTCTTCATACCCGAAGAGGAAGGTATGCTCGCCGCTTTGCTCGTATTGGGTCATTTTCTCCCCAATGTATTTGAAGCCCGTCAGCGTGTTGACGACTTCCGCCCCGTAGGATTTCGCAATATCGCCGCCCATTTCGCTCGTCACGATCGTCTTGACCACAACGCCGTTTGCTGGCAGCTGACCTCTTTCTTTAAGCGTACCAAGCAAATAATTCACCATAATCGCGCCTGACTGATTGCCTGTCAGCACGACATATTCGCCTTCATTATTGCGTACGACAGCACCCATGCGGTCACAGTCGGGATCCGTGCCGATAATGATATCCGCTCCGACCTCTTGACCGAGCTTCATCGCAAGCGTGAACGCTTCGCGTTCCTCCGGGTTCGGGGATTTGACCGTGCTGAAATAGCCATCTGGCTGCTCTTGCTCCGGCACGATATGTACATTGGAGAAACCAACCGCCTTCAGCACCTCGCGTACCGGCATGTTGCCCGCGCCATGAAGCGGTGTGTAAACAACGGACAGGTCAGCGCCCAATTCGCTCTTCAGCAGCTCGCTGTTCAAGCTTTCCGCCGCGACCGTCTCGATGTATGCCCGGTCTTCCGCATCGCCCAGCCACCGCAGCAGGCCCTTGGCTTCTGCTTCTTCCCGGCTCATCCGTTTCACTTGATCGAAACCGGTCACCTGTTGGATCGCTGCGATCACCTGCTCCGCATCATGCGGCACAAGCTGGCAGCCATCGGAGCCGTAGGCTTTATAGCCGTTATACTCCGGCGGATTGTGGCTTGCCGTAATGACGACGCCGCTCGCAGCGCCCAAGGAGCGGACAGCATAAGACAGCTGAGGCGTCGGGCGAAGGGATGTAAACAGATAAGCCGTAACGCCATTCGCAGCCAGCACAAGAGCGGCATCCAGCGCGAATTCCGGTGAGTTGTTGCGGGAATCGTGCGCGATAACGACCGCCGGCTTGCTGCTCTTCGTTAACGTCCAGTTAGCCAAGCCTTGCGTCGCTTTGCCGACGGTATAGACGTTCAGCCTGTTCGTTCCTGCACCCATAACGCCGCGAAGTCCACCTGTACCGAATTCAAGCTCACGGTAGAAGCGGTCCTCGATTTCCTTATCATTCCCTTTCAGAGCGGCAAGCTCTTGTTTCGTCGCATCGTCAATCGAAGGAGCGTTCAGCCAAGCCTCATAACGTTCTACAGCAGTTGGATTCAAATTCAACATCCTCTCCATTAATATTATATATGTATCTTATTCTTCCCTATATTGCGGATACGCGGCTGCTTGCAGTGTGCCGCATGCGTCCGATCGCAACTTACTCCGGATCCTTGAGTGCGAACATAATCTCGCCTTCCGCCACGACTTTATCGCCGACTTTAGCCGTAGCTTGTCCTTTACCGATCGGCCCTTTCAGCCTTGTGATTTCCACTTCCAGGATCAGCGTATCGCCGGGTGTCACTTGGCCCCGGAACCGGAAATTATCAATACCGGCGAAGAAGCCGATCTTGCCCTTGTTCGCTTCGACCATGAGAATTGCCACGGTACCGACCTGCGCCAGCGCCTCTACGATCAGCACGCCCGGCATAACCGGATACGCGGGGAAATGCCCGGTGAAGAACGGCTCGTTCATCGTGACATTCTTAAGGCCGACTGCGCGCTTGCCTTCTTCTACTTCAAGAATGCGGTCAATGAGAAGGAACGGCGGGCGGTGCGGAATAATTTCTTGGATTTGCTTGATATCGAGCATTAATTGAACTTCCTTTCAGCATGCTGTTATAAATTACTTGGTATTGTGCCACAATAAGCCCATCCTACACGAAACTGCAGTCGTGGGGTTAAGATAAGGGAGATCGGCCGTTTGCTTCTGAGCAGCGTCGATCTCCTTCTTTACTGAAATGGGCCATGCCCCCTACAGCAGGCAACGTCCATTCCCGCAGCCTAAGCTTGCCGGACGCTGTTCTCTTTCTCTTCCGCATCCGTCGAAGCGCCGCCGCTGTTATTCCCCCTCTTGCTTTCTCTGTTCAACGTCAAGAACAATCCGATGTAAATAAATGTAGTAATAAACGAGAACACGATAACGCCCCACAGGTATTCGCGCGCGAAAGGCATCTCAAAGAAAATAAACAAAATCGCGAGATAATAAAGCATTGTCGTCAGCTTGCCCATCCAATTGGCCGGGACGGTCTTCTTCCCCCGAAAATGGAAATACGCCGATCCGGCAATCATGCCGGCATCCCGAACGAAAATAGCCGCTCCCGCGCTCCACGGAATATGTCCCGTAATGAGCAGCGACAGGATGACGGTGATCATCATCGTCTTGTCGGCCAGCGGATCCAGCATGGAGCCTACTGTCGTGACTTGCCCATATTTGCGTGCCAAATAACCATCCAAAATATCGGTCAGACCGGCAGCAACGACGATCAGAAACGCCCACTTCATATGATTAGTTGAATCTGAAGCAAATACGGCAACGTAAACGGGTATTAATGCAAAACGAAGCATCGTGAGCAAATTCGGCACATTCAAGCGCTTACGCCCCCCTTACCATTACGGATGACGCTGCAAAGATTCTAACCCATTATACCTCTACGCTGGAAAAAATAAAACTAGCGCAGGACGGCCTCCAATGCCTTGCCCTGCTTGCGTTTGGCCCGCCTTCATAGCCTTTTTTCATTTTACATCAACTAAATATGGAAACGTCTGGTTAATCCCTTCAGTTTCATGCTTCCAAAACCGTTAATTATAGAAGATACGGAAAATTTACGTTTTGGAGGTTATTACACCAGATGCGCAAGAACTCTATTGCTGCTCCCGCCCGTTTCCTTCGCCCATGGCTTACGGTCATGTTGGCTGTTGTCCTGACGTTCTCATCCTTTGCCGGCTTGGCATACGCAGATGAAGTTGTCACCGGTATTTCATTCGACAATGCCCCTTCTCCGGCTACCCTCAATATCGGCGATGACGATCTGCAGCTTGAAGTCAACGCATCGATTCAAGGCTCCTCCTCATTGAAAGACGTGACGACTGACGTAACATGGACCACCTCCAACTCGTCCGTTGTTAAAGTTGCGGCAGGCTTGCTTACAGGGATCGCTAAAGGCTCCGCTACGATCACCGCAAGCTATAAAGGCTACAAAATCACGCTGCCTGTCTCCGTTACTTATATGTATGACAGCGTGACAATTAAAGATAACGGCACCAGCGTAAGCGATACGCTGAAAGTTAATCTCGGCGACGAACTCGACTTCGATCTAATCGCATCCAAGAGCGGTGCTGCCGACACGAACGTTACCGAGGAAGCAGTATGGACGAGTTCCAATACCAACGTCGCAACCATCGACGACGGCGAAGTAACGCTAGTAGCTGTCGGCGACACGACAATTACCGCCAAGTACAAGGGCAGAACGGACTCGGTCAAGCTGTCTGCGTCCTCCCCTTATAAGTCGCTCACGATCGCGCCGAATACGTTGATGGAATTCAAAGTAGGCGACCCCAGCCGGACCTTGAAAGCCAGTGCCGAGGACACGGCGGGCGATATTGACGATGTATCTACGAATGCAAGCTGGATTTCGGCCGATGCCAAGGTTGCAACGGTTGATAAAGGCGTCGTCACACCCGTCGGTACAGGTACGACGACGATTACCGCCTCCTATCTCGGCGTAAGCGGCAGTGTCACGGTCGTTGTCCGCCCTGCATTCGAAGCCATGCGCATCACGCCGAAGGAAGACCTTCATTTAATGATCAACGGCAGCGATGTTGCACTGAAGGTCGAAGTGATGAACGGTATTAATACGCCCGATGATGTAACGGCATTGGCGACTTGGACATCCAGCAACGTGTACGCCGCTACAGTCAGCGATAGTGGCGTTGTTTCGCCGAAAGGGATCGGCAGCACTGTCATTAAAGCAACGTACAAAGGCACCTCGCAGCAGGTTAACGTTACGGTATATCCGACGATCTCCGGTACGCTGACTGCAGCCAAAGATACGCTCGACGCTTTTCCAGATGACAAAATCACCTTGCCCAAAGTAACCGCGCAGTCCATTTCCGATGAAACGATCGACGTCTCCGATCTCGCCGTTTGGGAGAGCAGTGACAAAGAGATTTTGGATAAAGTAGACGGAAAATGGACGGCGAAGAAAATCGGCAAAGCCGTATTAACCGCAACAATCCTCTCCAAAACCGTCACAATTACGGTAAATGTGCATGAAAAACCGCTGCTGCTGACAGCGGATCAAACAAATCTATCCATCGTCATTGGCAAAGAAACGAAGCTGCCCGTGCTGACCATGACCTATGAGAGCGGCAGCGAGGAAGATGTCACCTCGCTCGTCACGTGGAAGAGTTCTTCGTCCAACCTCATTGTAAAAGCACCGAATATCCGGGGACTGCAAGCTTCTACGGCAACGTTGACCGCCACATACTTGGGCAAATCGACGACGGTTCGCGTAACGATTGAGGAGGAAATCACGAAGCTGACTGCCGAAAGTACGACACTGACGATCAGCCCGCTTCGCTCTTACACCTTGAAAGTAACCGGTACCTACAAGAGCGGCAAAACAATCGCCCTCGGAACCAAAATGAACTGGGAAATCAATCCGGATTCGCTGGCATCGATTAAAGGCAGCTCCCTAAAAGCGTTGAAAGAGGGTACCGGGACACTCACAGGAACATATCAAGGCAAGACGATTACCTTCACGGTCAATGTCGTGGCGAAGGTGAAGAAGCTGACGTCCGCTTCCAAATCGCTTACTCTCGCTCCCGAAGCGAAGGTCGCTGTAACGGTTACGGCTGAGTATGAAGGAGGCCGTGTTACAGACGTAACGAAGGCAGCAGATTGGACGACTGGCAACAGTAAAGTAGCTACCGTCGTCGACGGTGTTATTACCGGAGTAGCGAAAGGCTCCACCGTCATCAGAGCGAAGCTCGAGGGCAAAACAGTCAGCATCCGCGTATCGGTCAAATAAACAAGAACCCTAAACAGCCTGCAGTGTGTCGTTATCGACATTGCAGGCTGTTCTCTTATTATAGAAGCAATAAAAAAAACTGCTATGCCGAAGTTCCGGCTTAGCAGGCGCAATCGCCGGCTAATCGGCGAATACGAGGTCGTACATATGCTTCCAAGTGTCGATATCGAATATTTCAGCGCCCGGCCGTTTGCCAAGCACCGCGTAGCCGATATACATACCGGCTATGACAGCAGCCACGCAGAGTACCGGTACGATGCTCTTGAGCAGCGTCCAGCGCAGTGCGCGGACTGCCGGGTGGCGCTTCTTGCGCGCAGGCTTGTTCTCCGCGTTCTTCGGCGGCGTCTGCCCCTTGTCTGGCCGTTTGCTTGAGGGGTCGGCTGGAGAAGCATTCAGCATGGAACGTTCTACTTGCGTCACGCCTTCCAATCCGGCCGCTGTTTCTTTCTTTGATTCCATTGGTATTCACTCATTTCCTAAGCGCGCAGGTTATTCGCAAGTCCCATCATCGTATCGCTGGATGTCAATGCTCTGGCACTAAGTGAATAGGCCCGCTGCACGCCGATCAATTCCGTCATCTCATCAGTTAAGACGACATTGGACTGCTCCAGAAACCCTTGCTTTATTGCGATTTTGGATTCCGCACTTGCCGTAACCGTATGGATGACATCAGCCTTGTTCACGCCGTCCGCGATTGCGAACAGGTTGTCCGCCACTTGCGTAATGAGAGAGGGCTTGTCTACTTGAACCAGCTTCAGCTGTCCAAGCGGCACGATTTCACCAGAAGGCATCGTCCCAATCACATTGCCTGAGGCATCGATACGGAACTCCTTGACCTCAGGCGGAATTTCAATGGAACTGCCATCCGCCGAGGAAACCGGATAGCCTTCCTTCGTCGTAAGAATATTGATGCCGTTCTTCGTAAAGGTTGTCTGGAATGAGCCTCCGCGGGTATAACCCAAGTGACCGGCATCGTCTACCTTCACCTCGAACAAGGCATTTCCTTCAATGGCGACGTCAAGCGGCCCATCCGTCTGCTTCATCGGCCCTTGGGAGAAATCCGGCTGCACCATCGTCAGCCTAGAGCCCCACCCTTGGTTGAATCCAAGCGGCGTAAGCCTGCCTGGCTGGTTGAATGCTTCAGGCTGCTGCTTCAGCGTAGTCAGCAGATCTTCGAACGTACCGACCTTGCGTTTATATCCGACCGTATCGACGTTTGCAATGTTATCAGACAATAAATCCAGTTTCTGCTGCAAACCGCTCATCGACATCATCGCGGTAATCATTGAGTTGTTCATTCAAGATGCCTCCTCTGCCCTGCGTCTGATTCGGTCCGTTAGATCCGTCCAATCTCATTAACGGCTTTATCCAAGCTCTTATCATAAAATTGAACGACCTTCTGGTTCGCCTCATAAGCACGCGCGGCGGACATCAAATCAACCATCGACTGCGCTGCATCTACGTTAGACCGCTCCACGTAGCCCTGCCGCACTTCAACACGGTCCGTTGCGTTGACTTCACGTACGCCGGTCGAAGCGTCGTCCAGCTTGAATTTGCCGTCTCCCTCGCGCACCAGCTTGTTCGGGTTGTCCACCCGCGTAATCAGCAGTTGTCCTGCGCTCTGGCCCGTCAGCGGATTCACAAGCTGGTTATCGCTCGTCATCGCCAGCTGGTTGAGCGTCTCTCCCTTCGGAAGTTGAAACGGCTTGCCGTCGCTCGCCAGTACCCGCGAGCCGTCAGGCAGCGTAAGAAAGCCCTGCTCGTCCAATTTGAACTGGCCGTCGCGCGTATAGCGCGTCTCACCGTCCGAATTCTGAACGGTAAAGAACGCTTGCGGCTGGAACACCAGCTGACCGTCAGCCGTTCTTGCTTTACCGGAGGAATCGAAATTCATCCCAGGCACTTCTATATCTGACAGAATGGCAAAATCGCTGAACTGGTTCGTCTGCGTCAAATCGCCCTGAAGATTAATCTGCAGGCTTTCCTCCGCAAAGACGCCCGTGCTCAGCTTGCCGATTGATTTGCCGTTACCATCCTGCACCCCCGTTACATGAAGCAGCATATCCGGAAAAGAGCGCGTGACCGCGTTCTTCTGCTTGTAACCGGGCGTGTTCATGTTGGAGATGTTGTTCGTTACGGTGTCATGTCTATTCTGCTGCGCAATCATCCCGGCAGCAGCCGTGTAAAGACCTCTTAGCATGGAGCATCCTCCTGATCGCTTCCTGTAGAAAGCCGGCTGCGTATTCGCTCAGCGCCGCAGCTTCTTGTCTATATCCTCTATATCGGAATGCGCTGTGCTGCGATGAATAGAGCATTGCTGTGTCTAAAGACCTAATCTGGCGCTAATGTTCCTCAGCGCGCCCCCCCTACGGCGCCTTACCCGAACACTGGCAGGCCATGGCCCGCGAACCAATCGTAATTAACGACGCTTAACCGATAAATCCGCTCTGCGCGGCGTACGGTCCAGATGGTCCAGCAGCAAGCCTGTCCCTTTAACAACGCAGTGCATGGGATCTTCAGCAATCAGTACCGGCACCTTCAGCTCTTCTGCAAGCAGCGCATCGAGACCGCCGAGAAGCGCCCCGCCGCCTGTAAGAATAACGCCGCGGTCGATAATGTCTGCAGACAATTCCGGCGGCGTCCGCTCCAACACCGATTTGGCCGCCGACACGATAGACGATACAGGCTCCCATAGCGCTTCGCGCACCTCTTCGGAGTAGATCGTTACCGTAAGCGGCAAGCCTGTTACCATATCGCGCCCGCGAATGTCGATCTCGTCTCTGAAGCCGCTGTCATAGACGGTGCCGATTTTGATCTTAATGTCTTCGCTGGTCCGTTCCCCGATCAGAAGCTTGTACTTATTCTTGATATACTTCATGATGGCTTCGTCGAACTTGTCACCCGCGACCTTGATCGAGGATGCTGTAACGACGTCGCCCATGGACAGCACGGCCACGTCCGTCGTACCGCCGCCGATGTCGACGACCATGTTGCCGCTCGGCTGGTAAATGTCCATTCCTGCGCCGATCGCAGCCGCCTTCGGCTCCTCTTCGAGGAAGACGTCTTTCGCTCCGCTGCGCTCGGCAGCCTCGCGGATCGCCTTCTGCTCGACCGAAGTGATGTTCGTTGGTGCGCAAATAAGAATGCGAGGGCGGCTGTACCAGGACCGGCCGCCGACGCGATCAATAAAGGCCTTCAACATGATCTCTGTAATTTCAAAGTCCGCTATAACACCATCGCGAAGCGGTCGGATGGCGATAATATTGCCAGGTGTCCGTCCAACCATCCGATGCGCTTCTTCACCGACGGCAAGCACGCGTTTCGTTTCGCTTTCGATCGCAACGACCGAAGGCTCATCCAGAACGACGCCCTTCCCTCTCACGTGGATGGACACATTTGCCGTTCCCAAATCAATACCGATATCCTTGCTAAACATAAGTCTAAAGTCCTCCAGCGTGAATAATAGTCGAGTACAATCTCATCCTGTGTAGTATTCGCTGAAATGTACGAAAATCCTCTATTTTTGTAGAAAAAATCGCTTACGATTTTGCGGCGGCAAGGACCTCGCGTTTACGGCCGGAGCTCTTCTTATACTTGATTTTCGTGGCTTCTCCTCCCCTCAGGTGCCGGATCGATTTGTGATATTCCAGAATGTGCTTAACCTGGTCTGCCAAATCGGGATTTATTTCCGGTAATCGCTCGGTCAAATCCTTATGAACCGTGCTTTTGGAGACGCCAAACTCTTTAGCGATTGTCCGCACTGTGTGCTTCGTCTCGACGATGCAACGGCCGATTTTTATGGTCCGTTCTTTAATATAATCGTGCACGCTCCCGCCTCCCTACTCGAGATAGTTTGGTACATTATATGAGGGGTACGGGTATATATTCTTTGTGTCCAAGCGTGACAAGCCCAAGAACTGCAAATATTTTCAAAAGTGCCTTGCAAACGAAAAAAAGAAGGCAGGAATGTCCCTGCCTTCTGAAGTAAACCTGCGGTATGTCCCGCATTTCGTTAGTTTTGCGTTTTTGTATCTGCCGCGCCGCTTTCGAGCAGCGTCGAAGGATTAATTGCCTTGCCGTCCTGGCGCACTTCAAAGTGAAGGTGGACGCCGAGATCCTTCTCCAATTCGTCTCTGCCGGCTTTCGCAATGACAGTACCCTGCGTAACTTCATCGCCGACTTTGACCTGAACATTGCTCAAGCTGTGGTAGACCGTAACCAGCCCGTCCGCATGCTTGATTTCGATCATATTGCCATTAAGCGGATGCTGTTCCGAGACGGTAACCCGGCCGCTCAGCGCTGCCGTAACATCGAAGGCTTTGTCGTCTTTTTGGGCAAGGTCAATCCCCATGTTGGCGAAGAACTTGTTGTCCGTTTGGATCAAGGCTGCCAAACGGTCTTCGTTGGAAGCAGTGGCTTCATAGAACGGTGCTGCTACTTTCACTTGACTGTGGTCCGCCGGCCATTGCATCGTTTCGCCTTCCGACTTGTCTACCATAGGGTCATCCGCTGGAACCTGGCCTTCTGTTTGCTCATCCGTCGTCGTACCTTGAGAGACTTCTACGTCGGTGCTGGCTGGTTTGTTCGAAGTTTCTCCAGCTCCCCCATAGAGCCACATTAAGGTTACGATAATTGCTGCCGCGGCTAGAAATGCTGATGGTGCTACCCATTTCTTCGCCATCAGTTTACGCCAAGCAGATGGTTTGACGGCAGTGCCTCCCATTCCATTTTTGGGAGCTTCTTCATTGAACTTTGATTTGTTATCACTCATTGTTCGATCACCTCACTAGCCATTGTTGCCACAACCTAGCAGTTTATACGTGAGGGATTAACATTTTTTGAGATTGTTAGATAAGAGGACTGATAGCGCTAGTTTAGGACGCCGGATGCCTGCTGAATCCGGGTTCCCGTATAAAAATGAGCCAGAATTTCCTGCGCTGCTGCGCCTTCCTGCGCCATTCCGTTCGCTCCCCATTGACTCATGCCGACCCCATGACCGAAGCCCTGCGTCGTAAACGTAATCTCGTTTCCTTCTATCGTCCACGTAAATCCGGAGGAAGCAAGTGACAGCTTCTCCCGAATCTCTCTACCAGATACCAGCTTCTCCGTGCCGATCTTCACCGACTTGATTCGTTTACCCGCAGTCGTGTCCATGATCCGCATGTTCCTTATCGCGCCGGCCTTCACCCCAAGCTTGGCCGCAGCCTCGTCCACCTTCATCGTGACCGTATCCCGATAACGAGGCGAAATGGTCTTATCCCATGGACTTGCCACGCTGTGCAAATATGGCAGGTCGATGCTCCAATAATCGGAGGCATTCTCCGTATAGCCGTTGCTGGTCGAGAAGAAGGAAGCTTGAATCGGCTCCCCTTCGTACGTAATAATCTGCCCTCTCGTCTCTTCGACCGCCTGATTGAGCTTCTCCAAATTGCTGTCCTTCAGACTCCCGCTCCACCGCTTCAGCAGCGATCCCAGCGGGATATAGACTTGATTCATTACGGTATCGTCCACATCGGCCCCGCGCTCTGCTGCAGTCAGCCCGCTGCGGTCATCCAGCAGCAGTCGTCTATAAATATAGGTTCTGGCGGCAATCGCCTGCGCCTTGAGCGCTTCCAGCTCGAAATCGACAGGCATCTCTCCGGCCAGCACCCCGCGCACGTACAGCTCGATTGGCATTTTCTCGATACGCTTGTCCCCGGTCAAGTAAACGGACACCCACAGCCGGTCATAAGCTGTAATCGCCCGGAGTGGCTTGTCCCTGCCAGTGATACCGGACGCTGCGGGTAGATCCGCCTGCGGCTTTCCTGTTTCTTCCTCCGCAGCAGGCGCTGTCTGCGGCGTCTGCATGCCTGGCTCCACTGGGGCGGATTCTGCAACGGTCGCGCCCTGCGGCGTCTGACGAGCCTGCTCAGGCTTCTTAACGTCCATATAGAAGACAGCACCCTTTACCAGCATCACGAGCAGCGCGCCCCATAAGAAACCGATCCACCAGCCTTTTGTCCACCATCGACGACGATAAGAGCGCCCCGCCTTCCATCTCACATGTTCCATACTCTGCTCCTTTCGGTTCTTCGACTCTCGTGACTTCCACTCGTTACTTCCACAATCACATGCTATAGTCTATGAACCGAAAAGGTAGGATAGTACCCTAAGAGAGAAGCGGAAAAAGCAAAAAACCCATTCTCACTACTTCCTGTAAAGGAGTGAGAATGGGGTTTGATGTCATTTGGCAGCGCTTAAGCCCAAGTGGGCTGTACTTTCAAACGAGGGGCTTCTTTCTCCCGCTTAGCCGGCTCCTGCGACATCGCAGCAACGATAGGCTCTGCTTCTTCCAGAGCGGCAGCAACGCCTTCCAGTACTTTCGAATATGCATGCTGCGCTTGTTCTTCGCCGTTATCGCGAGTAATATCCGCACCCAGCGAGGCGAGCTTGCCTGTGATATCCACGTAACCGCGGTCCACATGGTGAATGCCGGTAATTTCGCTTTCGCCGTCTGCACATAATGCCGCGCATACGAGCGCTGCGCCTGCGCGCAAATCCGTCGCCGTTACTTTCGCGCCCGTCAGCATCGTTCCGCCGGTCACGATCGCCGCACGGCCATCGACTTTAATATGCGCATTCATTTTTTGAAATTCTTCAACATGCATGAAACGATTCTCGAAAACCGTTTCCGTCACGATGCTGGTGCCTTCGGAAACCATGAGAAGCGCCATCATCTGCGATTGCATGTCGGTCGGGAAGCCCGGATAAGGCAGCGTCTTCACATCAACGGATTTCAGCTTCTTCGGCGCTGTAACGCGAAGTCCGCTGTCCGTTTCCGTAATGGAAACGCCCATCTCCTGCAGCTTGGAAATAACGGGGGCCAAATGATCGCCAATCGCACCCTCAATATGTACATCGCCGCCGGTAATCGCAGCCGCAATCATATACGTACCTGCTTCGACACGGTCAGGGATTACGGTGTGGGAGACACCAACGAGCTCTTCTACGCCTTCAATACGGATGATGCCTGTACCTGCGCCGCGCACATGGGCGCCCATAGCGTTCAGGTAATTCGCCAAGTCCACGATTTCCGGCTCTTTCGCAGCATTCTCGATCGTCGTGGTGCCTTCGGCAAGTGCAGCAGCCATCATAATGTTCTCCGTAGCGCCTACGCTGGCTACATCGAGGTAAATCTTCGCACCCTTCAGCTTGCCTTCCGTCCGCGCTTCAATGAAGCCTTGACCGAGTACGATCTCGGCGCCCATTGCTTCAAAGCCCTTCAAATGCTGATCGATCGGACGCGTGCCGATTGCGCAGCCGCCCGGAAGCGCGATGCGCGCACAGCCAAGACGTGCAAGCAAAGGACCCATGACGAGAAACGAGGCACGCATTTTGCGGACCCATTCGTAAGGGGCTTCGACCGAAATGAGGGTTTCTGCGGAAATACGCATGATCTCATTATCATATGTCAGCTTCCCGCCCAAAGCGGCAAGTACTTGTTGAATGGTGATGACATCATCAAGATAAGGTACGTCGTGGATAATACTTTCGCCTTGTTTAGCTAGTAACGTGGCAGCGAGAATCGGTAACACGGCATTCTTTGCTCCGCTTACGCGAACATTTCCGGATAGTCGCTGGCCGCCGCGGACGATTATTTTGCTCATCTTAAGGTTTCCCTCCGCGTGCAGTAGATTCTTTTTACCTAATTGTGAAATTACTGGTACCCTGATCCGTACCCAAATTACATCTTACCACCCGCTTACAGGAATCGACAAGCGTTATTTTCTGCCTGTCGAAAACAGGTATTTCATACCATTCGTAAGCGATTTAATTTTTCGTTCCGTCATCTATTACCCATTGTTGACATGTTTCCAGGTTGTTATTCGACAATGCCTTTCAGCAGACCCGACCAGTTCCAATAGGCAAGGACGAAGGAGGCAAACGCATGGCCGAGCACGACCGACAGCATAATTTGGAGCAGACGCGCAGTCGAGCTTCTCGGCCGTTTCAAAATATTGTCCAGTTTAAGCTCCTGAATCGCGATCCAAGCGAGTGCAATACATAATAATTCGATCAGAATAGAAATAAGTGCGTGTACCCCGGCTGTTGCCGCTAATTGATCCATCATCATGACTCCCTAAACATAGTTTCATCGATTGATTGCGCGAGCAAGCACGGAAGCGAATTCCGCCCGGGTTGCCAGTCGCTCCGGTTCAAACCGGCTGCCGGAATACCCGCCGATAAGTTGCAGCTGCTTCACGGTTGCGATCGCAGGCGCAGACCAGCGGCCGATTGGCACATCGCCGAACGGTGCCGCTGCCGGACGCGGACTGCCGATAGCGAGTACCCGCAGCAGGATGACAGCCATTTCTTCGCGGGAAATCGGCTGCCCTGGCCGGAATAAACTGCCGGAATACCCGCCGATCCAGCCTGCCCTGGCGGCGCTCATAATTGCGCTGTAAGCCCAATGCGCCTGCGAAACGTCGAGGAAGCTCACGCTGCTTGTTCCGCTCGGCTTCACGGCCCTCACAAGCATCGATACCGCTTCCGCTCTCGTGATGCTTTGATTTGGATTGAAGCGATAGCTCCCGCTTCCACCGACAATGCCTTTCTTATTCAGCTCGGCAATAGCAGGTGCCGCCCAGTGGCCTTCAATGTCGCGGAATCCCGCCACAAGCTTCTCTGCTTTGACGCGGAGCCCGTAGTACTGCTTATCGAACGGAGCGCTTGCCGTCACTTTCATATAGTATAACCCGGCATCCAGCTTTTGCTCTCTCGCCATGCTCAGCGCTTTGGGTGCGGATTTCAGCGAAAACAGTGGTTTCTGCCGCTTATCGAACACTTCCGCTTTCATCGTGATGCCCGCAGGAATGCCGCTGACATGCAGCGTCACCATGCTGGCGCCCGCCAGACGCAGCTGATACCAATCCGCATCGCCCTGGATACCGATGACGCCGGAATAACTGGAGCCCGGCGATATGCCTGTCGCTTCATAGGTTCTGTCGTTCGGCTCGTTCGGATCCGTGTATCGCGTGGCGAACAGCAGATTCAGCTTGTACGTCGCCGCAGACGGGCTCGCTTGAGCGGACATCGCGTTATACACACGAATGTAATAGAGGCCGGGCGTGACATTGATGCTCTGCGAAGCTTCGCTCTCGCCCTCGCTGTTGTCATCGATCTCCTTCAACGCTTCTCCCTGCCTCTGGAAGGCGAGCGCAGGATCCATGCGGGCAGAATCCGTCGAGACGGACAGCTTCAACGTACCGCCGGTATCAAAATGAACGCCATACCAATCCCGGTCACCCTTCTGATGAAAATTTCCAATGATTTGCTGCGAGCGCGGCTGCAGCGTGAAGGCTTGGTACTGCTTGTCGTTCATTTCGTAGGCATCCGGCGCGATATCGAAGGCGGACGTGAGTAAATAAGGCAGCTTCTGCTTGATGCTTCCGTTAAAGAAGCGCAGCTCCACATAGTTCCGCCCTTTCTTTACGTGCCACTCCACCGTTTGGTTGCCTAGTTTCGTATCCTGCGTGCCCTGCGGCGAGCTGTCGCCGGGATGGGACAGCAGCAGCGTCTGCATGCTCTCGCCTGCAGCCGGCATCCCTTGTACGCCGATCGATACTACGCCGTCATAGGGGACGTCGATCGCGAACCACTCCCTGTCCGTGCCGCCGTTCAGCTCCCCTGCAATCTTCGTGCCTAGCGGAAATACCTTCGCGCTTGCACGGCTGTTGTTCGGTTCATAACCGTCGACGCGCAGCTGCCCGTTCACGGCTTGATCGATCTGCAGGAGGCCGTAGCCGCTTGCGTTGTCGAAGCCGGGATTGCCGATATCCTTCGCGGTTTGCCGCAGAAGCTCTCTCACTTGATAAGGCTTATAGCCTGGATGCACGGCCCATACTAGCGCAGCCGCTGCCGCTGCCTGCGGCGCAGCCATCGAGGTGCCCTCCTCGTACGTATAGCCGCCTCCAAGCGCCGTCGTGTACACGCCCCACGGCGCGGCAAGGTCGATTTCCGGGCCGGTATTAGAGCGGGGCTCAGGCTTGCCGTCAGCGTCCGCTCCGGATATGGCCAGCACGGTCGGATAAGCCGCCGGATATTTGACCTTCGCCTTGGCGCCAAGCAGCTGGCCGTCATTGCCGCTGGCCGCAACAAGAAGCGCCCCCTTGGATTCCGCATACATCGCGATATCTTTGAGGTACGGCGAATAGCGGTATAGGCCGACCGAGAGCACCAAGATGCGGGCTCCGTGATCGACGGCGTACGTGATTGCCTCGCCGAGGCGCTCTTCATCGCCGTAACCATCCGCATCGAGCGCCTTGATCGGCATGATTTTGGCCTGCCACAGTATGCCGGCGATGCCTTTCTTATTGTTGCCTTCTCCCGCAAGCACGCCGGCCACTGCGGTTCCGTGACCGTTGTCATCCTCCGGCGGCTTGCCCGGCGTTACGAGATTGATGCCCGGCACCAAGTTATCCTTGAGATCGGGATGGTCCGCATCTACGCCGGTATCGATGAGCGCAATGGTCATGTCCTTCTGATCATGCACCTTCGCCCATGCTTCCTTGGCGCCAATCTGGTCGAGGTAATGCTGCTTCGGCAGCTCAGGATCGTTCGCGGCCGGCTCATCCGCCAACAGCTGCACGGCGCCGACGGGCTGCACGTATTCAAGCTCCGGCGTGTTCTGCAGCCGGAGGAGCCATTCCTCCGTGTCCGCCCCGGGGTCTGCGGGGCGGACGACGTCCACGGCGCCTGCCGCCGGCGATGCCAGGCGGCGGAGCACGCGCGTGCCGCGCAGAGGCTTCGCCTGCGCGGGGTCGCGCCATTTGATGAGCCAGGTTCGCGGCTCATCGCGGCCGCCGGCGGCGGCAGGGGCGGCCTGCGCTGCGGGGCCGCCGATTGCCGCTGCAGGCGGCATGGCCGCGGGAGCGGCCCCAGCGGCGAGCGGAGCCGCCGCAGCTGGGGCGCCCGCGAGCAGCAGCGCTGCAAGACCCGCGTGCAGCGCAAGGCGCGCGAAGCGCGCGGCAAGCGCGGCGGCAGGCTGACGGCCGCCGCCTGGCATGGCGGAACAAGCCGCGCTGCTTTCGCAGCTTGGCTTTGCCCTGTCTTGTCGGTGCGATTTAACTCTATAAGGGTTAATCATCATAATCTGCCTTTAACCTGCGATTTGGTATTTGAATCTTTTCGCTTTCGGCCCCCTAATCTCCTTTTGACAAATTGTAGTAAACGCAACTAAAAGGTCAATAGTCCTACCTTACTGCGGCCTCCCCCCATATCTATGCGCCTTCCAGCCCCCATACGTCTAAAGATTGTATGAACTTGACCCGCTGCCGTTAGACAGTAAAAAGCCTCCCTCCCAGAACGCGCGCGTTCAGGAGAGAGGCTGCTGCCAAACAAAGTTGAAGCTGCGGTGCGGGAGCACTTGCCGCCCTTGCTCGCAGCCAATCCGGACGAACTGAATGCACCGGTTCCTTACTCATCCGGGTAGCCCTGCCTGCTAGCGAACGAACAAGTCGTTCACGATCGAGAAATGGCTGTTGATCCAGCCTAGCACCGGGCCGGGAACGATACCAAGCATCACCGTCGCCGCAGCGCACAGCCAGATGACGACGCCGGTCGTTACCGGCACCTTCACGTCGTTATCGATCGTGGCGCGCATGAACATTTGGCGGATTAGCCCGAAGTAGAAATAATACGAGATGACGCTGCTCACGACCATGACCGCCGCAATCCAGTAATCATGCGTCTGCGCTGCGCCAAGCAGAATGAACAGTTTCCCAAAAAAACCGCCCGTCACCGGCAGACCTGCCAGCGAAAGCACGAATACGATCATCGCCGCAGCCGTCCAAGGCGCCCGGTAGTACAGCCCCGAGAAGCCCCCGACCTCATCATGGCCAACCGACCTGCCAACCACGGCAATGACCGCGAGCGCGCCGATGGTCATAAGCAGATAGGCCGCCAAGTAAAAGAGAAACTCGCCGAAGTTGGATGCATGCATGCCTTTGATCGATAGGCCGATCGGAATAAGCAGATAACCCGCGTTCGCAACGCCCGACAGCGCGATGAGCCGCTTCGCATTATACTGCCGCAGTGCCATTGTCGAGCCGACCAGCATCGCGGCTGCAGCCAGGATAAACAATACCAGGAACACATCGTCCGCGATCGGTTTGCCCGGCGAAGACGCATAGAACGCTATATTATAGATGATGCGAAAAATAACCGCGAACGCTGCGCCCTTGGAGACGACCGCCAGGAAAGCGGTCACCGGCGTCGGCGCTCCTTGGTACACATCGGCCGCCCAGTAATGGAACGGCGCTGCCGCAATCTTAATGCCGAGCCCAGCGAGAATAAAGAAGAAGGCCACATAGAGAATCGCCGGATAATCGACGCCGTGTTCCTTGATGCCCAGGGCAATCGCCCCCAGATTCGTCGCCCCTGTCACGCCGTACAGGTATGACATGCCGAACAGAATCAGCGCCGACGAAATGCCGCCCGTGACTACGTACTTAAACGCCGCTTCCGCCGACTGCACGGCATGCTTGCGGATGCCGACTAACACATAGGTCGTGATGCTGAGCAGCTCAAGTCCGATATACAGCGTAATCAAGTCGCCCGAGGACGCCATAATCATTGCGCCGACGACGGCCGGCATAAGCAGATAGTAGAACTCGCCCTTGTCGGTGATCTCTTCCCGCTTCACCGTGCCGAGACTCATTAATACGATGAGCGCCGTGGAAACGAGGAACACGATCTTGAGCAAGCTGGAGAAATAATCGATGCGGTAGCTGTCTGCCATGATACGAATAACGCCGCTGACCGCCTGGCCGCCGGCATCGATCTGCTTGGCTGCATCCACCAGCTCCGTCAGGCGCCAGACGACGGTTCCAAGCGAGATCAACAGGCCGGCCAGCGTCAGCCAGCCCGTTAAGGAAGAGCGCCGCGGCAGGAATAAATCGAGTACCGCGAGAACAACCGTGAATGCAATCAATATCCATTCCGGGGCGAGATAGGCCGCATCGCTCCAGGAGAGCGACTGCAGCTGTTGTTGCGCAGCGTCCATACTCTACCTCCCCGCCTTCTCAGATAGTTGCTGAAGCAGTGTGTCGAAGCCGTGCTTCATGGGCTCCGTCAATACGGCAGGGTACACCCCGATCAGCACAATGAACGCGAGAAGAGCAATCATCGGGATTGCCTCGACGAGGCGGACGTCCCGCACGGCGGCTAATCGCTCCGGCAGCGCGCCGAAGGTGATGCCGAGCACGCTGCGCAGGACATAAACAGCTGTCAGAATGACGCCCAGCACCGCAATACCTGTCAGCACGCGCATCGAATCGAACAAGCCGAGCAGGGAGAGAAATTCGCCGACAAAGCCGGACAGGCCCGGAAGTCCAAGCGATGCCATCCCCGCCGTCAATAAGATACCGCTTAAGAACGGCATGCTGCGGGCCAAGCCGCCGAGATCCTTCAGCTCCGTCGAGCCGGTCCGCTCATAGATGCTGCCGACCAGCAGGAACAGGAGCGCCGAGATCAGACCGTGCGAGACGAGCTGGATCATTGCGCCGTGCAGCCCGATTTCGTTCAGCGAAGCGATGCCGAGCAGTACAACGCCCATATGGCTGATGGATGAATAGGCCAGCACCAGCTTAAATTCCTTCTGTACGAGCGCAAGCACCGCGCCGTACAAAATATTAATGACACCGAGTACCGCAAGCACCCACGCCCATTCCTTCGTCTGCTCCGGAAACATGAAGACCCCGAATCGCAGCAGGCCGTAGGCCCCCATTTTGAGCAGCACCCCGGAATGGATCATGACGACGGAAGGCGGCGCCTCCGCATGCACTTTCAGCATCCACGTATGGAACGGGAAGATCGGCAGCTTGATGCCGAATGCGACAAGCAGCAGCAGGAAGATGACCCAACGCATGCGCTCCGACAGATACACCGGATTTTCCTGCCCCTGCATCTGATCCGGAGACATGTTTACATAGGCGTCCTTGCTCGCGAGATTCGAGCTGATCACCTCATAGCTGCCGCTGAAGGACAAGTTGGTTTGCTGCTTCTCCGGCAGCTGTTCCACGCTGAAGCCCGCGGTCGCGACAAGGAGTACGAAAGCAAGCAGCATCAGCGCAGAGCCGATTCCGTTGTAGAGCAGGAATTTGTTCGCCGCCTGCTCCCGATTCAAGAAGCCCCAAATGCCGATCAGGAAGAACATCGGTATAAGCGTCATTTCGAAGAAGACGAAGAACAGAAAGACATCCCTGGCCAAGAACACGCCCAGCATGCCGACCTCAAGCAGCAGAAACCAGATATAGAAGGCTTTCCATCTTTTCTTCACATGCAAGGACGCAAGCGCAGCCATGACGCCGACAATGGTCGTCAAGAGCAGCAGCGGCATGGATAAGCCGTCTACGCCCATGTGGTACTGCAGCTTCAGCGTGTAGGAGCTCACTTCGCCTACGGTCAATTTATCAAGCGACGTGTCCACCCACGTCGCATTCTCCTCATACGCCTTGCCGCCCTTAACCCCGTTGTAGTCGGCATAGAGCCAGAACGAGAGCAGCAGCGGCAGAATGGTTGCCGTCACAGCCGTTACTTTGAGCCAGCGGCTTCGATGTTTCGGCAGACACAGCAGCACGAGCACGCCGAGCAGCGGGGAGAACGTAATCAGCGATAAAATCGGAAGATCTGCCAGCATTACCAGAACCTCCTTAGCGCGACTGTGGCGATTAGAATGACAAGTCCGAGCAGCGTGATCAAGCCGTACGTCTGCACCTGGCCGTTCTGTATGCGCGTGCCGCCTTTACCTAGCAGCACCGCCGCACCACCCGTGATGCGGACGATACCGTCCACGATATAGTCGTCAACGGCGTTCAGCAGCAGCCCAAGGCCGCGCAGCGGTTTAATGAGCAGCAGCTCGTAGAGCTCATCCATATAATATTTGCGTTCCAGCAGCGTGACGAGCCATGGTATCCGCGAAGAAACAAAATCACGCGAAATCATGCCTTTGACGAAGACGAGCCAGCCCAAGTAGAGTCCCAACAGGCCAACCGCCGAAGAGATGACCATAACCAGCCCTCCGCCGCCGTTCTCCTGTTCCTCGCCGCCCGTCAGCCAAGTGCCCAGCGTATCGTTCCACGGCGTCTGGATGAACCCCGCAACGACCGCAAGCACGGCTAGCACGATAAGCGGAACGGTCATCGAGGACGGCGACTCGTGCGCATGCTGCTCGCCCTTGGGCTTACCCATGAAGACAAGGAAGTAGAGCCGCGACATATAGAACGCCGTGAAGAACGCGGCTATAACGCCGGCCACGAACAGCACCGGTTTCTCTTGCAGCGCAATATTGAGAATCATGTCCTTCGACCAGAAGCCCGAAAACGGCGGGATGCCTGCGAGCGCAAGCGTGCCGATGCCGAACGTCCATGCTGTGATTCGCATTTTGGAGCCAAGGCCGCCCATTTCCTGAATGTTCTGCGTATGCACGGCATGAATCACGCTGCCCGCTCCCAGAAACAGCAGCGCCTTGAAGAACGCGTGCGTGAACAGGTGGAAAATGCCTCCCGTGAGCGAATTTAGCCCAAGCGCCATCATCATATAGCCCAGCTGGCTGACCGTGGAGTAGGCGAGAATCCGTTTAATATCGTTCTGGGCTACGCCGATCGTCGCCGCGAAAATCGCGGTAAATCCGCCGACGTACGCCACGATATCCATCGCCGTCTGCGAAGCTTGAAAGATATCAAAAGTCCGAGCAACGAGATAGACACCCGCAGCAACCATCGTAGCGGCATGGATGAGCGCGCTGATCGGGGTCGGGCCCTCCATTGCATCGGGAAGCCACACATGCAGCGGGAATTGACCGGATTTACCGACGGCCCCAACGAAAATCAAGACGGCTATCCAAGTCGTTACGCCCGCGGCGATCACGCCTGTACCGCCTTCGAACGCATTGCCGATCCGCACGAAATCAAGCGCGTGATCCGGCATGTACCAGTACAGCAGCAGAATGCCGAGCAGCAGGCCCGCATCGCCGATCCGCGTCACGATAAACGCCTTCTTCGCCGCTGCCTTTGCCGCCGGCTTGCTGAACCAGAAGCCGACAAGCAGGAACGAGCAGACGCCGACGAGCTCCCAGAAAATATAAAGCGTCAGCATGTTGTCCGCCAGCACCAGGCCCAGCATGGAGAAGGTAAAGAGCGCCACATAGCTGTAGAAGACGGAAATCCGCTCATCCTTCTTCATATAGCCGGCCGAGTACACATTCACGAGGAAGCTGACCGTCGTGACGACCAACAGCATAAGCGCCGACAGGTTCGTCACTTCGAAGCCCGCGTAGAACGTCACGCCGCCCGCTTCGATCCATTTGAATGAATATTGGTAGTACGTTGCACCGTCTCTCATATGCTCGATCAAGACGAGCAGCGCAAGCACGAATCCTGCAAACGAGCTAATCGAACCGAGCAGAACACCGAGCATCCGCGAGGAACGGCCGAACGCGAGAAGCACTAGAAACGCGAGAAAAGGAAAGAGCGGAATAAGCCAGGCCATCTGCGAAAACATCGTATCCATCGGCCGTTACCTCCTCATCTCGTCGTAATCGTCCACATTGACCGTTCCGCGTGCCCGGTACAAGGCGATGAGCACCGCGATGCCTACGGCAGCCTCCGCTGCAGCAACGGCAATGCTGAATAGCGTGAACATCTGGCCCGTCAAGGAAGGCACGACGCCGTATTTGGAGAACGCGACCAGATTCAGATTGACGGCATTAAGCATCAGTTCGATGGATAGCAGCACGATGACCGCATTGCGTTTCACAAGCGCGCCGTACAGCCCAATGCAGAACAAGATAGCCGCCATGGTTAAATATGAGGATAACATGCTAATCTGCCTCCTTCTTCGCCAGCACGATCGCTCCGATAAATGCAACCGTGAGCAGCACAGACACCAGCTCGAACGGCACGACATAGCTGCTGAACAGCTGTTTGCCGATTTCCAGCGTATTGTCCAACGTTTGCTGCTGCGAAGGCTGGGGCTCCGGAAAGTCCGATTGGCGGATCGCATAGAACAGAATGCCGAATAACGCCAACGCACCGATTGCCGTCAGCGTCTCCTGCAGCGAGCGGGCGCGTTCCGCCTCCACCTCCCCGTGCTTGGTCATCATGATGCCGAAAATCATCAAAATCGAGACGGCGCCGGCATAAATCAACACCTGAACGAATGCCAGAAATTCGGCTTCCAGCAGCACGAACATTCCCGCGATGCCAATGAATACGGCAGCCAGCGAAACGACCATATGCACGACCTTCGTAAAGCTGACCATCAGCACTGCACCGCTTATAATCATGACGGAGAAAATGAAGAAGCCGACAAATTCGCCGCTGAAATTGAAATTGAACATGTCTTACTTCGCTCCTCCCTTGGCTGCGGCCGGAGCACCGATGTTGTTATTGTCTTGGCGGACATGCTTGTTGTTTTCGTCCAGCCATTGCATATCCTTGAACAAATCATCACGGCTGTAGGAAGCCAGCTCGAAATTGCCCGTCATGACGATCGCTTCCGTCGGACAGACTTCCGTGCAGAGGTCGCAGAGGATGCAGATTTCGAAGTTGATGTCATACGTGTCGATGACCTTCCCCTTCTTCTCCGGATCCGGGTTTGCTTTGCCGGTCAGCGTGATGCACTCCGTCGGGCAAATGCGCGCGCATTGGTTGCATACGATGCATTTGTCCGGCTCAAAATGCTGAATGCCGCGAAAACGGTCCGGCATGATGATGGGCACGTCGGGATAGGAGGTGGTAACTTTCTTCTCGGTCATTGATTTCAGCGTTACGCCAAGCCCTTTTAATAGACCCTTCATGCTTGCTTCCTCCTCTATCCTTTAATGAACAGCTCCATGTAGACCGCTGTAAGAAATACATTGAGTATCGCAACCGGCAGCAGCACCTTCCAACCGAGTCCCATGAGCTGATCGATCCGAATCCTTGGCAGCGTCGCGCGAATCCAGAACAAGAAGAAGACGATGGACGAGAATTTGAGCAGGAACCAGATGATGCCCGGCACCCAAGTCAGGAACGGGAACGGCGCATGCCAGCCGCCGAGGAACAGTACCGTCGTCAGCGCCGCAATGGCGTACACGTACACATACTCCGTCAGCATGAAGAACGCGAATCGAAAGCCGCTGTATTCGACGTGGTAGCCTGCGACGAGCTCGGACTCGGCCTCAGGCAAGTCGAATGGCGTGCGGTTCAGCTCCGATACGGCCGCGATAATAAAAACGATGAACCCGATGATTTGCGGCAGGAAGTTCCACTGCCAGAACCAGTCGCCCTGCTGATCGGCAATCGAACGCAGATTCAGCGTGCCGGACAGCATGATGACGCCGACGACGGAGATGACGAGCGGTACCTCGTAGCTGATCATCTGCGCGGCGGAGCGCATGCCCCCAAGCAGCGCGTATTTGTTATTCGACGACCAGCCGCCGAGGACGATGGCAATCGTGGAGATGCCAGAGAGCGCCACGTAATAGAGCAGTCCGACATTAATATCGGCAAAATACAGCTTCTGCGTATAAGGAATGACCGCAAGTACGGCGAAAGCCGGCACATAAGCGAGCGCCGGCGCGAGTATGAACAATGCCCTGTCCGCCTTGCGGGGAATCGTGTCCTCCTTGATCAGCAGCTTGAATATATCGGCGACCGACTGCAGCAGTCCCCAAGGTCCAACCCGGTTCGGCCCGATCCGGTACTGCATCCAGCCGATGACCTTGCGCTCGAAGAAAATCGCGTACGTGACGAAGCCGAGGACGATCATCAGCAGGATGGCACCCCACAGGAAGAACAGGAGCGCATGGCCCCAGGTCAATGCGTCTTCAAGCCAAGCTCCCATTAACAGTCCACCTCTCCCACGACAATATCGATGCCGCCTAGAATCGTAATGAGGTTCGTCATCGTCTCGCCGACCAGCAGCTTAGGCAGGATCTGCAGGTTCACGAACGACGGACGCCGGAATTTAAGCCGGTACGGCTCCGCCTTGCCTTTGGAAACGATGTGGCAGCCGATTTCACCGCGCGGCGATTCGATGCCCACATACAGTTCGCCGGCCGGCGGCCGAATGACGCGCGGCACCTTGCCCATGACGTCCCCGGGGGCCGGGAACTGCTCTACCGCCTGCTTCAGAATGCGAAGCGACTGGCGTACTTCTTCAAGCCGGATCAAGTAACGATCGTAGCAGTCGCCCGTCCGGCCGAGCGGCACATCGAATTCGAATCGGTCGTACAAGCTGTACGGCTTATCCTTGCGAAGGTCCCAGTTCACGCCCGTGGAACGCAGGTTGGCGCCCGACAGTCCATAGCCGATCGCGGTTTCCGCATCGTAGCGGCCGACGCCCTTGATCCGGGCGAGGAAAATTTCGTTGCCGCTGACGAGCCGATTGTATTCGTCCAGCTTGCCTTCCATGTAAGGAATGAAATCGCGCACCTGATCTATCCAGCCGGGAGGGGCATCCCACTTTACGCCGCCTACGCGCATATAGTTATAGGTAAGCCGAGCGCCGCACAGCTCGTTGAAGAGATTAATGATGATTTCCCGGTCGCGAAACGCAAATAGAAACGGGCTCATCGCGCCGATATCCAGCAGATACGTGCCCCACCAGACGAGATGGCTCGCGATGCGCTGCAGCTCCATCACGATCAGCCGCATGAACTCTGCCCGCTCCGGCACCTCGAGGCCCATCATTTTCTCGACGGCATGGCAGAGCACGTAGTTGGTTGTCATGGCCGATACATAATCCATCCGGTCGGTATAAGGGATGATCTGCGTGTAATTCAATTCTTCCGCAAGCTTCTCCGTGCCCCGGTGCAGGTAGCCCATGACCGGAGTCGCTTCCGTGATTACCTCGCCGTCAAGCTTAACGATGATACGAAACACGCCATGCGTGCTGGGATGCTGCGGGCCGACATTAAGCAGCAGTTCTTCTGTCCGAATCACGGCTCATCACACCTCCGGGTCTAGCGGTTCGTAGTCTTTGCGCAGCGGGTGCCCCGCCCAATCGTCCGGCATCATAATACGCCTCAGATCGGGATGGCCGGTGAAGGAAACGCCGAGCAAATCATAGATTTCGCGTTCATTCCAATTGGCTGTATCCCAGACGGAAACAACGGAAGGAATCTCAGGCGCTTCGCGATTTGTTTTGACTTTAATGGCAAGCTCCTGCTTGGACGGCAGGGAGACCAGGTGGTAGACGACTTCCAGATGCGTCTCGTAATCCACGCCGGATACGTTGCGGAGGTAGTTCATTTGAAGCGCCGCGTGGGTCTTCACCAATTCGGCCGCCGCCAGCAAATGCTCGCCGCGAATAATCAGCGTCGGCAAATGGCCGTTCATTTCGTTTATGTAAGCTTCTTCGATCGCATCCGCAGCTGCCAGCGTACGGATCAGCTCCGCCGCATGATCCAGCTGCGGCTGCATCGGCGACGGCGGCTTCGGCTCTGCTGGAGCCGCTTCGCTCTCCGCTGCCGCTTTGGCTGCGGCCCGTGCCGCTCTTGCTTCCTCTGCGGCCTTCAGCTTGGCCGCTCGCTCGGGGTCGACCTCCGCCCCGCCAGCCGCCGGCGTCTCACCGCTACCTGGCGGAGCAGGTACGCCGCCTTCCGCTGCCGCTTTGGCAGTAGCCCGCGCGGCGCGCGCTTCCGCGGCTGCCTTCAGCTTCGCTTCGCGCTCGGGGTCTACCGCAGGTGCTTCCACCGGACGGTCGGAGGCCGGCGCATCAGGCACAGCTCCGCTCTCAGGCGTCACTTGCGCCACCGCCGGTTCGACGGCATTGGAAGACTTTGCTTCCGGGCTCTCGCTTGTTGAATTTGTTTCTTTCTCTGGTTCTATCTCTGTTTCTTTCTCTGTTTCTATTTCTTTATCCTTCTCGCCGCTCATCGGCTCGTCACCCGCTTCCCGGTTTTCGCCTCGAAGCGAATTTTCTCCTGAAGCTTGTTAATGCCATAGATAAGAGCGGCTGGATTGGGCGGACAGCCCGGAATATATACATCAACAGGGACGATCTGGTCGACGCCCTTCATTACGGCATACGATTTGACGTAGGGACCCCCCGCCGTGGCGCAGGACCCCATCGCAATCACCCATTTGGGTTCTGGCATTTGATCATAGAGTCGGCGGAGCAGAGGACCCATTTTCTTGGTCACGGTGCCGGCAACGATCATAACATCGGATTGACGGGGAGATGTGCGGAACATGACGCCGAATCGGTCAAGGTCATAATGGGACGCGCCTGTGCCCATCATCTCGATCGCGCAGCAGGCAAGTCCAAACGTTAACGGCCACAAGGAGTTGCTTCTCGCCCATGCCTTGAGCTGCTCCAGCGTGCCCATAAATACGTTGCGCTCCAGCTCTTGTCGTTCTTCAGGGGTGATCGATTCTAAATTGAATTCCATTTGAGCACCTTCTTCTTCCAGGCGTAGAGTAATCCAATCAATAAAAGCCCCGTAAAGACTGCCATCTCAACAAGCACAAATAAGCCGAGCTGCTTATACGCAACGGCCCACGGGTATAGGAAAACGGTTTCCACATCGAAGACGACAAACATGAGCGCAAACAAATAGTAGCGCACATTGAAACGGACCTGACCCTCGCCGACGGGCTCATTCCCGCTCTCGTACGTGGTTTTCTTCTCTTCGTTCGGTTTAGACGGCCGAAGCAGCCGCCCGACGGTCAACGCGACCACTGGAAGCAGAATGCCGAGAAGGATGAAGATCGCGACAATCACATAATTGTTGATGTACTTCTCCACAATGTTCGCCTCCACGGTTATGAATCTACAGGCGGATTCGTGCAGTGACTTTGGTCAATTTTCCCTCACAATTATAACAAAACCTGCCACTTGCGTCTATGACGGAGTTGGATACGCTCCTTCGACACTCTCCAGTTATAACCACATTCCAGGGTCTTAGCCTGTTCATGCCTTAAAAAGGATATGCCCGAGGCTGCGAAATAAGTAATGACAAAAACGTGAACGACAAAAAAGCTCCTTCCTCGCTAAAAAGCGCAAGGAGGAGCAGTTCGTTTAATCGATTGCATCTGTTAGATAGCTGTTGTCGCGTCTTTGCGATCGGAATCTTTCCGAACGGATTCGCCCGGCGCAACGCCCGCCGCTTCCGGACCTGAATCGCGTGAAGCGCGGATGTCGGAAACGTCGTCCCTAGCCTTGGCCTTGGCTTCGGCCAGGCCCGCAAGCTTCTTCTGCCTTGCAATCAGCACGAAGACAAACAAGTAGTAGAGCCAGTAGCCAACGAATTCCTCCAGCGACGGATCCTCCGTATAACCAAGGAAGGCTTTGAAGAAAATGCCGACCTGCCCGTGAAAAATCGGATGATGCCCCGTGTCGCGGATATAATTGGTCTCATCGATCGGATGTTCGGGAAGCAGCCAGGTCAAATCGTACATGGCTGCCACTTCGCCGCCCGGCGTTTTGTACAGACTGCCGATAACGCGCAAATCCTGCATGACGCCGATCGCTTGAACGAACAAGCCCGCTGCGATCATGATGAGGAACACGCTCGTCACTTTGAAGAATGTACCGATCTGCACCTTCTTGCTGCCCTTGAACACGACAAGCCCCAGCGCGCCTGCGGCAAGAAGTCCCGCAAGGGCTCCCCAGCTTTGAATCACTTGGGAGATATCGCCCGAAGAGATAGCTGCGAAGAAGAATACCGTCTCCACTCCCTCTCGAAGCGTGACGAGAAAAGAGTGCACAATCATATTGACCGCGCCGCCGGTCGTAAGAATGAGCGCTACCTTGCTCTGCAGCTTGCTTCGCATCTCGCGATTCTGCTTGCTCATGAACAGGATCATATGGGTCAACAACCCCGCGGATACAAGCAGAATGCCAATGCGCAGATAATCCTTGCTGCCCATTGTCGCATAACCGTCCAGTACGACTTGGAACAGCAGCGCTGTGCCGAGGCTGGCCAAAACGGCCATCACAACCCCCAGCCAAACATACTTGTTCCATTTGGACTGTCCGATCCGGTTCAAATACGAAATAATGATGCCGACGATCAAAATCGCTTCGAACGCTTCGCGAAACGTGATGAGAAAAGCTTGCAAGTTCATGGCGATGGTTCACTCCTTACCTAAGGTCATAACATGCGTCAACCCGCCCTCCGATAATGGAAGACGGG
The DNA here is from genome assembly GCF_019431355.1 of Paenibacillus sp. R14(2021). NCBI lineage: Bacteria > Bacillati > Bacillota > Bacilli > Caryophanales > Paenibacillaceae > Paenibacillus > Paenibacillus sp. R14(2021). The sequence continues at coordinate 3,696,893 of NZ_CP080269.1, forward strand.
AAGTACGCGCTGCCGTTGCGGCAGGTACTATTTAATGACGACTACGTCGCCTTTGTTAAAGTAGATATGGTTACCGGAAAGCTCGGCGATTGCGCGAAGCGGCAGGTACGTCACGTTATTTTTGACGACTACGGCTTGATCCAGCTTGTAATCCGCGATGGCTTCGCCATTCTTCAGAACGACGTCGCTGCCGATTTTCAGAGCAAGCGTAACGCCGTCTTTGGTGACGGATGCCGTTTTGGCCGCGTTATTGAAGCTGACGGCGAAGCCAAGCAGCTCCAGGTAACGCGTAGGCACGAGCGTACGGTTCGTTGTTTTGTCGATGAAGGAAGGAACGACCGTTTGTATCTTGCCGTTCACAATCGCTTTCGTATCGCCGGCAGTGAAGAACAGACCGTCTGCCAATGCCGCAATAGCAGCCATTTGGTATCCGATTGCACGAACTTGATCCGCGTCGCCTGCAGCTGCTGCCGCAAGCACCTGATCGTTCAATCCTTTAGCTGCTTTGTAGGCATCGCCAACGAACGGCTCAAGCGCCGTGAAGAAACCAACCAGCTCTCCGCCTGTGCCGGCAGCACCAGCGATATCCTTTTTCTCGATTTTCTCCAAAATTTCGATCGTGTACGCACTTACTTTAGCAATTTGGCAGCGGATTACTGCTTTGCGAATCGCATCATAGTTGATTTGTTTGGCATCTCCGGAAGCAAAAGCTTTGTAGATGATATCCGCATCAACTGCGTTACCGCCGTGAAGATAGCCATATACGCTCATGAAGTAGAAGTACCCTTTAATAACAGCCGCAGGCTGTTCGGCTGCCGGCAAGGTTTGAATGTCTTTCGCAGTCGAAAGTGTCACGAAGGAGAACACTTTAATCAGCGATTTGTCGAGCAATTGACGGTGAACGTTAAGGGACGTTACGTCTTTCTTCTCGATATCGCTTTTGAATGCTGGTAAAATCGTGTCGTTCAAATAAGCGGACGACGTTGTTCCATAGGCAGTATCCGTCGCTTTCACCGTCACGTCCAGAACGGACGTGTACACGAGAGCGGCCTTATCGATGAACGCTTGCGCACCCGCTTGATCGCCTGCCGTAAGGGCTGTTTTCGCACCTGTGTTGGTCAGGTTCTTGATCAGGAAGTAGAAGTACCATTGCAGGCCTTTGTCTACAGCCTGCTGTGCCTGCTCGTAGCTTAGCTTACCGGCAACGGCATTATCCAGCACGAACGAGATATTCTCATCAATGACAGGATCGCCGGCTTTGATGCTGCCGTCAACGCCAAGGACGTTTTTTTGGACATCGGCAATGTATTTTGCCTTGATGTCCGCGATCGGTTTCTTCTGCGTAAACAGATCAAGCAGGTCTTTATACGCTTTAATTTGAGGCGCGACATCGGTGTTTACCGGCGCTTTTTGCGGTGCATCGTCAGCAAAAGCCGTTGCTGCAAAGGTGAACACTGCAGTCACCAGCAAAGAAAGCGTTAATAGGATGGATAATGATTTCTTCATGCGTTTCATTCGGTCGACACTCCCAATCATAAAATTATGTATGCTCGTTTACCTTCTAGAAAAACCCTTTGCGCCGAGCCCAGAAGACGGCTCCTCCGCCAATAACGATGACGCCGGCAATAACGCCGATCGTAACGACCGGATTGGTGCGGTCTTCGTGTGCCATGGCCGCATGCTTCTTCGTACCGTCGATCGTATCAGGCTCAGCTGCTTGAACGGCTGCGTTCGTCGCCGCATCTGCCGTGTCCGTGCTTTCGCCGGTCGTGGTACTGTTAGCAGATTCGGAGTTGACCGCGGCTGCATTGCTTTCCGCAGGCTCCGAGGTTGCTGGAGCATCGTTCGTCGCCGCATCGGCCGCTGGCTTCGCAGTCTCTTCAGCCGAAGTATTGTCAGCCGGCTTCGACGTGTCCTCGCTTGCTTCAGGTGCCGCATCAACAGGCTTATCTTCGGCTGGAACAGCCGTTTTCTCCGGCTCAGCCTGCTGCTTTGCCGGATCGGCAGCTGGTTTCGTGCTTTGTCCGGCACTGCCTGTGCTTGTAACAGGCTTGGTTGTCGTACCCGTGCCCGCCGCCCCTGCTGCTCCGCCTTTGCCTCCTGAGGCAGTGCTTGTATCCTTCGTGCCGTTGCCTGCAGCAGGCTTCGCAGGCGCTTTGTACGGCGTGTACGGGAATAACGGCTTAATGGCGCCGTAGATGCGGTTTACCGCTGCTTTGAGTGCGTTCAAATCCGCGTCCTTCTGGCCTACGCCGAACAATCCCGGATTGCCGATCGCATCAAGCGCTGTTTCGAAATCTGCCGATAAACTGTCCATCTTCGCTCCCGAAAGTTTGGCTTCAGCATAGGGCGAGAGGGTAACGAAGGTTGCGCGCGCTTTCGCCAAGAGCAGCTTTGCTTTTGTGTAATCATCGATGCCTTGAATGGCATTGTCGAAACGGCGGTCTAGATTCATGACCAGAATCGCCTTATAGTTGGCGATCGTTTCGCCGACTTTGCGGTCCTTTATGTCTGCGTCCAGCGTTGCTGCCACCGATTTGCCGAAGTGGGATGCGATTTCGTCACGTCTTTCCTTGTGCGCCGCCTCCGCGGTGCTCCAATCGGCCGGCGACTTGCTGAGCGACGAAACGACGAGCTTGAACGTTTCCGCCACATCCTCGGTATTCGCATCGCCGTAAGAATATGCCCATGCACCCGTCGGTGAAAGAGCGAGGAAAATCGCAACGGCGAGCATTGCGGTCTTCATGATCATCATGCGCATGATCTTGATTCACCCTTCGTATGTCGTAATTGTTGCTTGCCATCATAACCCAGACCCTAATCTGACCCGTCAATAATGATAATCATTTTCAACACATGCGTCAATATGTTTTATTTATAAATTTTCCAATTCGGGGATTTGGCTGAATCGCGGCCGTGAAAGCCTTCTCAAGAATGGCCGGTGCCTGCTGCTAATTTTTCGTTTTGGTGAAGACAGACGCCTGTTTGACTCATCATCAGCTTGTTGGCTTTCCCGGTCCACTCGTAGAGCGTAATATCGTTATAGACCGGTTCAAAGAGCGCCTCGCTGCGGTATTCCGCAATCGGCTTGACACAATCCCGCAAGGAGCCGACCTGCGCCTCAAAGCCCTTCAGCACATGGTCGGTGAGCAAAATCGTCGCCTGCGGATCTGCCTGCACATCTGCCATGAAATAGCTGTAGGTTTCAATTTGCCGGTTTGTCACCGGCGAATGAAGGTACTGGAGGACACGTGTCTCTTCCCACGTGTATACGACCAGGCGGCGGGCCGGCTGATCCGCCGCCATCTGGCGCAGCCCGCGCTCGAGCTGGTAGACGGCAGGCAGCTCGTCCGCCTGCCGCGCGACCAGCTCGCTGCCCTGCGCGGCTTGCAGCGCAAGGCAGCAGGCCGCGCAGAGCGCGCCTGCCGTGCGCAGCGCGCGGCGAATGCGCGCGGTGCGCCGCAGCTGCGCAGCGCCGGCTGGCGGCGCGAGCGAATGCTCCGACGCCGCAGGCACTGCTGCGGCGCGCGGCGTTATTGCGCGCCTGCCGTGCGCAGCCGCGCGTTCATGCGGCGCTGCCGCGCAGAGCAGCGCAAGCAGCAGCCATGCCAAGCCGATGAGCGGCGTGGCATGGCGCGGCTTGTCGATGTTCTGCGCCAGCAGCGCCCAGGCGCCATAGGCGCCCGCAAGCGCGGCGAGCGCCCCCGGCAGCCCTGGGCGGCGAAGCCACGCCGCCGCACGGGCCGCGAGGCGCGTGCCCGTGCCCGCGCTGCCGCCGGGCTGGCGCGGCGCCGCCCCGGCGGAGAGCACGGCGGCGAAGAGCAGCCCCGCCGCCGCAGCGAGTAGTGCTGTCGACCGGGCGAACATCCCGGTCCACAGCACGTTATCGCCCGCGAATCGCAGGGCGCGCTCCGCGAAGGGCAGATCGCCGGCAGAGGTTACGCCGCCGCCCCATTGACTGAAATGCCCCTCGGTAAACGCCATGCCGAGCTGCACGAAACCGACCACGCCGCCTTCGCTGAGCGCAAGACCGGCCAGCCAGAGCAGCTGGCAGCCGCCTGCCGCGGCGAGAAACAGCACGATCCGCGGCAGCAGTCGCTTTCCTGCCGCCTGCCAATCCATCGCGCATGCGCCAAGCAGCCACGCAAGTCCAAGCCCGAAGGGCAGGAACGAGAGACGTACGCCCATCAGCAGGCCAAACAGGAACATCGCAGCTATCATCCGCCCCCAGGTCCGCTGCTCCATTGCTCGCATCCAAGTCCATAAGTACCACCAGAGCAGGGCAATACCCGCTGCTTCGCTCATCGGCCGAACCGTCTGCAGCCATAAGTAAGGAGCGGTAAGCGTAAGCAGAACGACAAGCAGCGACCAGCCTGACGTCAATCGTCTCCTTGCCAGCAGCCAGATCGGCATGGCGGACAAGGAGCCCAGTATAATATTAAGCGAAGCATAGGCTTGGACGGGATCCCGTACGAACCGATGCACCGCCATAGCGCCTATTACGAAATACGGATAACCGGGAAAATGCGGCTGCATGGCCAGCAGATCGAATCGATCCAAGGCCAGCACGAAATCGACTTCGTCCCAGCTGCCCGCGAATTCGCTTCGATGCAGCCAGCTGAAAGCCGCCCACAGCAGGACACCGAGCACAACGGCAAAAGGCGCGGCCATCGTCAGGACGGTCCTTCCGCCGCTCGCGCCGCGTTCCTTACGAAGGTTCCTCCTGTTTCGATCCCGCACCTTATTCGCCTCCTGCATTAGTTGCTGACTTCTTCCCTTTTACTTGCCCGTTTCAATTACAAAGTTACCTCGGCATGGACATCATAAAGCTACTCCGTCAGCTCTGGCTTATTCTGGCCACTAAAGAATTGCCGAGATCTCTGCCGGCTGCCTACGCGTTCTTCCTTTGTTGCGCCGGTCCCTCAGCCGCATGCGTGGAACCAGCCGGTTTCACAGGCTGTCTGCCCGCCCCGCTCGCACCCAGCTGCATACCGCCTGTCTGCCCTGCCTGAAACGACCGGCTATGCCTCTTGATGGGCCGCCGCATTTCCTTCCAAATCGCAGGCAGCACGCTGCCGACATACTTCCTAAATTTAATAAACGATTGTCCATACACCCGCACTTGATACGTAATCGGTACTTCTTCCATGACAAATCCTTGCCGTAACAGGTTCAGCGTCAGCACCTGGGCATAGTTGTAGTCGTGTATGATCTCCGCATGCTCCATCGCTTCCCTCGAGAAGCCGCGCATCCCCGACTGTCCGTCCCAGATCATCCGCCGCAGCAGCAGGACCTGCAGCAGTGTGAAGCACACGTTCCCGATTCGGCGATGCAGCTTCATGCCGCTGATGGTTCCTTTGAACCGCGAGCCCATCGTATAATCGGCCCGGCCTTCGCGAATCGGGGCAATCACGTTAGGGATTTCTTCTGCCGGGTATTCATTATCCGCATCGATCATCAGTCCGATATCGGCACCAAGACGCACGCAGCCCGCAAGTCCTTCTCGCACGGCAGCGCCTAGACCCCGATTGGCAGCGAACGAAACAATGTGTTCCGCACCCGCGGCACGTGCTTCTTCTACGGTCGCATCCGTAGAGCCGTCATCAATGACAAGCACTTCAACCTGCCAGCCCCCGCCCATTTCCCGGGGAATACGCGCGATAACCTGTTTAATATTCAGTTCCTCATTATGAGCAGGCAGGAAAACAACCAGCTTCTTTTTCATACTGCTTCAACTTCTTTCTAAACCATAAAGGATTATTTCGTTTTCGCAAAAGCATCCGCCAGAACGGGTCCTCGGCTGTGACTCGGCAGCGGCGCCCCAAGCAAATAACTCAGCGTCGGTGCAACCGATACCAACGAATGCTTTGCGTCCACCTTCACGCCCTGACGTACATTGGGGCCGTACATGAAGAACGGCACATAGCGCTCTCCTTCATCTAGATGCCCATGGCCGCCGATCCCGTCGGCTTGTCCATGATCCGCACAGATGATGAACGTCGCGTTCTTCGCGTCGCCGCGCTCGGTCAGCCAGCCCACGAACTCCGCAATCAACGCATCGGCTTCTTCGATTTTTTGCCGATACTCGTCATATAATGCACCCATGCTGTGTCCTGTCTGGTCTGTCGCAATGAACTGCACGACCAGCAGGTCCGGATTCTGTTCTGCCATAATCAGCTTTGCGCGCTCCATGATGTTTCGATCTGCTTTATCGTTATGCATGACGGCCGTGACGCTCTCGACGTCGTCCCCCATGGAATCAATGAGATGCGCGATGCCGAGCAAACGACCGCGTTTGCCCACTTTGCGCAGGCTATCGAAGATGGATTCGACCTTGATGCCGAGCTTCCACACCATATTGGACGTAATACCATGCTCCCTCGGATACGTTCCCGTGAACATCGAAGAGAAACAAACCACCGTCCGTGCAGGATACAGCGTCTCCATCTGCGTATATTCCGTGCCCTCTGCCCGCCATTTCTTCAAGAAAGGCGCATTTGCCTCCTCGAAACGGTCCTTCCGCATGCCGTCGATAACCAGCACGAATACTTTACCCTCCGAGGGTGCTGACGGCTGCTCAAGCGGAGCCGTATAGCCTGGCAGCTCCTTCGGTTTCCAGTCGAATAAGTTGCGATGCAGCACGTAAGCATACAGCGCCGTACCGATTAGAAACCATGCATACACGCCCCAGCCAAAATCGCTTGCGGCCGCGCTCGCTCCCGACCACTTGGAGCCCGCCGTATCCACGACGAACAACAGCAGCAGAAACTTCGGCAGCTGCTCCTGTGCATTGCCGCTCGTGGAATCGCTGTTCTTCAGCACCAGCTTCCAGAACCGTTTGAAATTCCACCAGGAGGTACCGATTCGAAGATGGTAATAGAAGGTTCCCCAGAAGTAGATCGTAAAGAACAGGAAGAGTCCGATCCCGAGCGCATACAGCCCCAAATCAAGCGGCGTATCCCGCCATAGCACCAATGCTGCCACGACCGGAAGCCACAAATAGTTTCGCAGAAACAGGGGGAAATCATAATAGAAATAGAGTGCGAACAGCGGCAGTGCCGCCAGCAGTCCTAATCCGAATTGCGCCCAGAAGCTCCCGTCTCCCCAAGCGTTCATATGGTAAAGTACATACACCCCTATCGTAAAAATAGGCGTGAACGGTTTACCCTCGTTCAATAAATTCCAGCAGCGCGCCGCTACGATCTCAAACCCCGACGCCTTCTTCATTTTCTGATCCCCTCTCTCTTGCCGAGCCGCAGCCAGCTTCGCAGCTCCGCCCAGGTCACGGCAGACATCACGATCGATACCGTCCCGGTTACATATGCAAAAACGAATTTAAAACCATGCGAGAGCAAGGCCGCCGTATAGGCAGTACTTCCAGCAGCGCCCAGAATGCCAAGCGAGGCGGTGAGCGTTGTTTCATAGGTGCCGATGCCGCCGGGCGTAATATGAAAGATCTGTCCGGCAATCGTCATCCCAGTCACCCAAATCGCCTCGAGCGGGTTAATCGGCATACCGAGCGCACGGGTTACGCCATAGACGACCGAGCCTTCCAGCAGCCAGCAAGCCAGCGTAAGTAGCGCTGCAATTGTTCCTTTGCCCGAAGCCAGCGTAAGCCGAAGATGCTCATAATGATGCAGCACGAAGCCAAGTGCTCCGCGGTTCTTCGCCCCTGCTGCTTGCTGCTTTCGAAGCTGCTCCAATCCCAGCCATCCAAGCGCTGCAACCAAAACACCAGCCGCTAGCAGGGCCAAATACCAGGGCGAGGCTTCGATGCCTAACACGAAAGCCCCTGCAGAACCGATCAGCAGCAGCGAAGCCATATCGAGCACACGCATCGCCGCAACGGAATGGAGCGCATCATCCCAGCGCATAGAGGTACTACGTACCACTAATCCTGTTCGCGCCAAATCGCCTGCTTTCACCGGAAGCAGATGATTGATGAGCAGACTTACGAATAAGGGATGGATATAACGCGATAGCGGATCCTGCTTCTCTCGTCCTGCATAAAGCCGCCACGACAAGGCTTTCAACCAAAATGATAACCCATATCCTATTGTCATCAACATTAAGCTAACAGGCGCATGCAGCAGCTGCATGGCCGCTTCCCCGATCAGCTTGCCATGGAACCAGCGCACCGTAAACCAGACAAAGAGGGCAGCCAGAACAAGCCCGCCCAGAGTTACTCCTATTTTTCGCATATCGCTGTCCTGCCGTTCACCTCATTATGTTGAAATAATGAGAACCATTATCATTGAGTATAGTCGTCGAAACTACGCGCGTCAAACCTTTTTCGATCTTACGCAGATATCCCCATTCATAGCACAGAAGAATTAGTTTATCCACAATGTTATACACAAAATACCCACATTATCCACAATCGACTGGTGATAAACCCGGTTTCTCCTTTGCTATTTTGTGAATAACAAAAAAAAGACCGACCTCTGCAGATGGTTATCTACAGAAAATCGGTCTTTTTGTTCAAACGCTGATTAGCCCTGTTTCACAGCAAGACGATTCAATGCACGCTGCAGCGCAAGCTCTGCGCGCAGTTGATCGTAATCGTCCTTCTTGCCGCTCAAGCGCTGCTCTGCACGCTGTTTCGCTGATTCTGCGCGAGCGATGTCGATATCGCCAGGCAGTTCAGCGCTCTCCGCAAGGATAACCACTTTATCCTTACGAATTTCAAGAAATCCTCCGCCTACGGCGATGGTTTCTTGCGCGTTCCCTTTCTTAATCGAAACGGGAGCAATCTTCAAAGGCGTGACCATTGGAATATGATTGGGCAGAATGCCCATCTCTCCTTCAGAACCTTTGACGACAATCATATTTACATCCTCAGCATAAACCTTACGCTCAGGCGTTACGATTTCCAATAAAAAGGAGCTCATGATCTTACCCTCCCAATGCGCTTAGCAAACGAAAGCGCAACTTCATATGCATCCGCGAATTAAACCTCTTGCGCGAGTTTCTTCGCTTTCGCAACTGCATCTTCAATTGTTCCGACGTTGTGGAATGCCGGTTCAGGAAGGTCATCGTGCTTACCTTCAAGAATTTCCTTAAAGCTGCGTACCGTTTCTTTAACCGGTACGTACAGACCTGGCATACCATTGAACGCTTCGGCAACGTGAAGCGGCTGCGACAAGAACAATTGAATACGACGAGCACGGATTACGATGAGTTTGTCATCTTCAGACAACTCGTCCATACCGAGGATCGCGATGATATCCAAAAGCTCTTTATAACGCTGAAGAAGTTTCTTAACGCTTTGAGCAACTTGGTAGTGCTCTTCGCCAAGAATTTCAGGCGTCAGAATACGGGAAGACGAAGCGAGCGGATCTACAGCCGGGAAAATACCCATTGCTGCGATGTTACGCTCAAGGTTAGTCGTTGCATCCAAGTGGGCAAACGCCGTTGCAGGAGCCGGATCCGTATAGTCATCGGCAGGAACGTAGATGGCTTGAATGGAAGTAACGGAACCTTTTTTCGTCGAAGTGATACGCTCTTGCAGTTGACCCATTTCAGTTGCCAGCGTTGGCTGGTAACCTACTGCGGATGGCATACGGCCGAGCAAAGCGGATACTTCAGAACCAGCTTGTGTGAAACGGAAGATGTTATCGACGAACAGAAGAACGTCTCTTCCTTCTTCATCACGGAAATACTCAGCCATTGTGAGGCCTGTCAAAGCTACGCGAAGACGCGCACCTGGAGGCTCGTTCATTTGACCGAATACCATCGCCGTTTTTGCAATAACGCCGGAATCGCTCATCTCGTGGTAAAGGTCATTACCTTCACGAGTACGCTCACCAACGCCGGCAAATACGGAGATACCGCCGTGCTCTTGTGCGATGTTGTGGATAAGCTCTTGCATCGTTACGGTTTTACCTACGCCCGCACCGCCGAAGAGACCGATTTTACCGCCTTTGGAGTAAGGAGCCATAAGGTCGATAACTTTAATCCCTGTTTCCAGGATTTCTTGGGAAGTCGACAATTCGTCGAACGCCGGTGCTTGACGGTGGATCGGGTTAGCGATCGTGCGGTCAACATCACCATTGTTGTCGATTGGATCGCCCAATACGTTAAATACACGGCCCAGTGTTGCCGGTCCTACAGGTACAGTGATCGGCTTGCCCGTATCTACAGCATCTGTTCCTCTGACGAGACCGTCAGTGGAAGACATCGCAACGCAGCGAACCAAGTTGTCGCCGAGGTGAGTTGCTACTTCAACCGTAAGGTTGATATCGCGCTCGCCCGCGTTTTGAGCTTTTTTCTCGATTTTTATCGCATTAAGAATCTCAGGCAAATGTCCGTTGTCGAACGCAATGTCAACGACGGGTCCTGTTACCTGGACTACACGCCCCTTGCTCATTCATGTACCTCCTAAAAGCTTTCCAGAGGAAAGGTGACTCCGGAAGCGTAGACTTGTAAGCTTTCCGGAGGAAAGCTGACCCCGGAAGCGATACTTAGTTTTCCGGAGAAGAACTTCTCCGGAAGCATTTATTTAAGCGGTCCGGAGCAAGATTACTCCGGACACTTGTTTGTTATACCCCTTATGCCTGCGCGTTTGCTCCGCCGACGATCTCTGCGATTTCTTGCGTGATTGCCGCTTGCCGCGCACGGTTGTACGTCAACGTCAAGCCAGCGATCATCTTCGTCGCGTTCTTCGTTGCATTGCCCATCGCAGTCATACGAGCGCCGAACTCACTCGCTTTACCTTCCAATACCGCGCTGTAAATAACCGTCTCCGCGTATTTGGGAAGTAGAACGTCGAGCACCTTCTCAGGTGACGGCTCGTATTCATAGCTTGCCTTCGCGCCTGTAAATTGCGACTGATCCAGTGGAAGCAGCTGCTTAATGACAGGAACCTGGGTAATTGCATTATAGAATTGGTTGTATACGAGGTTCAACTCATCGTATTTGCCTGCTTCAAATCCTTTGACAGCTGCTGCCGCAAGCGATTTGATATCGGCAAATTTCGGCGAGTCGGACAATCCGGTTACTTCGTCCGCCAAGGTGATCCCTCTGCGCTTGAAGTAGTCGCGGCCTTTGCGTCCGATAACAAAAACATCGTATTCCGCAGGAGACTTATGCTTCTCTTGAAGCGTCACCCACACTTTACGCAGCACGTTCGCATTATAACCGCCTGCCAAACCACGATCTGAAGTCACGACCAGATAGGCCGTACGCTTAATTTCGCGGCTTTGCAGCATCGGATGCTTAATCGCGCCTCCGCCCGAAGCAATGCTCGCTACGACTTCTTTGATCTTGTCGGTATAGGGACGGGATGCTACAGCCGCGTCTTGTGCTCTTTTGAGCTTAGCGGATGCAACCATCTCCATAGCCTTCGTAATCTGTTTCGTATTCTGCTTGCTCTTGATCGAGCGTTTAATTTCGCGCATACCTTTAGCCATTCGTTGTCACCACCTTATTACCGACCACTTGGTGTCGCAAGCGACACCCTTGGCCAGTTCTATTCCACGCTATTTCTCGAACCGCGCGCAGCGCACTGCATGCGGTTCGAAGGTTGAAGAAATGGTTTATACCGAAACAGCAAAGCTGTTTTTGAACGATTTGATTGCTTCAACAAGAACTTTCTCATTGTCAGAAGTCAAATCTTTCGTATCGCGGATGGAAGCGTAAATCTCAGGCTTATTGGCATCCACGAAGGCAAGGAGTCCTGCTTCGAAACGACGTACATCTTGTACAGGAATATCATCAACGTGTCCGCGCGTTACCGTATAAAGGGAAACGACCTGGCGCTCTACCGGCAGCGGCTGGTTAACGCCCTGCTTCAAGATTTCCAGAGTACGCTCACCGCGGTTCAGACGGGACTGCGTTACTTTATCAAGATCGGATCCGAATGCTGCAAATGCTGCCAATTCACGATATTGGGCAAGGTCAGTCTTCAGTGTACCCGCAACTTTTTTCATAGCTTTGATTTGAGCCGAGGAACCTACACGGGATACAGAGTTACCAACGTTAACCGCTGGACGCTGACCGGAGTAGAACAGATCGGACTCAAGGAAGATTTGACCGTCCGTAATAGAAATTACGTTCGTTGGGATGTAAGCCGAGATATCGCCGGCTTGCGTCTCGATGAACGGCAGAGCAGTCAAGGAACCGCCGCCAAGCTCATCGTTCAGCTTCGCTGCGCGCTCAAGCAAACGGGAATGCAGGTAGAAAACGTCGCCCGGATAAGCTTCCCGACCCGGAGGACGGCGGAGCAGCAAGGAAAGCTCACGGTATGCTGCCGCTTGTTTGGAAAGATCATCATAGATAACAAGAACGTGTTTGCCGTTGTACATGAAGTACTCGCCCATCGAGCAGCCTGTGTAAGGTGCGATGTAAAGCAGCGGGGACGGCTCGGAAGCGCTCGCCGTTACGACGATTGTGTATTCCAAAGCGCCTTGTTGGCGAAGGGATTCAACAACCGTACGAACTGTGGATTGCTTTTGACCGATAGCAACGTAGATACAGATAACGCCGTTGCCTTTTTGGTTGACGATCGTGTCGATCGCGATTTGCGTTTTACCTGTTTGACGGTCGCCGATGATCAACTCACGTTGACCGCGGCCGACAGGAATCATCGCATCGATTGCTTTGATACCTGTTTGCATAGGTTCGAATACCGATTTACGAGCCATAACGCCCGGTGCCGGTGATTCGATTGGACGTGCTTCAGTTGTGTTGATCGGACCGTTGCCGTCAACCGGTTGGCCCAGTGCGTTAACAACGCGGCCAAGCAGCGCTTCACCGACTGGAACTTCCATGATACGTCCGGTTCTTTTTACTTGGTCGCCTTCACGGATACCTGTATAAGGTCCCATGATAACGACACCGACATTGCTTTCTTCAAGGTTAAGGGCCATGCCCATAACGCCGTTCGAGAATTCAAGCAGTTCGCCTGCCATTGCGTTCTCGAGCCCGTGTACACGTGCGATACCGTCACCGACTTGGATGACCGTACCGACATCTACGACTTGAATTTCGGATTTAAATTGTTCGATCTGTTGTTTAATCAGCGTGCTGATTTCATCAGGTCTGATACTCAATTCCGTTCACCCCTATCTACAATGCTTGAGTTTTCAATGCTTGTTCCAATCGAGCAAGCTTGCCGGAGAGGCTGCCGTCATAGAGACGATCGCCGATACGCACTTGTACGCCGCCGAGCAGAGCTGGTTCAACGATTTGTTTCGCGATAATGCGTTTGCCGACCATCGTGCCGAATTGCGCTGCCACTTTGGACAGCTCTTCCGCGGACAACGATTTGGCTGTATATATGGTAGCGTGTGCCTGACCCAGCGCATCCCCCGCTACTTTCGTATAAGCTTCATACACATCCTCGAGCGCGCCTTGACGGCCGCGAACGATAAGAAGTTCCACCGTATTCAGAACCATAACGGACACTTTGTCGGATAGAGCACCTTTAATAATGGCGATCTTCTTGCTGACCTCGACGTTTGGCAGTTCCAGGAACTTACGGATTTGTGCATCCCCGGACAAAGCGTCAACGACGATCTTGAGCTGTTTCTCAACATCAGCGACCGCATTATTGCTTTGTGCCAGTTCGAACAGCGCTTTAGCGTAGCGTTTAGCTACGACGCTCTCGCGGCTCATTTGCTTCCAACCTCATTCAAGTATTGGTTAACGAGCTGCTCCTGCGATTGATCATCGATTTGTTTCTCGATAATTTTGGAAGCAATCATGACGGACATGCCGCTGACTTGACCGCGAAGTGCGGCAATTGCTTTGTTTTTCTCGCTCTCGATATCCTTGACTGCGTCGTCTTTCAGACGGCTGGCCTCGGATTTAGCAGTTTGTACGATTTCGTCCGCTTGCTTCGAGCTCGTTTGTTTCGCCTGCTCGATAATGTCATACGCGTCTTTGCGCGCTTGTTGCAACGTTTGTTTCTGCTCTTCGTACTGCTGCTCCGCTTGTTTGCGGCTGTTCTCCGCGTTCTCAAGCTGTTCTTTTACGAACTGCTTACGCTGCTCCATGATGGAGAAGAGCGGGCCGAAAGCGTAACGGCTAAGCAACCAGTACAGAATGCCGAAAGAAATCAGTTGGATGAAAAAATTGGACCATACGATATCCAACGTACGTCACTCCTTTCCATGGATTAGCCGATCTCCGATAGGGGAAACAGGCAAAAGGAAGGCGCGGAGGCATATGGCACTCCCCGCCGCATTGCGATAATATGCTTAGGCTTTTGCAAGGAAGATGAACGCAAGAACGAGGGAAATAACTGGCAATGCCTCTACAAGCGCTACACCGATGAACATTGTCGTTTGAAGCGTACCGCGAAGTTCTGGTTGACGGGAGATACCTTCAACTGTACGACCTACGATCAAACCGTTACCAATACCTGCACCTAGTGCTCCAAGACCAAATACAATTGCTGCTGCAACTAATGCTAAAGCTCCCATTAGAGAAATCCTCCTTAAATGTTAGAAAATAGTTTATTTTTTCCTACTGATTAGCAGGTTTGTTACTGTGTTAATGTTCTTCGTGGACGATAGCCTGCGACATGTACACCATGGTTAGCATAACGAATACGAAGGATTGAATAGCGCCTACGAAAATACTAAAGCCTTGCCATACGATCAGAGCTGGAATACCAAACCAACCCATGCCCATGATAACAGAGATCATGACCTCGCCTGCGAAAATGTTACCATAGAGACGAAGAGAGAGGGACAATGGCTTCGCGACCTCTTTGATCAAATTCAGCGGGAAGAATGCAATGTATGGTTCGAAATAGTGTTTGAGGTAATGTTTGCGGTTGCGACGCAAGCCCTCAATATGCGTCAGAACGATAACGATTGCCATGAGCGCACCGGACACAGCGACATCCGCCGTAGGTGATTTCCACCAGGAGATGTGTGCTTCATCCTTACCGCCCAAATCAAGTTCCATGCCCCAGAATGTAGCGCCGTGATGCGCTTCCGTTACGATACCGAAAGGCAAGCCCAGCAAGTTGGCTACGAACAGGTACATGATCAGCGCGATGCCGAGCGTCAAGTAAGGACGACCTTTCTTGAGATCCATCGTCGTGCCGATGATATTGATAACGAATTCAATGACCCACTCCAAAAAGTTTTGCATTTTGGTCGGGTTCGTTACCGACGCACCCCGCACTGCCAATCTTGCAAGAATCAGTACGATAATGCTGGTGACAACAATCATGAAAATTGCAGCCAGGTCAAAGCGAATGCCGCCCAGATGCACTTCAGGAAAAATATGCTCCATTTAGTTGTTTTCACCCCTTTCATCGGAAGAATGCCTTGCTGCCGATCTACTCATGGAACGAAATCCCAGTATGAGTGTTGCCAATTGAGCAACAAATAATCCTGCGACCGCGCCGTAGAGATTGTAAGAAAGATACTCGGTAGCAATCACTACCGCGAGCAGCGCGATACATGCGCGCGTCAGAAATCCAAGATTGTTTCGCTTGGAGCTCTGCGCAGCAGCAGCTTTCGCACCGATTCGTTGTACTTTCCATGAAAGATGGAAGGCGTTTACAAGACTTGCCGCAGCGCCGAGAATCAATCCGCCAAAAAGCGGTTTGTACTCCGGAAGAAGGGCCCATCCAACAAAACATGCGGACAAAAAAAAGAACGTAATACGCTTAACCGTTCGAAGGTGGCTCGGCAAATCTTTCATGCTTTTGTTTTGCCCCCTGTAAACGTTCGAATCAGTAGTATGGCAATGACTGCCGCGATGATAAAGCCTGCGGCCATGCCAATGATAGCACCATACTCAGTACCTTGCGCACGGTCAATCTTCGAGCCGATCCAGTAGCCCAGACCGAGACATACGCCGATTGTACCGCCGACGGAGCCGATAAGGCCCATGGCCCGCCAAGGATTGTCGCCAAGGCTGTCGTTCCCCGTATTGCGATTGTTGTCGTTATGGGATGAATTCATCACGAATCACTCCAAAACTCTTATTTATTTTAGCCAAGCTGGTTCCTATTTGTCAATTGATATAAATTCAAACATTTAGTGAACAGATGGCCCAAAACCCTTGATTTACCTAGGTTTTTCGAGGTCTACAACCGTACAGTAGCACTGTATGCTGTAGCCTTCTCAGTGATACCAGTCTATTGGGGCAACCTATGAACGTTGTGTGAACGAAATAGGGCGCTCGGCGCGTCTTCCAAAATGATGCAGGATCGCCTGGACGATTCGTACCGAGGCTTGACCATCGCCATAAGGATTGGCGGCTTGACTCATCCGCGCATACAGCTGCGGGTCCGACAGCAAAGCGTGCGCCCTGTCGTATACGACGGCTTCATCCGTGCCGACTAGCTCCAGCGTTCCCGCTTCAATGCCCTCTGGGCGCTCGGTCGTATCGCGAAGCACAAGCGTCGGCAAACCGAACGACGGCGCTTCTTCCTGGATACCCCCAGAATCGGTCATGATCATATACGTATGGGGGAAGAAGTTATGCATCTCGAAGACATCAAGCGGTTCAATCAGCTTAATGCGCGGGTGATTGCCGAGAATTTCGTTCGCCGGCTCGCGCACCGCCGGGTTAGGATGCACGGCATAGACGATGACCACATCCTCGAATTCGTCCGCAATTCGTTTGACAGCGCGGAAAATATTGCGATGCGGCTCGCCCAATGCTTCGCGGCGGTGTGCCGTCATGAGAATCATCCGTTTGCCCGCAGCCCACTCGATGACGGGGTGAGTGAAGGAAGAGTCGACCGTATACTGAAACACGTCGGTCGCCGTGTTGCCGGTAATGTAGATAGCCGATTCCGGTTTGTTCTCCTTGCGCAGATTATCCGCTGATTTATCCGTCGGGGCAAAGTGAACGTCAGACAGCACGCCTGCCAGCTGACGGTTCATTTCCTCCGGGTACGGGGACATTTTGTTCCAGGTGCGGAGTCCGGCCTCGACGTGGCCCACTTGAATTTGCTGCACGAAGGACGCGTAGCTCGCAAGGAACGTCGTCTGCGTATCGCCGTGAACGAGCACGATATCCGGCTTGGATTCGCGAAGCACCGGCTCCAGCCCTTCCAGCACGCGAACGGTCGTTTCCGTCAGCGTTTGACGGTCCTTCATGACGTTCAGATCGTAATCGGGCGTGATTTTGAAGAAATCGAGAACTTGGTCCAGCATTTGGCGATGCTGAGCCGTTACGCAAACAACGGATTCGATCTCGTCGGGATGCTTTTGCAGCTCGAGCACGAGCGGAGCCATCTTCACCGCTTCCGGCCTCGTGCCGAAAATCGTCATTACTTTCAATTTAGCCAATGGGCTCACTCCTATTATTTGGTTCCGAACATGCGGTCGCCGGCATCGCCGAGACCCGGTACGATGTAGCCGTGATCATTGAGGTGACTGTCCATCGCAGCCAAATAAATGTCCACGTCGGGATGTGCTTGCTGAACGGCTTCCACGCCTTCCGGCGCCGCGATGAGGCACATCAGCTTGATTTGAGCGCAGCCGCGCGACTTGAGCGCCGCAATAGCCGCAATGGCGGAACCGCCGGTTGCCAGCATGGGATCGACAACGATGAGCATGCGCTCGGTCGCGTCGGAAGGCAAATTCACGTAATACTCGACAGGCTGCAGCGTCTGCGGGTCGCGGAACAAGCCGATATGACCGACTTTCGCAGCCGGAATCAGCTTCAGCATCCCTTCAACCATGCCAAGGCCTGCGCGCAGAATCGGTATGACGCCCAGCATGCGGCCCGAGATGACATTGCTCGACGCTTCAACGATCGGTGTCGTTACCGAAATCGTCTCAAGCGGCAAATCCCTCGTGATTTCATACGCCATCATGGTCGCGATTTCATCGACGAGCTCGCGGAAATCTTTTGTTTTGGTATCCTTGTTGCGAATAAACGTCAGCTTATGCTGGATGAGCGGATGGTCGCAAATTGTAAGAGTGCCCATTATATAATTCATCCTCCTGGAGAGCTTCTTCAACTGACTATTATAGCATCCGGCGGCCCAATGTGCACCTCATGCACATGAAAACAAAAAACCTACGCAAAGTATGCCCGAAAGCATCGATTTCTTGCATCTTCGAATGCCGTCCGAATGCGCTCTTCCAGTACGAACGAGCACCAGGACACCGCTTGCCGCGCCTCGGTTAAGAAGCTTCTTCGTCCCTCAGAGGAATTTCGTTAAGGTGGAATAATTGCAGCATCACATCTACGAGCTTCGGATCAAAATGAATGCCCCGCTGCCTCTGTACCTCGCTGATCGCTTCGTCAGGTGACCAGGCCTTCTTGTACGGCCGCTCATGCGTCAGCGCGTCAAAGAAATCGGCAAGCGCCACAATCCGCGCCTCGATTGGAATTTCCTCGGCCTTCAGCCCCCGCGGGTAGCCGGAACCGTCCCACTTCTCGTGATGGGATTCCGCAATGATGCCGGCGAGCTTCAATACCGCAAACGCGCTGCCCTCCAAGATGCTCGCACCGATCTTGGTGTGGGTCTTCATGTATTCGAACTCCTCCGGCTCGAACCGGCCCGGCTTGAGCAAGATTTCGTCGGAGATGCCGATTTTGCCGATGTCGTGAAGGGGCGCCGCCATCTCGATCAATTGAATTCTATGGTCGG
Organism: Paenibacillus sp. R14(2021); assembly: GCF_019431355.1. NCBI lineage: Bacteria > Bacillati > Bacillota > Bacilli > Caryophanales > Paenibacillaceae > Paenibacillus > Paenibacillus sp. R14(2021). The sequence continues at coordinate 3,715,470 of NZ_CP080269.1, forward strand.
AAAACCCGAGACGGGCCGCGATCAGACCCGACAGCTTGCCTACACGCTGCGTATGCTGTCCCGTCATATCATCGCGGTACTCCGCGGCCCGCCCGAGCAGCTGAAGAATCTCGAGCTTCGCCTGCTCCAGCTCTTCCGTGCGCTCGCGCACGCGCGCTTCCAGCATGTTGTTGTGCTGCTGCAGCTGCAGGTGCAGATGCCGCGTTCGCAGTAAATTGTTCATACGAAGCACGACTTCCGTCCGATCGTACGGCTTCGTCAAGAAATCGTTAACGCCCGCCTGCAGTCCATGCTGCTTGGCTTCAGGCGTAATATCCGCCGTCAGCATCAGAACAGGCAGATACTGCTCCTCCCCCATCTGCTCGCGAATGAGCTTCAATGCCTCCAAGCCGTCCATTCCCGGCATATGTAAATCCAGCAGCACGATATCCGGAGCGATCGTCGAGAGCAGCTGCTGGATTTCATGCGGATCCATCGTGCTGTGGATATGCCGGAAGCCCGCGCGTTTCAAGATGCGCTCCAAGAGACTGATATTGTATTCCTGATCGTCCACGATCAGTACGTTTGCGAGCTTCGGATCAAAAGCATCCATTGGGTTCACCTCATCTATTATAGCCATCGCATTCTGTCTGTAAGGTAACTTTGACTCCATAACGCTTCAATCCTGCTTAATCCTGCATCCATTCACGGCTTTTCTTCTATTCAGCGCTTCTCCAGCCAGACTTGTATCTTGCCGAGCAGCCGCTCCAAATCAATGGGCTTGGTGTCGAAATCATCGCATCCCGCATCGTAGGCCTTCTCCTTATCTCCAGTCATGGCATGAGCCGTCAAAGCGATGATGGGGATTTCCTTTGTTTCCGGCGTGCCCTTGAGCAGCCGGGAGGCTCCCCATCCGTCCAGAACGGGCAAGCTCATATCCATCAAGACGAGATCCGGCCGTTCCTTAACCGCCATTTCGACGCCTTGCTTGCCGTCCTCGGCCGTCATGACGACAAATCCTTTGCGCGTCAGTCTCCTAGACAGCATATCGCGGTTCATTTCATTGTCTTCGACCAACAGTATAGTGTTCATCGGGTCAAGCCTCCTCTTCTCTTCTTGTAGGAATCAGTCGCGCCGCACCCGCTGAATGATTCGGGCCTCACTCCTGCTTCTCTTGGGCGGCGGCGATGAATTGGCCAATTTCCGCAATGAGCGATTTGTGGTTAAAGGAGCCTTTTTGAACGACGCTCTTAACAAAGCCGTGCAGCCTCAGCCGATCTTCCGAAGTGATTGACTTCGCCGTGATAACGACGATCGGTACATCCTTGTAGCTCTCCTGTTTGCGCAGCTCGGCGACGAATTGAAAGCCGTCCATCTCCGGCATCATGAGATCCAGCAGAATCATCGCAGGCACATCCTGGGCCATGCCCTCGAGGGCAATCCGGCCGTTCCCGGCCTGCATGACCGTGTAGCCTTCTTTCTGCAGCAGCTTGGTCATCAGCTCGCTCGTCGTAGCGTCGTCTTCGATAACAAGAATAGAACGGTCGCTGCGGTTCGAGACGTACTTGTCCAGCACATCGATCAACTGGTCCCGCTGCACCGGCTTCGTCAGAAACTCCGAAGCGCCCAGCGTAAAGGCAAGCTGCTTGTCATTGGTCATCGACCAGATGACGACGGGAATATCGCGCAGCTCCGGGTCGTTCTTCAGTGCCGACAATACGCTCCACCCGTCCATTCCGGGCATTAGAATGTCCAGGCAGATCACCTTCGGGCGTAGCTTCTTCGACAGGCGGAGGCCCTCCTCGCCGCTCTCGGCAAAGGCCATCGTCCAGCCTTCTTTGGCGAAATACCGCCGCATGAGCTGCTGGTTGTAGGGCTCGTCGTCAATCAGAAGAATGCTGGCATGATTCATTTCTACCGCCTCGTATTCAACCGCCTGCGGCGAGATGGTCTCCGAGCTGGATGGCGACACAGGCAGCCAGCAGGTGAACGCACTTCCGGCCCCCATCTCGCTTTCGACCGATATGCTGCCGCCCATCAGGCTGCTAAAGCTCTGGCTGATGGCAAGTCCAAGACCGGTTCCGCCGTATTTGCGGGTGGTCGAGGAATCTGCCTGCGTAAACGGCTGGAACAGCTTCTCCACCTGTTCGGTCGTCATGCCGATTCCAGTATCCTTAATGCGGAAGGCATAGCCCTCTTGACTGGCGCGGGACTCGCGGAAGACGTCCAGGCTGATCGTGCCTTCCTTGGTGAACTTGCCCGCGTTGCTGATCAGATTGATCAGAATTTGCCGAAGCTTCGTCATATCCGTCGTAATCTCGCCTTGTACGGCGCTTGTCTCGAGGCGGTTGCCGTTGCTTACGATCAGCGGCTGGACGGTCGTAAGTACATCCTGCACCATTTCCTCCAGGTCGCAGGTTTCGTAGTACATCTCCATCTTGCCGGCTTCGACTTTCGAAATATCCAGGATATCATTAATTAGTGCAAGCAGATGATTGCCGGCTTTGCTGATTTTGCCAAGATCCTCGACGAAGGTCACTTCCCCGAGGTCCTCCGCCTCTTCCTTGAGCATTTCGCTGTAGCCGATGATGGCGTTAAGCGGCGTACGCAGCTCGTGGCTCATGTTGGCCAGAAACTGGCTCTTGACCCGATTGGCTTCGATCGCTTCGTCATGCGCCCTCTCCAGCTGTGCGGTGCGCTCCGTAACAAGCTCCTCGAGGTTATCGTTCAGCTGCCTTAATTCTAGGTTGATCATGTAAATCTCATTGCTCTTCTCCTGAATCTCATTGTCTTTATACGAGAAGCGATTGGAGATGTAGATCCCAAGCAGCGACATGCCAAGCGTGAACAAGGTGCCGCCCGAGATGAAATACGCCAGCCATTTCTGCTCCAGCATTTGACCGGAGGCCATACCCATCTTGGTTCCCATATGAAAGCTGGCGGCCAGCATCCCCGTATAATGCATACCGACGACGGCGGCTCCCATAATTAAACCGCTTCCAATTTTCTTCCAGACGTCTCCTATGCCGCCTTCCTTACGGAAGTAGAACGACAGCCAAAGCGCTGCGTTGGAGGCGGCAATCGCGATCACGATGGATAGCGCAAAATATAACGGATCATAGGTGATATCGACCTGCATCGCCGCCATCCCGATATAATGCATCGCCGAGATACCGGCCGCGAGCAGAAACCCACCGGAGAGGAGCTGGCGAAGACCGAACCGGCTGCCGCCGACAATATGCAGCGCAGCGAACGATGCGGCTATTGCCACCAGCACCGATATGAATACAAGCCATAGATTATAGGCGACTGGAACAGTGAACGACAGCGCCAGCATTCCGACAAAATGCATCGACCAAATGCCCATGCCCATGGCAACCGCGCCGAACAAGAGCCACAGCCAGCGATTCCTTCCCCTGGAGGTGCTGATTCTCCCCGCCAAATCGAGAACGGTATAGGAGGCGACGACGGCTACAAGATAAGAGAAAATTACCAATACGGAATCGTACGAACCGTGCATGTGGTCCAATTCATATCCCTCATTTATGTTGATAGTGTCTTAAATTTACCACAATAAGGTTGATAATTATATCGAGATTTGTCGAAAATGATCTGATTTTCGGACAGAAAAAAACTGCCTGCACCGTCGTCAGACGGATGCAGGCAGTTTGATGAACGGGGAACCGATGATTAATACGTCATGCCCGGATACAGCGGATACTGTGATACGAGATCGCTGACCATGCCGCGCGCTTTCTCAAGCACCGCTTCGTCCTTCGGATTCTTAAGCGTCATGGCGATAACTTCCGCAATGGTCGCCATCGCTTCCACGCCCAAGCCGCGCGAAGTCGCCGCAGGCGTACCGATGCGGATACCGCTTGTAATGAACGGGCTTGTTGGGTCAAACGGAATCGCGTTCTTGTTGACCGTGATTTGAACGGAATCCAGCACATGCTCCGCGTCTTTGCCTGTGATGTTCAGGTTGCGAAGATCGATCAGCATGAGATGGTTGTCCGTGCCGCCGGAGACGATGTTGATGCCTTTGGCAATCAGGGCGTCAGCAAGCGCTTTGGCGTTGTCCACGACGTTCTTGCCGTATGTTTTGAAAGAAGGCTGCAGCGCTTCGCCGAATGCAACGGCTTTGGCCGCGATGATGTGCATTAACGGACCGCCTTGGGAGCCCGGGAATACGGCTTTGTCGATCGCCGCTGCCCATGCTTTGCGGCACAGGATCATACCGCCGCGAGGTCCGCGAAGCGTCTTGTGCGTTGTCGTCGTAACGAAGTGCGCGTGAGGCACTGGGCTTGGGTGAAGACCTGCAGCAACCAAACCTGCGATATGCGCCATATCGACGAAGAACAGCGCGCCTACGTCGTCAGCGATTTTACCGAGCGCTTCGAAATCGATGATGCGCGGGTAAGCCGACGCGCCTGCGACGATCATGCGCGGACGGTGTTTGAACGCCAGCTTGCGCACTTCTTCATAATCGATCGTGAACGTGTTTTCGTTTACGCCGTAAGAAACGAAGTTATATAGAATACCGGAAGCGTTAACCGGGCTGCCGTGCGTCAAGTGACCGCCGTGCGCGAGGTTCATGCCCAGAACGGTATCGCCAGGGTTCAATGCTGCCAAGTATACAGCCATGTTCGCTTGTGCACCGGAGTGGGGCTGAACGTTCGCGTGCTCGGCACCGAATAGTTCTTTCGCACGATTGCGCGCGATATCTTCAGCGATGTCGACATGCTCGCAGCCGCCATAGTAACGTTTGCCCGGGTAGCCTTCCGCGTATTTGTTCGTCAGTACCGAACCCATTGCTTCAAGTACAGCCTCGGATACGATGTTCTCGGATGCAATCAGCTCGATGTTGTCGCGTTGGCGCTGCAGCTCAAGGCCAAGTGCTTTCAAGATTTCCGGATCTTGCTTACGTAGGTTTTCCATGTTCGTATATCCTCCTTAAAATAATTAACGTAGTGGATTTAATCGCAGGAGCCTGTGACGGCTTCTTGCTCCGTTTGTCGCGCGTAAACCGCACGTTCTCCGCCGATCAGCTTAGGACGGGCGTACGCCATCGTCAGATGCGCCTCGCCGATGGAACGAATGGAAGGACGGACCGGAACGGCCACGCGCTTCAAATGCATACCGATAAACGTGTCGCCGATGTCAATTCCCGCATGCGCCTGTACCGTCTCAGTCAGGCATGCGTCCTGCAAATGATTGAATGCGTAAGCTGCCATCGAGCCGCCCGCCCTGCGCACGGGAACAGCGGAGACAAGCTCCAGCCCGTAACGCTCCGCGGCATCCCTTTCCATGACGAGTGCCCGGTTCAAATGCTCGCAGCACTGAAATACGGGGTAGAACGCAAGTTCGCGCCGCACGGCTTCAACGCCGGCATAAATCGCTTCCGCCGTCTCCATCGTGCCGGAGGTCCCAATTCTCTGCCCCAGCACTTCGCTCGTCGATACGCCGATGACCAGCAGCTGACCCGCGCGGAGGCCCGAGACGTCCGCGAGCTCGCGGACCACGGTCTCCACATCGCGGGACAGCCGCGACAATTCCATTGCCGCTCCTCTATCGCTCACTTGTGGATCCGCTCCTTATTCCGTTTTAGACGCATGCGCGTACTTGTCCTCGATCGCCTTCACTTTGTTCAGGCGGCCCACATGGCGCTCGCTGTTCGAGAACGGCGTTTCGAGCCAGATGCGGATGATCTCCTGCGCAACGCCTGGCCCGATCACGCGCTCGCCCATCGCGAGCACGTTCGTGTCGTTATGCTCCCGCGTCGCCTGCGCCGAGAACAGATCGTGAACGAGCGCGCAGCGGATGCCGGCGACCTTGTTTGCCGCAATCGACATCCCGATGCCGGTGCCGCAAATCAGGATGCCGCGGTCGGCCTCTCCCTTCACAACATGATCGCATACCGGCATCGCGTAATCCGGATAGTCGACCGACACATTGCAATCGCAGCCGAGATCAATGATCTCATGGCCGAGCGACTGTATATAAGGCACCACGATTTCCTTGAGGCTGTAGCCTCCGTGGTCTGCTCCGATGGCGATTTTCATATTCCATATACCTCCCAATGAGACCGCACGCTGGCGGAAAATGTCGAATCACAATGGTTTTAGTATACCTGATTTCGCCGTAAAAGACGAAAAAAGAGCAAGCATGCTTACGCACGCTGCTCTTTGCCCAGGCGACCGGCCGTATGATCCGATGCTCCACCGTGGTTGGACCCACTTTCGTCGCCAGTTACATCGGAAACCGTCTTTAGTTGCTTTTATCATAACGGATCGCGGCGGCAAAATCAATCCAAAACCGCGATTCCCGCATGCCCTTTTCAACGCTGCAAACGATCAAGCAGCTTGATCAGCGCCTTCTCGATTTCGTCCGCGCTTTGCTCGTAGACATGCAGCGGCCCTCCGAACGGATCCGCGATATCGAAGCTCGGAATACCGCCCTCCAGCTCTAACAGCCTTGCGCGTTCCGCGCTCGTCAGCTGGCCGCCGAGCGCCTGCTTCATCTGCCAATCCGTATAGAGGCTCTCGAGCTCCGCGATCTGCTGCAGAAGCTCTTCGTCGCGGTTGACGAACTCCAGCAGCGTGTAGGTCTTATCCACCGCGCCCGGAAATCGCTGCAGCAGATTGCGTTTATGGCCTGCCGTCATCGTCAGGATCAAATCCGCCCAGGTAACGGAGCCATTCTCAAGCGCAGTGGAACCATTGTTATGTTTAATGTCCCGGCGAAGCAGCGCCGTCTGCGCGTGCGCCGATACAGGAAGACCGTCGACCGTGGAAACGCCCGCGGAACGAACCTCCAGCGCCAAGCCGCGTTTCTGCGCAAGCGACCGAAGCATGGCCTCCGCCATCGGAGAACGGCACGTATTGCCGGTACAGACGAATAAGATTCGTTTCATGCGTGATTCCCTCCTCTAGCTTGGCTGTCAAAATAAGATTAAAAGACCGAAGGTGAGCAGAATGACGCCCCCGACCGCCTCGCCATACTCGCCGAGGCTGGAACGGACGCGGCGGCCGATCAACAGTCCTATGATAGACATGAGGCCGCCGGCAAAGCCGAACAAGAGCACGGCCAGCAGCATATCGACGGCGAACATCCCAAGCGAGATGCCGACCGAGAACGAATCAATACTGACGCTGAGCGCGAAGATCAGCATCCCCCACGAGCTGCGGTGATTGATGGACTGGGCGGCTTCCCCGCGAAGCGAGCTGTAGATCATATGGCCGCCGAGCAGAAGCAATAAGCCTCCAGCCGCCGAGGTTGCCACGCTCCCGAGCAGGGCCCCGACGTAGTTACCCATAAAGATGCCCATCAGCGGCATAATGATGTGAAAAATTGCAATAATGGCGCTCAGCTTGAGAATTTCCAGCATCCGTATGCCTTTGAGCCCGATACCCACGCCAAGGGAAAAAGCATCCATGCCGAGCGCTACCGCGATAATGATCAGCGTAAGCAGCTGCCCGGTATCCATGCCCGCCTCCAACATTCCACTCACTCCTTGTCCGCTATCTCCTCCAAGCATATGCGGACAAGATTGGAAAGATGACCCAGAGGCGGGACAAGGCGGCTGGGCTGGGAGACGCCGAAGTGCGAGGGAATGGCCCCCCCCGGCGGTTTGCGCTCAGGGCAGCATTGCAGGCACGCGATTGCGGCGCATCAGCCTGAGCCTCGGATGCGCGGGCGGCCCAGGCGGGCGAGGTCTGCCGCCCGCTAGACCTCGATGACCGCGTGGCCGGCGGCTTTGGCCAAGCGGTTCATCAGCGCGTGCCCGATGCCTTGCTCGGGGCACGTCTCGGCCCAGATGCGCTGAATGCCCTGCGCATCGAACTCGCGCAGCGAGGCGTATAAGCCGTGCGCGACGGAATCAAGCCGCGCGAGGCTGCCGACGACGAGCACGCAGTCGGCGTCGTACCGAGCGGCATGCTCGGCGAAGGCGAGCACGCCCGTGCGCTCGCCGTTCTTGCGCGCCTCGCGGACCTGCGCCCCGATCCAGGCGGAGACCGCTTCGGCGTCGCCTTTGACCAGCTGCATGAGCCCTTGCGGCGCGTAATGCGCGTATTTCATGCCGGGCGAGCGGGGCGCTTGCGCGTCTGCCGCGTTCGAGCTGCTCTCCGGCGCGGCAACCGCGTCGTAGACGACCTCAGCGCCTGCTTCCCGCAGGGCTTCAGCGGTGACCCCGCCCGGACGCAGCATGCGAACCGTTCCGCCGTCCACGATCTCGACGACGGTGGATTCCAAGCCGACACCCGCTGCCCCGCCGTCGACGATGCCGTCGATGCGGCCGTCCAGATCGTCGCGTACATGCGAAGCCAGCGTTGGGCTCGGGCGGCCCGAACGGTTCGCGCTCGGCGCGGCGAGCGGGCAGCCCGACGCCGCAATCAGCGCAAGCGCGACGGGATGCGCGGGCATCCGCACCGCAACGGTGTCCAGCCCGGCGGTCACACGCGGCGATACCGCCCCGGGCTTCACCGGCAGCACGAACGTGAGCGGCCCCGGCCAGAAGCGGTCCATGAGCCGTCCGGCCAGCTGCGCGGCAGCTTCGGTTGCGAGCGGCTCCGTCAATTCCGCGAGCTGCGCACGGTCCGCGATATGAACGATAAGCGGATTGTCGGACGGCCTGCCCTTAGCCTCGAAAATCCGTTCCACCGCTTCCGTGCGCCGCGCGTCTGCTCCCAGACCGTACACGGTTTCCGTCGGAAAGGCTACGGTTCCGCCAGACTTAAGCCGTTCCGCTGCGGGCTTCAACTGCTCGCGATCCGGCGAATGGCTGTCTACATGCCAATTGGTTGTGTTTCGTACAGGTATCTTCATCGCTTCACTTCTCTGCTTCCCCGGCTTCTGCAAAAATTTGCGTCGTTTTTAATTTCTATTATAGCATACGCCATCCAGCATGAAACGAAGCCGCAGCCGCCTATCCTTGCAGCAAACGCCGATTGCGCGGCATCGCCAGCAATTCCACGAAAAACCAAGCTCTGCCCCCGTGTATGCGGTTAAATTGAGCCCAGCGGCCCGCTGTCACGATTCGCTTGCATTGACGGCGGGAGGCCGCAGCAGTATGATTTCATTTGTCCCTTTTTATTATGTCAATATAGACATATAGTAAATTTGAACGGAGGCTTACTTCTATGCAATCGTCCGAACCACAGAAGCAGATCCGCATTTTGCCGATCATGATTGCCGTTTTCTTCGGCAGCTTCGTGTCGGTCCTTAATGTCAGTACGATCAATATCGCGATTCCCGTGCTCACGAATCAATTCCACACGGAGCTAAGTACCGTGCAGTGGACACTCACCGGCTTCCTGCTCGCCATGGGCACGTTCGCCCCGATTACCGGGTATTTCGGCGAAAGGTTCAGCTATAAGCGGCTGTTTATTTTCGCGATGTCCGGGTTCACGCTCACAAGTGTTTTGTGCGCGCTGGCTTGGAACGCAGAATCGCTCATTGCTTTTCGCATTTTGCAAGGCGCGTTCACCGGCATGGTCTCGCCGATTACGATGGCGATCGTCTACCAAATCATCCCTCGCGAGAAGCAAGCCATGGCCATCAGCTTCTGGGCCGCTTCGGCCATGCTTGCGCCGGCGCTCGGACCCACGTACGCGGGCTGGCTGCTGGACAATATGAGCTGGCAGTGGCTGTTCTGGTTCAACGTACCGATCGCAGTTGCCGGCATCGCGCTGATCATGGCGTATATTCCTTACTATCGGCTTAATGTGCCGAAGAAATTCGATCTGATCGGCTTCATCACCGTCATCATCAGCAGCTCCACGCTGCTTGTTGCGCTGTCGCACGGCCGCGAGTGGGGCTGGTCATCCTGGCAGACGCTGACGTTGTTCATCTGCGGCATCGTCTTCTTAATCCTGTTCATCTGGCGCGAGCTGACGGCAGAGACGCCGCTGCTCAATCTGCGCGTGCTTGCGATCAGCCGCTATTCCATCGCGCTCGTCGTTTCCAGCATCATTACGATCAGCCTGTACTCTGGTACGTTCCTAACCCCGGTCTTCCTGCAAAATATCCAGCAGGTTACGCCGCTCGAAACGGGCCTGATCCTGCTCCCCGCGTCGCTTGCGATGGCGCTCATGATGCCGTTCGTTGGAAAACTCTATACGTTGACGAGTCCGCGCGTCCTGCTTTCGATCGGCATATTGCTGATGGCCGCAGGCACGCTGCCGCTCAGCTGGCTGAGCGTCGATATTTCACACAAGTACATCGTATTCTGTATGGTGATCCGCAATATTGGCATCTCGTTTTCCATGATGCCTGCCAGCAACGCGGGCATGCAAGCCGTGCCGAAGCATCTGAGCGGCCACGCATCGTCCCTGAACAACTGGGTGCGCAACGTATTTGGTTCCTTCTCCATCGCCGTATTCACCTCCCTGCTTTCTTCGCGGGCCGTGCATCATGCGCAGGACTTCGTCAAAGCCGGCGTGAAGGATCAAGCGCATATCCGCGTGATGTCCTTCACGATGAGCGTGAACGACGTGTATTTCATTGCCATGCTGATCGTGCTCGTCGCACTGCCGGTCTGCTTGTTCCTTCCACGGCTGAAGCCGCAAGAGGAGAAGCTCGAGAAGGCTGCTTAAATCCGCCTCGGAGACTCTGTACATCAGTTGAGTATAGGCGAATGGCTGTCCCTATCACTGCGTTTACCCGGTTGGCTGCAAATAAAGGCTCATTCGCACAGGATGCGAGTGAGCCTTTATGGTATATAGGCCAGGTAGTTGTTTAACCTCTGCCGATCCGGATTAGAACAGATGCTTGAAGAAGCTGAAGATGGATTTGATAAGCTCCCACAGGAAAAACTTCACTTCCGGCTGCTTAGGCGTGCTCTCCTGTTCGGCTTTGGCAGGCTGCACTGCAGCTGCACTCTTCGAAACCGAAGCGGAAGGCTTGGAGACATTTGCCGTTTTGGCGCCGGAATCGGTTTGTTTGTCGCCAGCCTTAACTGCTGCTGCCGTCGCTGCCGAGGCAGCAGGGGTCGACGCTTCACCGCTTACCGCGTCCACGAAGCAGAGCGGCGGGAACAAGACGCACCACCAATTCTGACCGGCGCCGGCGCCTAAGGTGATGCGAAGCGCTTCGTAGTTGCCTGCCGGGTAAACCTGAGTTCCGTATATTTTAGTCGGAAACGGCACGATGCCGAGCTCCGCGTGATAGCCGTATTGAAAACCGCGCGCTTGCAGCTTGGCGGCAATGATCGCTTCGATGTCGCTCATATGCGAGCGGATCGTGCTGCGGGCTTCCACGATCGTTTGGGGACCTGTTACCCACTTGTTCATCTCGGCAACGACAGCGTCGCGCACCTCGCGTTTGACCGCTTGATCGGACGCGCTGTCGGAATTGGCCAGAATCCGCAGACGGATGGATTCCGCAGGGATGCTTCCGCCGGCAATCGCCGCGTCGGCGCGCTGGCTTTCCCAGCTCATAAGAAGGATCGCTGCAATCAGCAGCACATAGCCATAAACAGGACGATAAGGAAAACGGGAATAAGTGCGAATCATGACACAAGCTCCTTTGTGGCACCCGTCGGTGCGGCGGCTTGCGTTCCGGAACGATTATATCCCCAGTATGTCCGGTGTCGGCAGTCTGTAAACCTAGCAGGCTATTAAAAAAATTGCAAGAAGGAAGAGAGAAGCAAAGGAAGGCGTCCGTAAGCGGGACGCCTTCCTTTGTAAGGCCGATCTATGATTTATGGCTACTCCACTGCCAGCACGTGACGGTCGATTCCGGCGTAATCGGTGATGATGCGTACTTCGCGCCATGCGCCGATGCCGCGGAGCAGGTCCGCGACGGCTTCCGCTTGGCCGATGCCCAGCTCGAAGCCGACGATGCGCGGCATCGCGGAGAGCAGCGCGAGCTGCTCCGCCATGCGCCGGTACGGCGTCAAGCCGTCGTCGCCGCCGTCCAGCGCGAGACGCGGCTCATGATCGCGTACCTCCGGCTGCAGGCCGGCAATATCGCCCGCCGGGATATACGGCGGGTTCGAGACCAATACGTCGATGCGCAGGCCGGCAACGCCCCCGGCCCCGCCATCGTGCGCTCCGGGCCGCGGCTGCGCGAACGGCCCGAGCAGGTCGCCCTGCACGAACGTCATGCGCGCCGCCGCATCATGGCGCGCCGCGTTCGCGCGAGCAACCTCAAGCGCGTCCGGCGACAAATCGGACGCGCAAACCCGCCACCCTGGACGCAGCGCCGCAAGCGTCACGCCGATGGCGCCGCTGCCCGTGCCGACATCGACAACCGTCGGCACGGTACGCTCTCCCGCCGCAGCCGCTCCGCGCATACTGCTCGCCCCTGCTGCCCCACCCAGCGGTAGTACGCCGTTTCCATCCGCTGCCGTGCCTGCCGCCTCCGGCCACAACCGGTCGGCCGCCTCCAGCACCGCTTCAACGAGCAGCTCCGTTTCCGGCCGCGGAATAAGCACCGCCGGCGTCACCGTATACGGCAAGCCGTAGAACCACTGCTCGCCGATCAAATACTGCACCGGCTCGCCCGCCGCTTTGCGCGCGATCAGGGCCTCCCACACCGCCAGCTGCTCCGGCGGAAACGGCTCCGTCCAGTCGCGCAGCAATGCCGCGCGGTCCAGCCCCAGCACATGCAGGAGCAGCAGCTCCGCATTATTGCGCGGCTCCATAATGCCGCGCGCCTTCAGCAGGGAAGCCGCGCGCACGCAGGCTTCTCCGATCGTCAAGGGCTGCGGCGGTCCCGCAGCGCCGATCCCTATATTCTTATGCTCCGCCATCCGCGCAGCACCTCCCTATGTCGCTGTTCATGCTTAACTGAAATTGCCACCGCACCTGCTTCATCCTGCGACTAACACCCATTATGCCGCAAAAACGGGAGCGCCCCAAGGCAGCTCCCGTTTGTTTGGTTCAAACCCGCGTTCACGCAGGCACGCTGTTGTTCCAGCTTTGCGTTTAACCTTACGCCAGGTTTTCCCGCTCCATCAATTCCGTCTGCGCCGTCAGCGTCAGTGCATTAATGATCTCGCCCATGTCGCCGTTCAGCACGGAATCCAGCTTATGCAGCGTGAGGCCGATACGGTGATCCGTCACCCGGCTTTGCGGGTAGTTGTACGTGCGGATCCGCTCGCTGCGGTCGCCTGTGCCGACTTTGCTCTTGCGTTCTCCGGCGTATTTGGCTTCTTCTTCTTGACGGCGCAGATCGGAGATACGGGCGCGAAGCACTTGAAGCGCCTTGGCCTTGTTCTCGTTCTGGGACTTGCCGTCCTGACATTGCGCCATGATGCCCGTCGGCACATGAAGCACGCGAACCGCGGACTTCGTCGTATTAACAGACTGTCCGCCCGCGCCGCTGGAGCAATACGTGTCGACGCGAATATCTTTATCCAAGATTTCGATCTCGACCTCTTCAACCTCCGGCATAACGGCTACCGTCGACGTAGACGTATGGATCCGGCCGCCGGACTCTGTCACCGGGATACGCTGTACGCGGTGCGCGCCGCTCTCGAATTTCAGCTTGCTGTACGCACCTTTACCCGTGACCATGAAAATAACCTCTTTAAACCCGCCAAGATCGCTCTCGCTGGCTTCCATGAGCTCGATTCTCCAGCCTTGGGTGTCCGCAAATTTCATGTACATGCGGTACAAATCAGATGCAAACAGGGCAGCTTCGTCCCCGCCCGCCGCACCGCGGATCTCCACGATGACGTTCTTGTCGTCGTTCGGGTCCTTCGGCAGCAGAAGCACTTGAATGACTTCTTCCAGTTCTGTTTTGCGCGTGCTCAGTTCATCGATTTCCATCTTCACCATTTCACGCATTTCATCGTCGAGCTTCTCGTTCTGCATGACTTTCGCATCGTCAAGCTGCTCGGATACTTGCTTGTATTCCGTATATGCTTCGTAAACGGGCTGCAAATCTGACTGCTCCTTGGAGAAGTCGCGCAGGCGCTTCGGATCACTTGCCACATCCGGATCGCACAACAGCTCGCTCAGCTTCTCATACCGGTCAGCGAGTGCTTGTAAACGGTCCAACACTGTCATTCACCTCTACTTTAGAATAAATCCAATGATCGTATGTTTAGTATAACATAACGCACGCCATTCCATAAACGTGACAATTTTGGAGAATATGCTGACTACAGCCCGCTTCGCCAGCCCTTGCCAGCCTATGGCGAAGAGGACCCGGCCGCCCGAGTCCCCTTCCTTTCCGATCGCTATACGTTGAAGCGGAAGTGCATCACGTCGCCGTCCTGCACCACATATTCTTTGCCTTCAAGGCGAAGCTGTCCGCGCTCTTTGGCCGCATTCATGGAGCCCGCCGCCATCAGGTCGTCGTAGGAAACCACTTCCGCGCGAATAAAGCCGCGTTCAAAATCCGTATGAATGACGCCGGCTGCCTGCGGAGCCTTCATCCCTTGGCGAATCGTCCATGCGCGCACTTCCTGCACGCCGGCCGTAAAGTACGTGTACAGACCAAGCAGCTTGTAAGCTGCGCGGATCAGGCGGTTCAAGCCGGATTCCGTCAGGCCCAGCTCAGCCAAGAACATTTCTTTGTCCTCGCCCTCCAGCTCGGCAATCTCGGACTCCACTTTGGCACTGATCGGCACCACTTCGGCGCCTTCTGCTTTGGCGAATTCGCGAACGAGATCAACAAAGCTGTTGCCGTCGGAGTTCGCAGCTTCGCCTTCGCTTACGTTGGCCGCATACAGCACAGGCTTCATCGTCAGCAGGTGAAGATCACGGACGATCGCCTTCTCTTCCTCGGAGAGTTCCAGGCTGCGCGCAGGCTGATCATTATAGAGCGCTTCTTTGATCCGTTCCAGCGTTTCCACCTCTTGCACGACCTTCTTGTCGCCGCCCTTAAGGTTTTTGCGGGAACGCTCGATTTTGCGGTCAACGGAGTCGATGTCCGCGAGGATCAGCTCGAGGTTGATTGTGTTGATGTCGCCGATGGGATCGACTTTGCCCGTTACGTGCGTGATGTTGTCGTCTTGGAAGCAGCGAACGACGTGCACGATCGCGTCAACTTCCCGGATGTGGGCGAGGAATTTGTTGCCAAGGCCTTCGCCCTTGCTCGCGCCCTTCACGATGCCGGCGATATCGATGAATTCGAATGCCGTCGGTACCGTTTTGTTCGGTACAACGAGCTCCGTCAATTTATCCAGCCGCTCGTCCGGCACTTCGACGACGCCTACGTTCGGATCGATCGTGCAAAACGGATAATTCGCGGACTCCGCGCCCGCTTGCGTAATTGCATTAAATAAAGTCGATTTGCCCACGTTCGGCAGACCCACGATTCCAGCTTTCAAAGCCATTGCAAGACACCCCTGTTCCCGTATTAAACAATCTCATGACATTATACATGAAGGGGGGGAAATAAAAAAGGCAACCCCGCGGAATATCGGCCCGCAAACGCTGTTCCTGCATGCGTCCCCCGCGATCCGAACATACTACATGCGTGCGACCATCCCCAGGAGGTGTATCCGGTATGGAAAACAAGACACATGAAGGCAACTACAAAGGCACGACCCATATGAAAGCGAAAAATCAGGACATGGCCTTCGTCAACGATAACGTCGAGGACGCGAAGTCCGTCACGAACATCGCGAACAAGAACAAGAAAACCGACCGGTAATCAGCTTCCGCCGTTATTCGTCCCCGCATCGCGTCGCGTTAGATGACTGCGGAGCGGAATCAACAAGAAACACGAAGACTCGCTGACAAACAGGGGTGCCTGCAAACCTTCGATGGCATGCGGGACACCCCATTTTTTGAGCATTATCCGCTGAAGCGGCCGCTCGTGCATTAATGCCCTGAGCCAGTGTAGATCTGAATGGCGTCTCTTAGGAATTCGGCCGTACCCGGCTGCTTGGCATCGTAATACGCCATGAACCTCGGATCGTCCACGTACATCTGCGCCAGATTTGCGTGAGCTTCCTTGCTGTACTGCGGCCAGTAGAACGAGAGCCACTGCCGGTGCAGGTCCGCCGCCTTCTGCGCCAGTTCACCCGCTGGATCCCCCGTCTTGAACGCCTCTGCAAGCGTATCCGTCACCTCCTGTGTCAGCAACGTTAGACGTTCGTGTTCTTCCTGCGTCATGTTCTTCAGCTTGGCATTCGACTTGTTCATGGTGTCGTCGCCGTACTTCTCCCGCGCTTCCTTGCCGTACTTCTGCTCGTTCTCGTCGATCATGCGCTGCTTGAACCCCTCAAACTTCTCTTTATCGCTCATTCGGATTCTCCCTTCAGCCGACGCGATCGTTTTGTCCACGTTCGCAATCAGCGCATCCAGTTGGTTTCGTTTGTCGAGAAGTTGCTGACGGTGCCGCTGCAGCGCCTTGGCGCCGTCGAAGGACGGGTCAGACAGGATGGCGCCAATGCTGTCCAGACCAAAGCCAAGCTCGCGGTAAAACAGAATCTGCTGGAGCCGGTCGACCTCGGCCTGACCGTAGATTCGGTATCCCGATCCATTTACTCTTGCCGGCTTAAGAAGGCCGATCTCATCGTAGAACCGCAGCGTCCTCGTGCTGATGCCCGCAAGCCTGCCCAGCTTCTGCACCGTATATTCCATTTCTTCACCTCCCGACAACCTCACTCTACACCTTCACGTAACGGAAATGTCAAACCCAAATTTATAGGCAGCCCGCGGGATCGCGATATTCGCACACTGAACACACAATAGACCAAACCGCTGATTCAGCAGTTTGGTCTATTGGCATTAAACCTTATTCATGAGCCTATGATTACCAGCCGATGTCATCGCGTGCTGCAGCTTTTTCAGATACATATTGGGCCATTGCCTCTACGCCTGCAGCTTTAAACTTGTCTTGAATGCCATGCAAAATCTTCAGCGCATCGTCATCCGATTTCGCGTAGCAAGCTTTGCGGAATTCCTCGTCAAAGTTCAAGCTTGCTGTTTTATCCCGGAAATCATTGTATTGCGGCCAATCTCTTTCCAGGTAAGTCGCGCTGACCTTGTCGATAATTTGAATTGGCAGTCTCTTCGAGAAGCTTGCCTCCAATTTCTCCCACTGCGTCTTTTGGTCATCCGGAATCGGCCAAGTGACTTCAGAAGAGAACGCACCCTGGAAGCTGCCAGAGAGATAGTTGAGACCTTCGTCGCGTTTTACGTCCGTATTCTCGTCAAACTTCTTTTTCATGTCCGGAATCCATTGCGGCTTTCCGTCCACCATAGTGTAATCCTTGCCTTCAATTCCCCAGTATGCGAGCAAACGGCCTTCGTCGCTGTTAGCATAATCGATTAAACGCAGCGCCGCATCCGGGTCTTTGATCTTCGCGCTCAAGAAGAGAACCGGGAATCCGGAGCGACCTGGCTTCTCTACCTGGGTCACAATGTTACCGCTCTTGTTCTTCATCGGTCCAAGCAATTCGTACTGCATTTCCGGGTTCGTTTTATAAAGCGTGTTTTGCAATTGCCCCATCATGCTTTGAGCGCCGAATACAGCCAGCTTGCCTGTAGCGAGCTTCTCATTAGCCGTTGTATCGGTATTGCTGAATGCCTCGGGATCGAACAAGCCGTTTGAGATCAACTTTCTCATGTACAGCAGGCGAGCTTCCTGATCCTTGGATTGCGTCCAGTGGATGAGCTTCCCGTCTTCTTGACGGAAATCGGAAATGTTGTAATCCGACCATCCGGACAGGAACTGGCTGTAGTCCCATCCGTTGTGCATCGTGCCGGAAGGAATGACCGGCTTACCGCTAATATCCTTGAAACTGCCGTTCTTGATCTTCGTCAGCAGATCAAGCACTTTATCTTGCGTGTCGATGTCAGCCGCATTTACATTCAAGGCCTTCAGAATATCGCCGCGGGCATAGAGGCCATAGTTCCAGTTATGGATGCTTTCAGGCGTGCCGTCCGGCGTCTGCATTGGAATGACATAGTGCTTGCCTTCCATATCGGGACTATTCAACTCGAATTCAGCGAAGTCCTTTGCAACACCTTGCGTCATCAGTTTCTTCACGTTTGGATATTTATCGAGATAAGGGGTCAAATCGAGCAGCTGACCTTCCAGTGCAGCTTTCTTGATGACTTGTCCTTCTCCGCCTGTCGTCGACCAGAAAGGCGCGTTCACGATGTCCGGAACCGTATCGGAAGCGAAGATGGTGTTCAGTTTTTCGACTTCGCTTGTCGTAATTGATTCCAGCTTTAACGTTACGCCGGTTTTCTCTCTAAGCTTCTGAGCCACTGGATTGTTCTCCTGATCCTGCGGGAAACCCGCTCCGCCGCCGTTCCAGGCGCTCAGGAAGGATAACGTAACCGGCTTAAGCGCATCGGAGCCGTTGTCTCCCGCGTTACCGGTGTTCGCTGTGTTCCCTTTATTCCCAGTGTTACCAGTTGTCGAGCCCGGGTCGTTGTTCCCCCCGTTTCCGCCGCATGCCGTCACCGTCAGTGCGAGCAGCGGGATAGCAAGTGTCAAACTAAGAGAACTTTTCAATCTGCTCTTACGCATTTGACAAACCCCTTTCGTTTGCTAATTTTTTATATATAAAAGGCTGTGCCTCTTATACTCGGACTACTCCTTGAGGGAACCTACCAGTACGCCTTTTACGAAGTATTTCTGAAGGAACGGATACACACAGATGATCGGTGCCGTAATAATGATAACGAACGTCATTCGGAGAGCTTCCGGCGTGACGCCCCGCAGCTGCATCTGGGCTTCATTCATGTTCTTGATGGAAGAACCGCTGCTCGAGCCCGTCATCGACTGGAAGGACGCTTCGCTGATCATTTTGTTTAGGAACGTGGCTGCGGGCTGGAGATTTTCGTTTTGAATGAAAAACTGCCCGGTAAACCAGTCGTTCCAGATACCTACACCGACAAACAGTGCAATCGTAGCCATCACCGGCATGGAAAGCGGAAGAATGATTCGTGCAAATACCGACAGCTCGCTTGCGCCGTCGATTCGGGCCGATTCCGACAAGCCTCCGGGAATCCCATCAAAAAATGTCTTCATGATGATTGCATTGAAAAAGCTATACAGCGACGGCAGGACCAACACCCAGTACGTGTCCAGAATGTGCAGCTCTCGGTACAGGATAAACGTTGGGATAAGCCCTCCGCTGAACAACGTGGTGAAGAAAAAGAAGAAAACGATATACCTTCTACCCGGCAAGCCTTTCCGCGAAAGCCCATAGGCCAGCAAGGCCGTCAGTATGACGGAACCCACGGTCACGATAAACGTTCGGGAAACCGAGATAAAAAACGAATTGATGATATGCGGGTTTTTGAATGCCTTGGTGTAGTTCTCAAGCGTACCTACCCTTGGCAGGAAGTAGATGCCGCCCTTCATGGCATCATAGCCGTCGTTGAATGACAGCGCCAAAAAATAGATAAAGGGATAGAGTGCCGTCAGGCAGAATATGAGCAGCAGCGTATAGTTCACCGTGGAATAAATTCGATCGGCTGCCGACAGTCTTCTCACGCCCATACCCGCACCTCCTTAGGTTTATTGCATGAATTCCGCCCGTTTACCATAGCGATACGTCACTCACCTTTTTGGAAACTTTGTTAACGGCCACGATGAGGATCAGAGAGATGAACGACTTGAACAAGCCGATGGCCGTGGAATAAGCGAATTGTCCCTGCTGGATACCTGTTTTCAATACATACGTATCCAATATTTCCGAGACGCTTAGTGTAGCAGGCGTCTGCATCAGCCAAATTTGGTCAAAGCCCGCGTTCAGAACGCCGCTGAGGGAGAAGATCAGCAGGATGCCGATCGTAGGCGTAAGCGTCGGCAGCGTAATCTTAAACAGCTTGCTCCACCGGCCTGCCCCATCCATTTCCGCTGCTTCATACAAATGCGGATCGATATTGGTCAAGGCGGCCAAATAAATGATCGACCCCCAGCCTACGCCTTTCCAAATATCCGAAATGATGACCAGCGGGTAAAATAACGACGGCATGCCCATGAAGAAAATCGGCTCCATCCCCATATGATCCCGAATGTCATTGATGAGACCTACGTTTGGAGAAAGGATCTTCTGCATCAGCGTCACGACAACGACCCAGGATACGAAGTGAGGCAGATAGGAAATCGTCTGAAAGATCCGTTTGAACTTTCCGCTCATGACGCCATTCAACATTAAAGCAAGGATGAGCGGGGCCGGGAATCCGAACAGCAGCTTAAGGGCGCTGATCGACAGCGTATTATAGAGTACCGAATAGAAGCTGGAATCGCTTAGAAACTGTTTGAAATATCGAAAGCCCTCCCACGGGCTGCCCAATATCCCGAGGTTGTACTTGAAATCCTTGAACGCAATCAAGATGCCATACATCGGATAGTAGCAAAATACCAGATACCAGATGATAGCGGGGAGCATGAATAAATAGATGTGTCTGAAGTTCCATACAGTCGCCCATGTCTTGTTCTTCTTGGACGGCAAGACCTTGCCTCTTGCTACTTTCGCGGTCATTTCTCCTCCACCTCCTACAGGATATAGCCAAAGCAAAAGCGCTTTCACGCATTTGTATGCAGTACGGTTATCCTTCCTCCCTCATCTAGATGCTTGTGTTGCTATGAATTATAATATATTAAATATATATTATATATAGTTATTGTAAATAATTGATTCACTTTCTTGTTTTAGTAGAGGATCATTTAGAGGTCCGCGCCAAGTGTAGCGCCATTTTATCTGGGAATAGATTGACGGGTAATCGCTGAAGCAAGGGCATTGCAATTGGTGCGCAGCACGAGGCATGGTCCGCCTCAAATCAGCCTTTATTCCTATACGTTCGGGGTAGTGTACCGCAACCAATATGACGAATTTCATTCCAATTTGTCGGTAAAATTGCAAATGTTGTCGACAATCGTCGGAACATAAATTTCCAATTGGTCAGTGGCGTCTTTCGTAAGTCATGAAGGTCATCCTCCACCTTTAGTGCAAGCGGTTTCAGTACCCTGATATCAATATAATATATTATATATATATAATCAATGCTTTTGCTGAAAATTGTTAGTCTCGCGTGCGATGGCATAGAAAATGGCGGCGCAAGGGTAGCTTCCCTAGCGCCGCCATTATTAAATCAATAGCTGGTTTACTCCTTGAGCCTGACCCGTTTGCCGAAAGCCGCGCTACACCCACGCATCGTTGGAGTAACCGCGCTCCTCCCAGTATCCGGTATGGTCGCTGTCGATCAGTTCAATCCGGTTCAGCCACTTCACGGATTTGTAGGTGTACATCTTCGGCACGACAAGGCGGACAGGACCGCCCAGATCGCTCGGAATCGGTTTGCCGTCGTGCATCAGCGCAACGAGCACATCGTCCATGGACGCCTGATCAAGCGTCAGCGAGTCCGTGTATACCCCATCTCCGGAGTATAGCTTTACCGTCTTCGCGCCCGGCTTTACGCCCGCCATCGCCAGGAAATCCTTCAGCTTGATGCCTTCCCATGTATTGTTGTACACCGACCAGCCCGTCACGCAGTGAAAATCGCTCACCTGCACCTCGCGCTTCAGCGCCACGAACTGCTCCCAGTTCCACTGCAGCTTCTTGTTCACGAGACCGTCGACGGTAAAGGAGAAGGTGCTGTTATCGAAATGCGGAATCGGCGTAACCGTATAAATGCGGAACGAGCCTTTGCTGCCGCCGCCAATCGGCGGACTGGACGCCGGAAGAGGCGCCGGCGCCGGAAACAGCTTATTGGCATCCGACACAGCCTCTTGATCGTAGTTCGTTCCCGAGCTCAGCTGGCTGCCGATCCATCGGAGGAACGACGGGCCGACCGCAATGGCGAGTCCTGCCCCAATCGCCGTCCTGATGAATGCCCTGCGGGACAATACAGCCTCCGGTTTGGCGGCAGGATGAAGCCCTTCGCCCGCTGCGCCCGTCTTGATCGTGCGGCGGTGCGGCTCCTTAAGCCATTTGAGACGCGTGAGGGAATGGTAGATGATATAAGGCAGGCCGACCCAGGTCAGCAGATCATGCACGTAGAGCGCATTGCTCGACCATCTCGGACCTGCGGCCTTAAACTGCCACAGCAGGAGGCCGGACAGCAGCCAGCCGACGAGCAGCGCAAGCACGATGACGACGTTGACCTTCTGCGCGGTCTTCCCCCTCAGCTGCTTCCAGTGCTTCCCCGCAAGGAGCAAATAATAGACGACCGGAAGTAGCGAAGCGATTCCGACCACGATATGCAGAAAGCGGATTACGACGCGTCCTTCACCAAGAATGCCTCGCCACAGCCCCTGGAAAAGCACTAGTCCCGTTAACGCCAAAATAACGACAATCCATCCGTTCCATGCATGCAGGGACGCCAGCTTCTTGCCGTACCCTTTGCGAATCGCAGCCAGCCATTTTGCCATGCCATCGTCCTCCTCATTAACTATTTCCTTGCCGCAATCCCCGCGATTACGCCCGATCGCGCTCCTCCGCATGCGGCTGCGACCCATCTACGCCGGGTACAGTGAACCAGAAGACGCTGCCGTCTTGTCCGCCTGCGTCCAAGCTGCCGCCGCGAACAACGCCGATGCTGCCTCCCGCCTGCTCCACGAGCGATTTGGCAATGGAGAGGCCAAGGCCTGCTCCTCCGCTCTGGCTGCCCCGCGACCGGTCCACCCGGTAGAACCGCTCGAATATCCGCTCTCGATCCTCGTCCGGCACGCCTTCGCCTTCATCGGAAATGCCCACGTAGACAGCACCGGACAGCTTGCGGTAAGCCTCTATACGCAGCACGCCGCCCGGCGGAGAATAGCGAACAGCGTTCTCCAGCAAATTCTGCAGCACACGCCCGAGCGACTGCGGGGCGATTCGGCAAACCAAGGTCTGCTGAGGGAGCGATATATCCAGCCGAAGCGACTTCGCTTCCATGGACGGCGCAAACCGGGGCAGCACCTCTACCAGCGCATCTTCCAGCACGCAAGCGTCGGCATCCGGCGAAGCCTCTTGGCCCGAGGCCGCGGCACGCTCCGTTTCGGCCGGACGACTCGCGGGCTTCTCGGCGTGCTGGCCAGAAGTTCCGGCACCGCGCGCCCCTGCATCCACCTTCGCGTCCAGCGTGGAAATTTCGAACAGCTGCTGAATCAGCTTGCCGAGACGGACGCTTTCGCTGCGGATCGTGCCCAGGTACCGGCGCTTCGTCGGTTCATCCTGCAGAATGCCATCCTCCAGCGCCTCGGCATAGGCCTGCAGCGAAGCAAGCGGCGTGCGCAGGTCATGCGCCATGTTCGCTACGAGCTCGCGCCTTGCCGTCTCCACGGCTTGCAGCTGCCGGAAGCTCTGCTCCAGTTGATCGCCCATCTCATTGAACTGGCCGGCCAGCGTCTTCAGCTCGGCAGGCCCTACTAGCGGCACGCGCACGCTAAGGTCTCCCCTTGCGATGCGGGCCGATCCTTCGCCTACTCGCCGAACGGCCGCTTCCACAGGCCGCACGAGCATGAAATGCAGCAGGCCCGACAACAGACCCGCGCCGAGCGATGCCAGCGTCAGCCATATAAATTGCCGCTCAGACAAGAGCATGTAACGGTAAAGAAACAATAGAATAGCGACGATCAGCAGAATGCTCATCCCGTTGGCGAGCAGCAAATACACCCGAAGCTTCATGGCTGACCCTTGGCATCGAATTTGTAGCCGATGCCCCAGACCGTCTTAATCCAGCGCGGTTCGGACGGAACAGGCTCCATTTTCTCCCGCAGCCTGCGGATATGCACCGTCACCGTCGTCGTGTCGCCCTCGAATCCAATATCCCATATCCCGCTGAGCAGCTGGCTGCGGGAGAAGACGCGGCCCGGCGAGCTCGCCAGCGTTAAGAGCAGGTCGAATTCCTTGACCGTCAGCTCCGCCTCCGTTCCGCAGGCCACTACGCGCCGCTCGTCGGGGAAGATCGCCAGGCCGTCGAACTGCAGCGCGGCCCCGAACTCGGGGCCATGGCTGCTTTCGCCGCCGCGATGTGCGGGCCCGTTTCCCGCTCCGGCGGAGGCTGCGGGCCGCTGCGTGCGGCGCAGGATGTTCTTGACGCGCAGCACGAGCTCCCGCGGACTGAATGGCTTCGTTATGTAGTCATCGGCGCCCATCGTCAGCCCCAGCAGCCGGTCCGGCTCCTCGCCGCGCGCCGTCAGCATAATAATCGGCACGTCGCTGTGCTGGCGCACCGTCTCGCATACCTGCCAGCCGTCCAGCTGCGGCATCATGAGATCCAGAACGAGCAGATCGGGCGCATGCTGCTCCCATAAGCGAAGCGCTTGCATCCCGTCATGCGCGACCAGCACCCGGCAGCCTTCCCGCTCCAAATATCGCCGGCACACGTCCGTAATATTATTTTCATCGTCGGCAATGACAATCGTTCCGTTCAAAACGCCGCCCCTTTCCCTATCAGGCAACAAGTTCCTGCTCTCATTATAACGCGCCTCGGGAGCGAATGCTTAATTCCTCTGTAAGCTTCATCGTCAGCTTATCAAGCCTTCATAACCGAAAAAGAACAAAATCCTTACGAAAGTATAAACTCACGATACTGACAGTCAAATAAAGCAAAAAAGAACGGCCCAATCGCAATCACTGCGAAAAAGGGCCGTTCTTTTTGTTGTGTTTGTTAATAAAAGTCTACGGAAGGTTTGCCCGAAGGGAGGTACGGAGTCGGAATAGCGTCAGCGATCGCCTTTGTAAACGAATTTCTACCGCTAAATCACTTCTATAATCGAGAAATCCGACTACAACAGCGAATGGAGACCCGTACCGCCCGGAGGGCATTCTATCCCGTGGTCTTTTAGATTTGTCCTTGGATTTTGTTTTTCAACGCATCTTTGGACTGCAAACCAACCATTTTATCAACAGGT
This sequence comes from Paenibacillus sp. R14(2021), assembly GCF_019431355.1. Taxonomy (NCBI): domain Bacteria; kingdom Bacillati; phylum Bacillota; class Bacilli; order Caryophanales; family Paenibacillaceae; genus Paenibacillus; species Paenibacillus sp. R14(2021). Next base: position 3,740,214 of record NZ_CP080269.1, read on the forward strand.
TGGCCGTCTTTGAAGATGATCAGCGTAGGGATGGACATTACGCCGAATTGGGAAGCCAGTTCAGGCTCTTCGTCTACGTTGATTTTACCGATTGTTGCCGCGCCTGCCAGCTCGCCGGAAAGCTCATCAACGATTGGAAGCTGCATTTTACAAGGTCCGCACCATGGTGCCCAGAAATCAACGAGCGTTACGCCGCTCTCGATGCTTTGATTAAAGTTTTCTTTTGTCAGTACTTGTGTCATGGTAAATCATCCTCTCTACAATAAATTCGAAGCTATGGGAAGGGTAAACCCGTCTCACCGTAAAGCAATTAACATTGCTCGCATTCCTTGATTTGACCCAGGACGTCAGAAATCGTAATGCCGCCAAAGTAAGCTTCGAGCTGCTTCTCCGCCTTGCAGAAAATCCCATCCATAACTTCCTGCATATTGGAGCCGACCACGCAATCCATATCCGGATCGCCTGAGCACCAGCTCGGAATCACGGAGCCCTGCGCCATGAGCCGATAAATATCGGCTAGGTTGACGTCCGCCGGATCCAGCATCAGCCGATATCCGCCGCCCGCGCCTTCCCGCGTATCGACATAACCGCCGCGTTTCAAGCAGCTCATTACTTTGCGGATTCGAGCCGGATTAGTGGATACATTCTCGGCGATGGCCTCACTAGGCGCCATACGCTCCGGCAAGAAAGCCAAGTAAACTAAACTGTGGACGGCAATGGTGAATTCGCTGTTCATGGTTAACGGCACCCCGCTTTGTACTGTAATCATATCAGTTACAGTTGAAGTTGTCAACGGCGGTTGTCTTCTTATTTTGTAAATAAATCAGATCGTTTATTCAAACAAGCTCAGCTGTTCCGGTTCCTCCTTGGGCGGAGCGAGCTCGAAGGAGCCGCGCGGCGGTAGCTGGCCAAGCATCGCCATCAGTTGCAGAGCATTATCGGCCGCATCGTGACCGCTCGAATTGTTATTGAAGAGCACGCATACCGATTCCGACAACCGCGTGAGCCGGCCTAGCCGCTCCGCCCATTCCAACAGCTCCGCTTCCTGGTAACGGTACAGGTAGCGCACGTCCCGCCAGTTGGGCTGCCCCGCCGATTCCCAGCCGCCCGTATTGCGTCCATGCAGACGCACCAGCGTCAAATCGTCGTTCGTTGCCGCCTCCACGATCGGGATCGAACCCTCACCCGCCTGCGGTTCGTCGCATACCGTATGAATCCAGCCTTCCCGGCGTTCGAAAGCAAGCGTCTTCTCCCGCATGCCATCTGCGAACCAGCTCTGATGGCGGAATTCGAGTGCGCAGGGCACTTCGCCCATCCGAGCTTTGGCCGTGCGGAGTATATCTACGTTCGGTTTCGAGCAGGCGAACCAAGGCGGATATTGGAACAGCACCGCAAGCAGCTTGCCTGCCGCCTGTATAGGTGCAATGGCTTCCAGGAACGCTGCAAACATCGTCTCTTCGCTCTCGAAGGGTTGATGACGCTTATGGCCGCGGGCATGTCCCGTCATCCCTTGGTAGGCTTTAATGACGAAGCGAAAATCCGCCGGCGTATCGCTCGCCCATTTCTCCATCAGCTGGGGTGCTTGAATGGCATAGAAGGTGCTGTCTACCTCCACCGTTCGAAACCACTGCGCATAAGCGGGCAGCTTGTTTCGCGCCCCGCCCGCTTCCCTGTATAGCTCCGAATGGTCGCCCCAGCCGCATAATCCGATTTCAATCACGTGCTTCACCTCCGCCTTACGCAACCTGCCCTTGCTTGATTCCGAAATCTGCATTAGCATGGATATAGTTAAGTGTACTGTTCTTTGTTTTGGGAAACAACAGCTCCTGCCCGAGCTGACCCGCTATTATATAGGGAAAGGTTGTCGCGATCAGATGCATATTGACCTCTATTCCGACGTTGTTTGTCCTTGGTGCCGCATCGGCAAGCAAAACCTGGCCCGAGCACTCGAGAAATGGGCGCAGATCAATGATGAACCGGTCACCGTCTCCTACCATGCGTATCAATTGGATCCCGACCTACCTGAGGAAGGCAGCAGCTTTAAAGAAGTCATGACCAGGAAAGCCGGCGGACCCGAGTCGATGAGACGCGGCATCGAGCATCTGACCGGAGCTGGCGCAGCAGTCGGCGTCACGTTCCATTTTGATAAAATAAGCCGGATGCCAAATACTCGGCTTGCGCATCGCCTGGTTGCAATCCTTCCGGAAGATTCGAGGGAAACAGCGGTTGAGGCGCTGTTCAAAGCGTATTTCGAAGAAGGCATTGATATCGCGCAAATGCATGAAATTATTGCGATAGCCGAACGGCTCGGCTTTGACGGAGCCGCAACGCGGACTCGGCTGGAACAAGGTGAGGGCGCGGAAAGCGTAGATGCTGACCTCAAGCGCGCACAGCAAATCGGCGTGACCGGCGTGCCGTTCTTCGTCTTCAACAATCGCTACGCGCTGTCCGGCGCCTATCCAGCCGAAGAGCTGCTTGGCTTGATGGGCGGCGCGCGAAGCGGCACCTAAACTTCGTCTCGCGCTCGCAAAAAAACCGTTCTTCGGAAGGCTGGAGAGTCATGTCCAGCCCCGCGGGGAACGGTTTTTTTGGGTTGCTGCGCTTCTTACGCTATCGCTTCGTCACGGCCTAGCTCGGCGCGAATCTTCCTTTATCCGTGCCCGCCGCTCGTAAATTTAAGTCCTGCCGCGCCGATGATGATCATCGCGATAAAGAGCAGCTTCCGCTTATCCTTGGATTCGCCGAATAGGAGCATCCCCAGAAGGACGCTGCCAATGGAACCGATTCCCGTCCAGATGGCATAGGCCGTGCTGATCGGAATTTCTTGCAGTGATCGTGATAAGCAGTAGAAGCTGACGAATCCCGAACAAAGTGCCAGCAGCGTACCCCTGGCATTTTTGAACCCGTTCGAAAGCTTGATCCCGGTTACGCCGCCGACCTCGCCAAGCCCGGACAGCAGTAAGAATAACCACGCCATGGCGGAGCACCTCCTTGTTCTTCATGTTGGTTTTATTATTCCGATGTCTGTTCCGGCTTAGCTGCCACTTGCTCCGCTTCCCCTTTGCCCGAAATCACCTTCAAGCCCACGATACCGCCGACCAGCAGCGCGATAAAGAACAGCTTGAACACGCTTGCGGGCTCATCCAGCAGCACGATGCCGACGATGACCGTGCCCACCGTTCCAATTCCCGTAAAGACGGCATAGGCCGTCCCGACCTCGATCCGGCGCATCGCTCTTGCGAAACAGAAGAAGCTAACCGCTAACAGTGTAATCGTAATAACGCTCGGCAGCCATTTGGTAAACCCTTCAGACGCCTGGAGCCCGGAGGCCCATGCGACTTCAAGCAGCCCCGCGAGCAGCAAATACAACCACGCCACGATGCCTCACCCTCTCGTTCCCGCGTATTCCTGTTTCATCGCATCCCGCATCCAATCCCACAGCAACGCCTGCCGTGTTCGATAGCGAGCGGAATCGTACAATTTATGCTCCACCAGCAATCCGTCGAGCAGCGCATAGAACAGCGCGAGCAGACGCTCAGCCTGCTCGTCGCTGCACCTGCCTGGCTGCGCGCACGCATGAAGCAGCTTCATTAAGACAACCGTAAACGCATCCTCATAGGCCGTAAACTTCTCTCGCAGCCGCTCCTCCAGCTTGCGAGGCGGCATGAGCATCGTTCGTTTCAGAAACGACTGCCCTTTCGAGAGACCATCCAAATCGGTGAAGAAGCGGAATATCGTATAAAACCGCTCTATGGGCAGCTGATGCTCCGTTTCTGTAAGCAGCATCGTAAACTTCTCGAACTCTTCATGAATTGCATCCTCCAGCAGTGCAAGAAAGAGCTGCTCCTTGGAATCGAAATGCGCGTAAATCGACGGCGTCTTGATGCCGACAGACTTGGCAATCTCCGAGAGAGACACGCCCTCATAGCCCGATTCCGCGAACAGCGTCAGCGCGGCTTGTTTCAATCGGTTCGCTGTCATTTGGCTCGCTCCCCTTAATTTGTATCGATCACCCAGACAGACTAACGAACGTTAGTTAGCAATAGATGCAATAATAAACGGATCAAGATGCGGTGTCAAGGGGTACCGCACGGAGGCGCAGGCAGTCTTCGCAACCAAGCTGCTCCAGCTTCGCCTAGGTGTCAGCTTCTTAATTTAGCTTGAGAAAATTCGGCATTTTATATTATTATGTAATTACGTAATTAAATAATAATTATTCGAGGTGAGTCCATGAATCAACAACGGGATTATGGCACCGAATTAGATGTGTTGAAAGAACAGTTCGAACGGCTGCAGGAGCAGCTGGACCGCATAACCGGCACCCGGCCGAGGACGGAAGCGATTGCGGCCGGAGCCGCGGAAGATTCGCCGCGCGGGACCATCCATTTCGCCGGTTCCTTCCGTCAGGGAGACGGCCTGCTTAAATGGGAAGCTCAGGAGCGGGCTGCCGAGGAGCTGCTGCAGTTCGACAGCGAAAGCACGGCGAAGATTCTGGCGGCGCTCGGTCATAAGCAGCGGCTCGATATTCTTCGAGCGCTGCTCGGGAAGCCGCAGACGGGGGCCGCTCTCGTGGAGCAGCTGCAAATGGGCACGACCGGGCAGCTCTACCATCATATCAAGGCGCTCGCCGGCGCCGACCTGCTGCAGCAGGAAGAACGAGGCGGCGCTTACACCGTACAGCCTTCGCGGCTGCTTCCCATTCTGCTGCTGCTTTCCGCATCGCATGATCTGCGGGAAACGAGCGATTACTTGGATATGACGGCCGTGCGCGACCAAGCCGGCGATTATTTAGGCAGCGCATCAGCCGGTAAATACGATCCCCATATCCTGCTGTGGGCTGTGCTTGAGAACAGCATCATGGAGCATGAAGCCGGATTTTGCTCGGAGGTGAATCTATTTCTGCATGCGGACGGCACCGTCACGATTGCCGACAACAGCCGAGGCATTCCTGTTTCGCTGCTCTCCGGTACGGGTAAAACCTGGCTCCATACCGTTATGACCGATCTCCAGCAGCTATTCATTCGCGGTGCGGTAGTAACCGTGCCGGGAAGCGCCAAAGGCATCAACATCGCCGTCGTCAATGCCATGACGTCCAGGCTGCAGGTCGAAGCGCGCCGCGAAGGCGTCATTGTGCGGCAGAGCTATAAGCACGGCATCCCTCAGCACCCGCCGCTGACGATCGGCGTTACGGGAGAGACCGGCACCAGCGTCACTCTCGAGCCGGACGCCGAGCTCTTCACCGGTGCGTTCGACAGCGGGCAAATCATGCAGCGCGCCGAAGAAATCATGACCGCCTTCCCCAATCTGACTGTCCGCATGCACACGTAACGGCCGAAAGGAGCCTCTCCTGATGATGAACACCATCTTACTCTTCCTTCTGGCCGGACTCGCTGAAATCGGAGGCGGCTACCTTGTCTGGCTGTGGCTGAAGGAAGCCAAGCCGCTCTGGTTCGGGCTCGTCGGCAGCCTCATCCTGATCGCGTACGGCGTCATTCCCACCTTGCAAAGCTTCCCGTCCTTCGGCCGTGTATACGCCGCTTACGGCGGGGTGTTCATCGTGCTCGCCGTGCTGTGGGGCTGGCTGGTTGACCGCAAAACGCCGGATCTCTACGACTGGATCGGCGCTGCGGTCTGCATCGCCGGTGTGTCCATCATGCTGTGGGCACCCCGCGGCGGCTGAGGCAAACAAAAAAAGACCGGGCCATCGCCCGGTCTTCGTTCTTGCCTTACGGTATCGTTAATTCCTCGTTAAAATGCCCGGAACGATTGACTTTGGTCTCCAAATATTTGCGGTTAAACTCCGATATATCTCCCCACAGCGGAATCCGGCCATCCACATTCATGCCGGACGCCTTGAGTGCTTCAAGCTTGCGCGGATTATTCGTAATCAGCGTCACCGGCTTGCTGCGAAGATGCTTCAGCACAAGCAAGGTATCGTCATAACTGCGCGTGTCGTCCTTGAAGCCGAGCTCCAGGTTCGCTTCCACCGTATCATAGCCCTTCTCCTGCAGCAGATACGCCATCGCTTTGCTGAACAGCCCGATGCCGCGGCCCTCGTGGTTTGACAAGTAGAACAGCGCACCCGCGCCGTGGGACGCAATCATTTTCATGGACTGATGCAGCTGGAATCCGCAGTCGCATCGCTTGCTGCCGAAGATATCGCCCGTATGGCAAATGCTGTGCATGCGGATGAGCGCTTCGGGACTGTTCTCAAAATCCCCGTGCACCAGCACGCTCGACTGCTGCTTCTCCGCCAAATTGGACGCCGATAGCTGCTCGATGATAAATTCCGTCCGCTCTGTCTCTTTGCAGCCGCCTTCTGTATGAACGAGATCCTTACAGGGCAGCCAGCAGTACCATTTGAAGAGAACCGTTTCTCCGTCTAAATTGACAGGCAGGTTGATGGGACCTACCAAAATAATCGTTCCGTTCTTGCCTTTAATCGTCTCGATGTTTTGATCCAACAGGGAAACAATGCTTTCATCTATGGCCGGCATGATGAGTACCTCCTTGACGTAGATTGACTCTTCCCTTCACGTTAGTGTGAAGGAATGCACATGTAATTATTCGATCATAGCCAATTCAGGCCAAATAAGCCAGCCTGACTTTTTGGCAAGAGACGAAAAGAGCCGTTCTGAAGGCACGCGAGGAGCGCACCTGCCCAGAACGACTCGTATACGTCTAGCTTAACCCGAAGCCTTGGCTTAATGCGCCGCGACTGCCTTTTTGATCGTCGCATTGACGCCGCTCACGTCAGGGTTGCCGGGAATTCTCGCATCGCTCAGCTTGTATTTCATCTTCAGTGCCAGAATGCGTTTGACACTCTCATTAATTCTCTTCTCCGAGATGTCGCCCTTCTTCACGCTCTGCTTCAATGCCGTCAGCACGGTGGCGGCATCCTCGTACCCGTGCGCGAGCAGCACGATATCACTGCCTGCCTTCACCGTCGTGACCGCCGCCTGCGCAAGCCCGAAATTTTTCGAGATCGCACCCATCGTCATGTCGTCTGTGATGACAACGCCTTTATAGCCCAGCTGCCCGCGCAACTCATCCGTAATAATCGTCTTCGATAGCGAAGCCGGAACATTCTTATCGATTCTCGGGAAAAGGATGTGCGCAACCATCACCATGTCTACCCCATTCTGGACGGTAGCCTTGAACGGCACCCATTCGAACGCCTTTAGCTGCGCCAGGCTCTTATTTACCACCGGCAGCTCGAGATGGGAATCCACCGACGTATCGCCGTGCCCTGGAAAATGCTTCACTACCGGAATAACGCCTGCATCCTGAATCCCGTCCATGACAGCGAGGCCCATCTGCGTAACCCGCTTCGAGGTCGTGCCGTAGGAACGGTCGCCGATGACGGGATTGGCCGGATTGCTGTTAATGTCGAGCACCGGGGCAAAATCCACGTTAAAGCCCATCAGCTTGCTCGCTTTCCCCAGCACGCCGCCGATCGTACCCGCATACGACACATCACCCGTATCGCCGATCGACCGTCCCGTCGGCAGCTTCAGCAAGCCGGGAAGCCGGCTCACCCGTCCGCCCTCCTGATCCACGGAAATGAACAGCGGCGAATGGTTCACTTTGTTCCATGCTTTCAGCTGATTGGTGTAAGCCGCCACGCCGGCAGGCGTCGTAACATTGCCTTTATAGAAAATAAAACCGCCGATATGCTGCTTCTCGATCATGGCTCTCGCCTGCGCGCTTGGCGCGGTACCGTCCAGCCCCGCGATAATCATTGCGCCAAGCTTCTCGTCAAGCGACATCTTCTGCAGCTTCAGCGCGATCAATTCCTCCGTTGTCGGCACCTGCTGCACCGGCTGGGATGGCGGCTTCGAAGGCGGCTGCGCCGATGTTCCCTCGGACGGCTTCGGAGGTGTTGTTTGTTTGACCGGCGTTGTCCCTTGCCCTGGGGATGCTGAAGACGTCCCCCCGCTTCCGCTGCCGGCGGAACCGCAGCCGCTCATGACGCCCAAGGCAAGCGCCAAGACGGCAAGCTGTGTTTTTCTCATGTGAATCACCACTCGTTTCTTCGTTGTCTTCCTAGTCATACCCTAATGTACGAAGACGGAACCTTATTTTGTTGCAGTCCCCCTCAAAATTCCGCAGTCCAAGAAGACGCAAAAAGCCGTCTTCACTAACTCGGAGTGAAAACGGCTCAAACGTATGATCGATTAAATCGTCCACAGACTCCAATCGCTGCGGCGCTTGCCGATCGTATCGATCCAGCGAAGCGAAGCTCCGAACAGCTCATCGCGGGAAGCTTTGCTCGAGAACGTATGGTCCCCCTGCAAAATCACTTCTTTATCGCAATTGCCTTCCTTGCGAAGCCAGAACATCTTCTGATATAAGAAGCAGTAGTCGACCGGAATGACCGTATCGGCCGTCCCGTGCACGATCAAGACATCGCCGCTGTACCCGCGAAGCTCCGTTAGCGGCTGATACTGTGCCAGCGAGTCGGTAAACCGCTTCGTGAACAGGTAGTGCATATAATCCGCCTTGCCGGCCGTTTCGATCTCTTCAATCGCTTTGGTACCAATGATATTGCGAATATCCATGAACGGGTGGGCGACCGGCGCCCACAGTACAAGCGACTTCACCCGCGAATCGCGGGCTGCCGTCAGCACCGCAACAGCGCCGCCGAGGCTGTGTCCGAGCAGGATAAGGCGCTCTGCATCGACGAGATCCAGGCTGAGCGCATAGTCGATCACCGTGCGCGTCTGCGCAATCAGCTCATCCAGGCCGCCGCTGCCGTAGTCGCCGGTGCTCTCGCCGCAGCCGCCGTAATCGAAGCGAAGCACCAAGTAGCCGCTGCTCGTCAAGCGTTCCGCCGCTTCGACGAACAACCGGTCCGTCCCCATCCGATTGCCGATAAAGCCATGGGCAATAATGACGATCGGAAGTTTGGCGGGACGCTTAACCCCTGCATCTACGGCCGGATATTGAAGCACACCGGCTAGTTCGATATCGCCGCTCTTAATTGTTATGGTATGATTCATCATTGGCACCACCTTATTCCCTATAATTCCTACCTACTTTGTTGGAATTAAGAATAGCACGGATTTCGGCAGTCGTCAATTCCATTTCATGCCTAATCACCAATATGCTTGAGCGCCTCGCGGACGCTAAGCGGCGACAGCGGCGTCTCCCGTACAAATGCGCGAACCGCGCCCGCATCCGTCTTGCCGTACTCCCGAAGCGCCCAGCCGATCGCCTTGCGGATGAAGAACTCCTCCTCATGCGCCGTGCGCCTAATCAGCGCGAACAGCAGCGCCGCGTCCGTGCGCCCTTTGTAGCCGAGCTGGAACAAAATCGCGCTGCGCCGCAGCCACAGGTTGTCCGAAGCAATCCATTTCTCCGTATAGGCCGGAATAAGCTCCGGATGCATCGCGAAGAGGGCGCCTGCAAAATGACCAGCCAGCAGGTCGACCGTGTCCCACCAAGCATGCGTCGTAATCAGCATTTCGAGCAGCGCCGTTTGCTCAGGCGGCAGCTGCTTCTTGCGCTTCTCCATCAGCACCATAGCGGTATAATGAAACTCCCGCTCCGGCTGCGCCCACAGGTCTCTCACAACCGCTTCCAGCGTTTCGCCCTGCGGAAAGCCGTGCACCTTGGTGAACGTCTTCGTGAGCGCGGCCCGCTCCGGCGTCCGGATACCGAGAAAGGAAAACTGGTTTCGCATATATGCCGTCATACCCGCAGCCGTCTCGGCATCGCGATGTCCGCGCAGCAAGGTCTGCAGCTCAGCGCTGTAAGCCGCAGCGTCTTCCACTTTCACAGCCGCCATTGTCTCTGCCTCCTTGGCGCCGTCTACGCGTTCGCCATCGTTTACTCAAACCGATTATAGCAGAAGAGCCCCTCTTATTTCAGAGGAGCTCTTCAAGATAGCCTATAGATAAACGATATTCAAGAGCACTACGTCCGGACAGCCTCCCTACGCAACGTAATGACCGCCGGATTCGCCGAAGAACTTGCTCATCGCCACAACCATATTGCCCATGCGTTCCTCTTCCGGGAACAGCACGCGCCGCACGCCTTCCTCATGAATCGCTTCCGCGGTCACTTTGCCAACCGCAACCGCCAGGACGGCGCCCGAGAAAGCAGCGCGAATCTCATCTAGTCTGCCTAGCTTAGCCGCGCAGCCCATGACGTATCGTACCTGCACCGTGCTGGTGAACGTGACAGCGTCGACCTCCGCAGCGATAATTTCTTCGATTAATTGCTCGACAACATTGCCCTCCGGCGGAATATGCCGGTAAGGCAGCAATTCCTCGCACAGCGCGCCGCGGCCAGCCAGCTCGCCGATGATGCGCGGAGACGGGTCGCCATACAGCTGAAGCACCACGCGCTTGCCATGCAGCTCGCAATCCCCCATGGCGCGCAGCAGACCAGCCGTGGTTCCGTCATCGTCTCGCACCGCTGGGGCGATGCCGATCTTGCGAAGCGCGTTGACCGTCTTGTAGCCGCGGGCGGCAATCTTCATGCCGCCGAGCGTTTGCAGCAGCGGCTCCGTCAGCCCATGCCGTTCCGCCGTCTGCAGCAGCGCGTCCGTCCCTACGCCTGTCGTCAAGACGAGCCAGTCCGCCGGCTGCGCAATGAGGGCCCGCAGCTGCGCCTCAATCTGGGTATCGTCTAGAAAGACGGTGCCTTGCGCGGGCCGCAGAATCGCCGAACCGCCGAATTTGGCTACTATCTTGCTGAGATCGTCCGCTTTGCGCGGACCTGTCACCGCAATGACCTTCCCTTCCAATCGCGCCATCGCCACCGCCCCCATCCTTAAGCCTGCTCACTTCGAACGCTTCATCTCAATCAGCTTCCGCCTGCGCTTAGGAAACCTTCGTTCCCAAGCCGTCTTTCAGAAACAAGATCACAATACCTCCGCCGTCCACTTCAACGCGGTACGTCTCGACGCAGCCGTCATCAGGCGCTTGCACAAGGCCGTCGTGCAGGTTGATCTTCCGGTCGTGAAGCGGACAGAAGACATGATGATCGCATACGATGCCTTCCGAAAGCTTGCCCTGCTTATGCGGGCACAGATTGTCAATCGCCTTGACCGTTCCGTCGGACAGCTTGAACATCGCCAGCTCCAGTGTCCCCATCCGAAAAACTCGGCCAGAACGCTCGGGAAATTCAGAAATATGTCCCACAATCACTTCGTTCATCGTTCTCCTGCTCCTTTACGCTGCCGCCGAGGCGGCAGCATTGTCTCTTCTAGTGGTCATCCTGCTTATTTGGACTCATTCGCCGCAGCCGCTTCCGGATTCACGGCGCCTTTAGCCGTCAGTGCATCGAAGGCAACGCGCAAATCGTCGTTCTCGATGATTTGCTTCCAAGGATCCTGCATCAAATCCAGCGTTTTGTCGATGCGGGCATTCAGCGCATCGCGGTCTTCCTTCTTCTCAAGCGCCTTCTTGACCGTATCCAGACCGACGCGCACCGCCCACTCGCTCGTACGCTCCAAGTAATTCGCCGTCTCGCGGTAATATTGCAGGTAAGCGCCCGTCCACTCCAGCACTTCTTCCTCCGTCTTCACTTTAACCAGCAGGTCCGCAGCGCGGACGCGGGTACCGCCGTTGCCGGCCATGTAGAGCTCCCAGCCGCCGTCGATTGCCACGACGCCAAGATCTTTAATCGTCGCTTCCGCACAGTTGCGCGGGCAGCCGGATACGGCCAATTTCACTTTATGCGGCGTATCCAGACGCTCGAATTTCTTCTCCAGGTCGATGCCCATCTTGATGGCATCCTGCGTGCCGAAGCGGCAGAACGTATTGCCTACGCAGGTTTTGACCGTACGCAGCGATTTGCCGTATGCATAGCCGGATGGCATATCGAGATCCTTCCACATGCCCGGCAGGTCTTCTTTCTTCACGCCGAGCAAGTCGATCCGCTGCCCGCCGGTAAATTTCACAAGGGGCACCTGATATTTCTCAGCAACGATGGCGATCCGCTTCAGATCCTCCGGCGTCGTTACGCCGCCATATATACGGGGAACGACGGAGAACGTGCCGTCCTTCTGAATGTTCGCATGGTTACGTTCGTTGACGAAGCGGGATTCCGGCTCATCCCCGTGCTCTTCCGGGAACGCCATGCCCAGGTAGTAGTTCAAGGCAGGACGGCACTTGGAGCAGCCTTCGGGATTATGCCATTCCAGGACGTGCATAACTTCCTTCGTCGTCGTCAGACGCATTTGCTGAATTGCGTTCACCACTTCATCGCGGGACATCGTCGTGCAGCCGCAGATGCCTTCCTTCACTTTCGTTACTTGATCGGCGCCGAGCGTCGTCGTCAGAATCGCTTCCACGAGCGGTTTACAGCCGCCGCAGCCTGCAGATGCCTTGGTGCAAGCCTTCAATTCGCCAAGGCTGACGCAGCCCTTCTCCGTAATCGCTTCTACTAATGTATCTTTCGTAACCCCGTTACAGCCGCAGACGATTTCGTCGCCACTCATGGCCGTTACCAGATCTTCCATGCTAAGCGTTTTGCTTCCGCCGCCGCCCGAAGGTCCGAACAGCACTTCCTTTTCTTTGCCCGTAAAATCCTGGCCACTGCGGATGAGCGAGAACAGCCGCGAGCTGTCGCTCGTATCGCCGAAGAGCACGGTGCCAATGATTTTGCCGTTCTCGAAGACGACTTTCTTATACACGCCGTCCAGGTCATCCTGCACGCGGAGCGCCTTCGTACCGGGTTCGTCGGTATAACGGCCCGCCGAGAATACGTTGACGCCGGACACTTTCAACTTCGTCGAGAGCACCGTGCCATGATAGCCGCCGCTGTCGACGCCGGCCAGCTTCTTCGCGAGAACCGCGCCTTGCTCATACAAGGGGGCCACGAGCCCGTAGGTCAAGCCGCGATGCTCGGCGCACTCGCCGACGGCATGGATATTCGGGATGCTCGCTTGCAAATGGTCGTCGACGACAATACCGCGGTTCACTTCAAGGCCGCTTTCCTTCGCCAGCCGCGCGTTCGGCCGGATACCGACCGCCATAACGATCAGGTCCGCCGCTTCATGCGTGCCGTCCTCGAAGGTCAGCCCCGTAACGCGCTCCTTGCCGGTGATGCGTGCGGACTTATGCTCCATAAGGAACCTCATGCCTTGGCTCTCCAGCTCCGCTTTCAGCATGCGGGACGCCGTTTCGTCCAACTGGAGGTTCATCAAATTCTTGTTGATATGCACGACCGCGACTTCCATGTTCAGGTTGATCAGGCCGCGCGCCGCCTCTAGACCAAGCAGGCCGCCGCCGATGACGATCGCTTTGCGATAGTTCTTCGAAGTCTCCATCATCGTCTCGCAGTCTTTGATATCGCGGAAGGCGATGACGCCTTCCTTGTCCGCGCCAGGCAGCGGGAGCATGAACGGCACCGAGCCCGTTGCGAACACCAGCTCATCGTAGGCAAGTGTAACGCCTGCGTTTGTTGTAACAGTCCGCTCCTCCGCGTCCACCGATACGGCCTCTTGGCCCGTCAGCAGCTGGATGCCGTTGTCGCGGTACCAATTCCAGTCGTTCAATATAATGTCCTTCATGCTTGCATCCCCGGCGAGTACGGAGGAGAGCATGATGCGGTTATAATTCGGATGCGGCTCGGAGCCGATAATGACAATTTCATAGCGGTTCGGGTTAAGCTTCAGCAATTGTTCAACAAAGGAAACGCCTGCCATGCCGTTTCCAATCATGACTAATTTCTTTTTCATGGCAATCTCTCCTAAAAGTTTTTGCGAAACCTTCCTTAAGCAACTTCTTCGGAAGCAAAAACTCACTTCGGAAGCATAAGCCAAGTTTTTGCGGAACCCGTAGACTCCATTGTTTCCTTGATGCAGAACGACCGTTGAACGGCTATCACAAAGCTCCCTTGCCTTGCTGCTTTATCGCTTATATTGGAATTCTGATGACTTCATTGCCCTTACCGACTGCCTTAAAAACATAAAAAGCCCATCCCGCAGTCAAAAAACATTGACGCGTGTGATAGGCTCCATTGCCGGATCGTGAGGGCACGCCATTGTGCCGTCGTTCGAAGATCTTGGCCTCAGTATATATCGTATTAAGATCTATGTCAACATTTCTAACATCAAATAACCACTCATCGCTTACAAATGAATACCGTTCCTTACTTCATATGCACCCATGGAAGATTATATCGTATTACGAACGATATTTGTCGACAGTTAGAGGCAGGGTATGTTATATTTTATTACACGTTTACCAAGCCGGATTACGGAAGCCACGCACGACCCCAAGCCTAATGAGGTGACCAATGATGAAATCAATTCTGTTTCTAGAGATTGGAAGACCCCCTGTTTCCATGCATAGCCTGCAGCAATGCTGCAAGTCGCTTCACCGCGCATCCAATATCAATGATGCCAAAGGCTTCATCAGCATCGTTGATGCCGTCGTTATGCACGTTCCGAGCGAAACCATGCACGACGTGCAGTCTACGATTGCCGGCATGAGACGGCTGCCCACGATGTGGCTATGTTCAGAGAGTACCATGCCTAAAGAAATGGAATGGGGTTTTACATTAGACGGCGTACTGTTCAGTTCCATGAACAGCCTGGAAATGAGTGTTGCGCTGAAATGGGGGTCCCGTGTTTTCCAGCAGCGCAAACGCTGGGCCGCCGAGCGCGAGCAGCTGATGCAGCGGATCGAGGAACGGAAGTGGATTGATCAGGCTAAAGCCGTATTGTGCGAAATCAAAGGCATTACGGAAGCGGAAGCTTATGATTTTCTGCGCAAGCAGGCCATGAACGAGCGCAAACGGATCGGCGATATCTCCGCCTCCATCGTGAAAGTGTATCAGCTCATTCACGGCTGACAGCGAAAATAATTGTGTGTTAGATATATTGACACGTAGTTTACGTTAACTCTATAATGCAACTAAGATCACAATGACGTGTATCGAACAATAACTTGGCTTGCACACCGACGTGCACAGCCGATGGCAAAGAGGCCGTATTGCAGTTCTTTGACTGCGATGCGGCCTTTTCTTGTATCAGCAGCGTCTGCAAGCACGCTGAATGATGGAGCGAACCGTTTCCACCGTTAATCGCCCGTGAAGAATCCTGCAAGAAAATGAGAATTTCACCTTGGAGAGGAGCTTTCCCTATGATGGACCGCAAAAGTTTTATGAAGAGTGGACATAGTCCTTCGTTGTTTAGCGCTTTTTTGTATTTCGATATGAGCTTTATGGTCTGGTCGCTGCTCGGCCCTCTGGCCGTCATCATTATGAGCGACTTCCAAATGGATGCCGCACAGAAAGCGAACTTGGTCGCGCTGCCCGTTCTCGGCGGATCAATCCTCCGTCTTGTGTTAGGTTATCTGACAGATGTTATTGGACCTAAGCGTACCGGGCAGTTAGGCTTGCTGCTCACGATGGTGCCTCTCGTCTGGGGTTGGAAATTCGTCGATTCTCTTAACGAGCTGTACATTGTGGCGCTCATGCTCGGTATTGCCGGCGCATCCTTCGCCGCTGCGCTCCCGCTGGCAAGCCGCTGGTATCCGCCGAAGTACCAAGGTCTCGCCATGGGCATCGCCGGGGCAGGAAACAGCGGTACTGTATTCTCCACCTTGTTCGCCAACCGGATTGCGGCACATTATGGTACTTGGCACGTCGTATTCGGCCTTGCGCTGATTCCTATCGCGCTCGTCTTCATCGTCTTCACCATCCTAGCCAAGGACAGCCCTAACCAACCGGCTCCGCGCAAGCTCTCCGATTACGGCAGGGTGCTCAACCAGCGCGACACCTGGGTATTCTGCGCGCTGTACTGCGTGACGTTCGGCGGTTTCGTCGGCATGGCCAACTACCTGACGATCTTCTTCAATACGCAATACGGACTAAGCCCGGTACGCGCGGCGGATTTTGCGACTGTATGCGTCATCGCCGGCAGTCTCTTCCGTCCAGTCGGCGGGTGGCTCGCTGACCGTGTCGGCGGCATAAGGATGCTGATGGGACTGTATGCGATCGTGGCGATCATGATGGCCTGCATCTCCACCCTTCCGACGCTGCCAGTCATTATCGTCCTCTTGTTTATCGGCATGATGGCGCTCGGCATGGGTAATGGCTCGGTGTTCCAGCTCGTTCCGCAGCGCTTCCAGAACGAAATCGGCATCGTTACCGGCATTGTCGGCGCAGCCGGCGGTCTCGGCGGCTACTTCCTGCCGAAAATCCTCGGGAACCTGAAGCTGTCCACCGGCACGTACACGCCCGGCTTTCTCATTCTTAGCGGCGTAGCGCTTGTATGCGTCGTACTCATCTTCGTGATCCAAGGAGCTTGGAAGAAAACATGGATCGGCAGCGGCGGCAAAGCCCGCGTCGATGCCAGCATGCCAGACAGCATCGCATCGTAATCATTTCCTGTCCATCTGAGGATCACCCCCGCCTCGCATGTTCGAGGAGGGTTTTCGATAGAAGAGAATCCCGCTCAAACCCGGGGGACTGCGTTCGTTTGACCACGCGGCATAAGTTCCATGGCGTTTGAAAATGCCCCTAGACCCGCACAGCGATACGGCTTGCGAGAATGGGGGCGTTTGCTATTGTACGGGAACGTGCCGCAGCACCTGCGGTTTAATGCTGGAGACTTCGAATATATTGCTCGTAGAGTTCGGGCGCGTTCAAATTCAGGAATGCCGCTTCCTCCGCCTCATAAATCGGAACTTGAACCGAGCGCAGCGCGCCGAGCAGCGACATCATCCGCAGCTCCTTCCGCGCCAGCCGCTGTGCAAGCTCCGCCGCAGCACTCGCATGATAGAGCGCATGGAACGGCTGATTTTCCACTCGAATGACTTGCGGCCCCGTGATTATACGTGTGCTTCCCTCTGTGGTAAGGCGACCTCCAGCCGCCACTGCTGCCTGCAGCATCCGCTCTAGCAGCGTCTCTGAGATATACGGCATGTCGCAGGCCATGACAAAGCCGTAGGCGCCGCCAGGCAGAAGTGACAACGCCGCATGAAGTCCCGCGAGCGGCCCGCAGTCCGGGAAGCGGTCGGCGGCGTAGGCAACCTCCGCAGGCAGCTTAGGCAGCAAGGACGCATAAGTCGCCTCGCGCTCCGGCGTGCCCGATGCGATAACAATTCGCCGCATCCCCAGCTGCAGCATCCGTTCCGCAATCGTCTGCAGCAGCGGTTTGCCTTCGATGGGCAGCAGTGCTTTGTCACGTCCCATGCGGGAGCTTTGCCCGCCTGCCAGAATAATGCCTGTAAGCTCCTCGACCGCCATACAATCCCCCTCACCAGATTCCATTCTCCATCCAATTCCATCCTGAATATTGATCCAAGTATAGCGTCCGGCGAAACGAAAGGAAAGAAGCCCCTCCCGCGTGCAAAAAAAGAAGCCGCCCCACTTGAATGGGGCAGCTTCCTCTATGCATGCAATCTAACAATTATAAATTCCCGGCTCCGTGATCAAGCCTTCGGATCAAATGAACTCTTGAGCGATACGATCCGGTTGAATACGATGCTCTCGGCGCCCGACAGCTTGGAATCGACATTGAAATAGCCGTGGCGGAAGAACTGGAACTTGTCTTGACCTTTGGCACCCTTCATATTCGGTTCCACGAAGCCCTGCAGCTTCGTCAAGGAGTTCGGGTTAATGCGCTCCAGGAATTCTTTGTCCGCATTCCCTTCTTCATCGGTGAGCAGCGGCTCGAACAACCGGAATTCCGCAGGTACTGCTTGGGATGCCTCCACCCAGTGAATCGTGCCTTTCACTTTGCGGCCGGTGAAGCCGGATCCGCTCTTCGTCTCGGGATCGTACGTGCATCGCAGCTCGACGACATTTCCGTCCGCGTCTTTGATCGCCTCTTCGCAGCGGATGAAATACGCGTTCTTCAGACGCACTTCGTTGCCCGGGAACAAGCGGAAGTACTTGCTCGGCGGGTTCTCCATGAAATCGTCCTGCTCGATGAAGATTTCGCGCGAGAATGGGATTTGGCGGCTGCCCATCTCTTCGTTCTCGGCGTTGTTCTCCGCTTCCAGCATCTCCACTTGCCCTTCCGGATAGTTGGTGATGACTACCTTCAGCGGCTGCAGCACGGCCATCGTGCGCGGCGCCTTCAGCTTCAGATCCTCGCGGATGAAGAACTCCAGCATCCGCTCGTCCACGATGCTGTATGCGCGCGCCACGCCGATCTCTCGGCAGAATGCGCGAAGCGCCTCCGGCGTGAAGCCCTTGCGGCGAAGGCCGCTGATCGTCGGCATGCGCGGATCGTCCCAGCTGTCGACGACGCCTTGGTCGACGAGCATTTTGAGGTATCGCTTGCTCATGATCGTGTTCGTGACGTTCAGGCGTGCAAACTCGTACTGATGCGGCGTGGATTCCATCTCGCATTCGGCGATAACCCAATCATACAGCGGACGGTGATCCTCAAACTCCAGCGTACAGATGGAGTGGGTAACGCCTTCGATGGCATCGCCGATCGGATGCGCGTAATCGTACATTGGATAGATGCACCAAGCATCGCCGGTCCGGTGATGATGAGCGTGCGCGATGCGGTACAGAGCCGGGTCGCGCAAATTAATGTTCGGCGAGCCCATGTCGATTTTGGCGCGGAGAATCCGTTCGCCATCCTTGAATTCCCCTGCGCGCATGCGTGTAAACAGGTCAAGATTCTCTTCCACGCTGCGGTCGCGGTACGGGCTATTTTGGCCCGGCACGGTGAGCGTGCCGCGCATCTCGCGCATCTGCTCGGCGGACAAGTCGCAGACGAATGCCTTGCCCTTCTTGATCAGCAGAACCGCGCGCTCGTACATCTCTTCAAAATAATCCGAAGCGAAACGAAGGTCGTCCCACTCGAAACCGAGCCAGCGGACGTCCTCCTGGATCGCTTCCACATATTCCGTATCTTCTTTCACGGGATTCGTATCGTCAAACCGCAAATTGGTTTTACCTTTGAATTCATCGGCAAGCTCGAAGTTCAGGCAGATCGATTTGGCGTGGCCGATGTGCAGGTAACCGTTCGGCTCCGGCGGAAAACGCGTGATGACTTCGTTTACTCTCCCGGACTGCAGGTCGTCAGTCACGATATTTTTAATAAAGTTAGAGGATGATGTCTTATTCTCCATTGCGACCAACCTTTCCCAGCTAAAATTCTTATCCTACTATCATACACAATTTTGCCCCTCTTTATAAATAGCAATCTTGACTTTCACGGCTCAAAATATATACTTAGGTTAGCTAACTAAATTACTTTCAGCAAAGGAGCACGACCATGCAAGGAGATCATGAGCACGAGGAGGAACATGCCCGCCCAGCGATCCACGAGCTGATTCGCGCTTTTCGGAATCTCCGGCAAATTCCATGGAACAACCGCCGCCCCATCGAGAACTGCACGCCGAGCGAAACGATGACCTTGTTCTGTATCCGCAGGGCGACAAGGTGCAATGCCGAAGGGCTCAAGGCATCGGAAATCAGCACCATGATGAACGTCGCCTCCCCGACGATCACGCAGACGCTCAACGTTCTGACAGCCAGAGGCCTGCTGCAGCGCAACCCGGATCCCCATGACCGCCGAGCCGTGCGCATCACGCTCACGGAAGAAGGCGAGCGGCTGACCGGGCTTGCGGCCGAGGCCATGCATGAGAAAATGAACGGACTCATCGCGCATCTGGGTCCCGGGCGGGCAGAACAGCTCGTCGCGCTGCTGGACGATGTGCACGCCTATTTCATAGGCGTGAACGGAGATCCCGAGCCGGGGCCGGACAATTGGTTTCGTCCCGGATGTCACACCAACACCACTACCAAAGAGGGTGAATAGGTACTTATGTTGAAACTGTTTCGCATGCTTCAGCCGTATCGCATGCTCGTCTCCTTCGTCCTGCTCTTCGTGTTCCTCCAATCGTTATCCGATCTGTATCTGCCCACTCTGCTTGCGGACATCGTCGACAATGGCGTTGTCCAAGGCGACAATCCGTACATTTGGCGCATCGGCGGCTTCATGCTGATCATCGCCTTGGCCGGCGGGATCTGCTCCATCGGTGCAAGCTTCTTGTCCGCCAAGTCGGCCGGCGGCTTCGGCCGCGACCTGCGCAGCCGCGTGTTCGCGCATGTCGAGAAATATTCCCTCCACGAATTCGACCAAGTCGGCACTGCATCCCTCATTACGCGGACGACCAACGACATTACCCAGGTACAGCAGGTGCTGATGATGATGATGCGCGTCATGGTCATGGCGCCGATGATGTGCTTCGGCGGAATCATTATGGCCCTGTACAAGGATGCCACCCTCTCGCTCGTCATCATTGTGATCGTTCCGATCCTCGCCCTTCTGATCTTTGCCATCGTGAGCCGCGGCGTACCGCTGTTCAAGGTCATGCAGGTCAAAATCGACAAGCTGAATCTCGTGCTGCGCGAGAATTTAACCGGTATCCGCGTCATCCGTTCCTTCAACCGCACGAGACATGAGCAGGGCCGCTTTAACGGCGCGAACATGGATTTGACGGATACAGCAATCAAGGTCAACCGCATCATGGCCTCGCTCATGCCGATCATGATGCTTGTGCTGAACTTCGCGAGCATCGCTATCATCTGGTTCGGCGGCCTGCGCATCGACAGCGGCAGCATGCAGGTCGGCGATCTCATGGCCTTCATCCAGTACGCCTGGCAGATCATGTTCGCCCTCATCTTCGCTTCCATGATGTTCGTCATGATTCCGCGGGCATCCGCTTCTGCGGTCAGGATCAATGGCGTGCTGAACATGGTCCCGGACATTCATGATCCATCGGACGCAGCCGCTAAGCCGGCCGCCGCTCGCGGCGAGCTGAAGTTCCATAACGTTTCGTTCCACTATCCGGGCGCGGAAATGCCGGCGCTCTCCAATATTTCGTTCTCAGCGGGTCCCGGCGAGGTTATCGCCATCATTGGCGGAACGGGCTCCGGCAAATCGACGCTCATCAATCTGATTCCGCGATTCTATGACGCCACAAGCGGCAGTATTACGATCGGCGGCATCGACGTACGCGAGATGACGCAGGAAGAGCTCCGCTCCGGCATCGGACTCGTTCCGCAGAAAGCCGTGCTCTTCACAGGTACGATTGCAGATAACATCCGCTTCGGTAAAGGGGACGCCTCCGATGAAGAAATCCGTCATGCCGCCGTTGTCGCGCAGGCGTATGATTTTGTAACGGAGATGAAAGACGGCTTCGATTCGCCGGTCGCCCAAGGGGGCAGCAACGTCTCCGGCGGCCAGAAGCAGCGGCTGTCCATCGCCCGGGCGCTCGTGCGCAAGCCATCCATCTACTTGTTCGATGACAGCTTCTCCGCGCTTGATTTCAAGACCGACGCCAAGCTCCGCGCCGCGCTCCGCGGGGAAACGACAGAGGCGACCGTCTTGATCGTCGCGCAGCGGGTGAGTACCGTCATGGACGCCGACCGCATCATTGTACTCGATGACGGACAAATCTCCGCGATCGGCACGCATCGCGAGCTGCTCCAGTCGTCCACGGTTTACCGCGAAATCGTTACGTCACAGCTGTCCGAGGAGGAGATCGCATGAGTGAACAACCAAGAGGCGCCGCAGGCGGCGGTCCCGGCATCACCCAGCGGCCCGGCGGCCAAAGCGGCCCCGCGCCTGGCAATTTCGGCTTCGGCCCAGGCCGCGGAGGCCCTGGCGGCATGATGGGCATGCCCGTCCAGAAAGCCAAGGACTTCAAGGGCACGCTGCGCCGCCTCATCGGCTACTTGAAGCCGCATCGCGGCGCGCTGCTTGTCGTCCTGCTGACCGCCGTGCTCAGCACGGTGTTCTCCATACTCGGCCCGAAAATTATGGGCAAAGCCACGACTGAGCTGTTCGAAGGTCTCGTCGGCAAGCTGAAGGGCACACCAGGTGCGCAAATCGACTTTCATTATATATGGCAAATTCTACTTGTCCTTGTCGTGCTCTATATCATTAGTGCTTTATTCAGCTTTATTCAGCAATATGTCATGGCAAGCGTCGCGCAGAAAACCGTTTACGATCTGCGCAAGGACGTGAACGAGAAGCTTGAGCGCCTGCCGCTGAAGTTCTTCGACTCCCGCACGCACGGGGAAATCTTGAGCCGCGCGGTCAATGACGTAGACAATATAAGCGGTACCCTGCAGCAAAGCTTGACGCAATTCATTACGTCGTTCGTGACGCTGATCGGCGTCATCGTCATGATGCTGACGATCAGCCCGCTCATGACGCTCATTACGATCGTGACGCTCCCGCTCAGCTTCATCGCGATCAAGATGATCGCGAAGCGGTCGCAGCTGTATTTTAAGGGCCAGCAGAAAGCGCTCGGCGAGCTGAACGGCCATGTCGAGGAAATGTATACCGGACATAACATCGTGAAAGCATTCGGCCATGAGCGCAAATCCGTCGCAAAATTCAACGCGGTCAACGAGCAATTGTACGAATCCGGCTGGCGCGCGCAGTTCGTGTCCGGGATGATCATGCCGATTATGGGCTTCATCGGCAATATCGGCTACGTGCTTGTCAGCGTGGCCGGCGGCATACTCGTGCTGCACAAGTCGATCACCATCGGCGATGTCCAGGCGTTCATCTCCTACTCGCGCCAATTCGCCATGCCGATTACGCAGACGGCGCAGATCGCGAACATTATCCAATCGACGATCGCTTCAGCGGAGCGCATCTTCGAGCTGCTCGACGAGACGGAGGAAGTGCCGGAATCGGCCGCGCCAATCGCGATCGCCGCGAATAACGCAGAAGTTAAGAAAGGCCCAGCTGTTACGGTCAAGGGTAACGTCAGCTTCAACCATGTGCAGTTCCGTTACAAGGACGATACGACATTGATCGAAGACATGGACATTCACGTCCATGCGGGCCAAACGATCGCTATCGTCGGCCCGACCGGCGCCGGCAAGACAACCTTGATCAACCTGCTGATGCGCTTCTACGAGCTGAACGGCGGCAGTATTACGATCGACGGCGCCGACCTGACGGAGCTGAAGCGCGGCGATTTGCGCAGCTTATTCGGCATGGTGCTGCAGGACACATGGCTGTTTAACGGCACCATCCGAGACAACATCGCATACGGGCGCAGCGGCGCGACGGAAGACGAAGTCGTCGCGGCGGCCCGGGCAGCCTATGCGGACCATTTCATCCGCACGCTGCCGGAAGGCTACGATACGGTGCTGAACGAAGAAGCATCGAATATCTCGCAGGGACAGAAGCAATTGCTGACCATAGCACGCGCGATTCTGGCCGATCCGGCCATCCTTATCCTGGACGAAGCGACCAGCAGCGTCGATACGCGGACCGAGATCCACATCCAGCGCGCCATGAACGAGCTGATGCAAGGCCGCACGAGCTTCGTGATCGCGCACCGGTTGTCGACCATCCGCGACGCGGATCTCATCCTCGTCATGAACCACGGCACGGTCATCGAGCAGGGCACGCATGAGGAGCTGCTCGCCGCAGGCGGCTTCTACGCAGATCTGTACGAGAGCCAGTTCAGCAGTCAGAAAAGGAAGCAGGACGTCAGCTAGATTAAGCTGGCATGACGGTAAGCCGCTAGAAACGGTTAATGAGTTCGGTGTCAATCGGAATCGGACCCATGCGCTTTAGGATCATCGCACGCGAAAGAGGGGCTGTCCCGAAAGTCATCTACATGACTGACGGGCAACCCCTCTTTTGTTTGTTCATATTATATTTAATAGAGAAGAACTGCATCAGGTACCGCTCTTAAAGCGTTACCGCCCGCCCGCCGCGCGCGAAGCGATCCGGCGCGAAGCTGGCCGCTTCCGCCTGCCGCGGCGCGACGCCGATCAGCAGGTCGCCGATCATCGCCGCGGTCGCCGGACTGAGCAGAATGCCGTTGCGGTAATGGCCCGCGGCGATCAGCACGTTCGGGCTGCCGGGAACCATGCCGATCAGCGGACGGCCATCGCGCGTAGCCGGACGGAGGCCCGCCCACCGCATTGCGGGCGCGCGTCCGCCCAGAAATGGAAACACGCGCGGCGTCCACCGCGTCAAGCGGTCGATGCCGCGGTCCGTCACCGACGTGTCGTAACCGGCCGCGTCCTCGGAGGCGCCGCAGACAAGCTGGCCGTCCCGCTTCTGCACCCAATACGCCTGGCTGGAGAACACCATATGCGACACGGAAGCGCCAGCAGCGCGGTCGTCAGCGCCCGTCAAATCAAAGGAGCAGATCTGACCCCGGATGGGATGCACCGGAATCGGGAACCCGCACAGCGCCGCGTATGTATTCGCCCATGCGCCGGCGCAGACGATCAGCACGTCGCCGCTGACGCTGCCATAGGCGGCGGTCTCCACGACGGCGTCTACGCGTCCGCCGCTGCCCGCCCGCGGCGGGGCGATCGCTCCCGCCTGCTCCAGGATGCGCACGCCAAGCCTGCGGCACGCCGCTTCCAGCGCGGCAACGAGCTTCGGCGCATGCACATGCGACTCCGTGGGACAATAGAGCGCCCCTGCCGCGCCGCCATGCAGGAGCGGCTCCATCTTCCGGAGCCGCTCCTGGCCGATCAGTTCCGCCGATGCGCCGAAGCGCTGCTGCCAGGCAAGCCGCGCCTGCAGCGGCTGCAGGTCCGCTTCATGCATCGCAACCGTCAAGCTCCCGCAGTTGGTCAGCTCCGCGGATTGGCCAGACACCTCTTCGATCTTCCTCACCCATTCGGGATAACGATGCAGGCTGTCTAGACATAACTGGAAAAACGCATCCGGCAGCTCCCCGTTCTCCGTATAGGGTGCCAGCATTCCCGCTGCAGCGCCGGAAGCCTGCCCGCCTACGCGCCCCGGTTCGACGACGGTTACTTCCGCGCCGCCCATTACCGCTTCGAAGGCGCAGGACAAGCCGATAATGCCGCCGCCCAGCACGATAACACGTGTGCCCATCTTACGGCTGCTCCGGCAGCGAACGCTGCACTTCGCCAGCTGCCGCCTCATGTGGAGAGCCGGCAGACACACTTCCCCCAGCGGCGCCGCCTGAAGCCGAAGAGATCGAAATCCCCTCCGTCTCGCTGCTCGCCGACGCGTACCGCCGCTTCGGAATGCGGCCCGACAAGTATGACAGACGGCCCGCTTCCACGGCAAGCCGCATCGCGCGCGCCATGCCAACAGGATCCTGCGCCTTCGCCACCGGCGTATTGACCAGAATACCGTCTGCGCCAAGCTCCATCGCCTGCACGATATCGGCGGCGGAGCCGATGCCTGCATCGACGATAATCGGCACGCCCGCCTCCTCTATGATCAGACCAAGGTTATACGGGTTGAGCAGGCCGAGCCCCGTGCCGATCGGCGCACCGCCAGGCATCACGGCCGCAGCTCCGGCTTCCTCCAGCCGCTTGCACAGGATCGGATCATCCGATGTGTACGGCAACACCGTGAAGCCTTCCTTCACCAGCCGCTCGGTTGCCCGCAGCGTCTCGATGGGATCAGGCAGGAGCGTCCGCGGATGCGCGCTGATCTCTACCTTGATCCAGTCACTGAGTCCCGCGGCTCGCGCCAGCTTCGCAATCCGTACCGCTTCGTCGGCATTGCCCGCGCCTGACGTGTTTGGCAGAAACGTATAGCTCCGCCCAGCCATATGCTGCAGGATGGAATCATCCTCGGTATAGTCCAGATTCACGCGGCGCACCGCGAACGTCACGACCTCCGCAGCCGATGCTTCCAGCGCAAGCTGGAAAACGGCCGGACTCGGAAACCGTCCCGTCCCCAGG
Source organism: Paenibacillus sp. R14(2021) (assembly GCF_019431355.1). NCBI lineage: Bacteria > Bacillati > Bacillota > Bacilli > Caryophanales > Paenibacillaceae > Paenibacillus > Paenibacillus sp. R14(2021). The sequence goes on from NZ_CP080269.1 coordinate 3,765,861, forward strand.
AAAAACCGCGAACCCAGCCGTTTCCCGCCGATGAGCAAATCATCTCCAGCCAAAAAGAATTCTCCGCCATTTGCGCTCATCCGCCTCAACCCCCTCCTACAAAATGAACAAGCTCCAGCACCGCGCCGTTAACAAGCGCGGTTTCCGCCCAAGCTTCGCGCGCGAGAATCGTCCCGTCAAGCTCGACGACGAGGCTCTTGCCCGCAAGGCCGAGCGTTTCCACCAATTGCTCGACCGTCCGCGCCGATGTTTCCTCGCTGCGGCCGTTTACGATGACCGAGAATGCCGCCTGGACAGCGCCGTCCTCTTCCGTATGCTCTCCGCCGGCTCCAGCGCTCAGCCGCTCACGGAACGCCCGGCACACAGCGGCAGGATCGTCGCTGCCCACAATGGCCGATACCGCGCAAATCCGGGACGCGCCTGCTGCCATAACCTCATCGACATTCTCGAGCGTAATGCCCCCGATCGCCACCCACGGAATCGCCACATGGGCAGCCGCTTCCCGCACGTAAGCAGTCGTGACCGCCGTTCGTCCCGGCTTTGTGCCTGTCGGATAGACCGGGCCGACGCCGATATAATCGGCGCCTCCCCGCTCCGCGGCCAACGCCTGCTCCAGGCTGTGCGTGGAAATGCCGATGATGGCATCCGGCCCAAGAATCCGCCGCGCTTCCGCAAGCGGCAGATCGTCCTGGCCAAAATGAGCACCGTCTGCGCCGACTTCCAGCGCGATGTCGATATGGTCGTTAATGATGAGCGGCACGCCGTAACGGGCAGTAAGCGCCCGAAGCGCCCGCGCGTCCGCAAGAATCTCCTCTTTGGGCGCATCCTTTGCCCGAAGCTGGACGATATCCACTCCTCCGAGGATCGCCTGCTCCATGACCTCAAGCATGCTGCGGCCCGGATGATAATTTACTGCCGTGATGGCATAGAGCTTGAATGCCCGCCAATCTCTCTTCTCCATTCCCGTAACTCCTCTCCCCACTTACGAATAAATCGAGCCGCCCCCCTGCCGGAAGGCCGATGCCTGCTCCTGCATGCCGGCCTCAATCGCCTCCTGCGTCTCCAGGCCGTTCTCCTTCGCATAATCGCGAATGTCCTGCGTAATGCGCATGCTGCAGAACTTCGGACCGCACATGGAACAGAAATGCGCCGACTTCGCCGCTTCAGCCGGCAGCGTCTCGTCGTGGTACGACATCGCGCGCTCGGGATCCAGCGACAAGTGGAACTGGTCATGCCAGCGGAACTCGAACCGCGCCTTCGACAGCGCGTTGTCCCTCACTTGCGCGCGCGGATGGCCTTTGGCCAAATCAGCTGCGTGCGCGGCGATTTTGTACGTGATGACGCCTTCCTTCACATCCTCCTTGTTCGGCAGGCCGAGATGCTCCTTCGGCGTCACGTAGCAGAGCATCGCCGTTCCGAACCAGCCGATCATCGCGGCGCCGATCGCAGACGTAATATGGTCGTAGCCCGGCGCGATATCCGTCGTCAGCGGCCCCAGGGTATAGAACGGCGCTTCCTTGCACACCTCCAGCTGACGGTCCATATTTTCCTTGATAAGGTGCATCGGCACATGGCCCGGACCTTCGATCATCACCTGAACGTCGTGCTTCCACGCGATGTGCGTCAGCTCGCCGAGCGTATCCAGCTCCCCGAACTGCGCTTCGTCGTTCGCATCCGCAATGGAGCCCGGGCGCAGCCCGTCGCCGAGCGAGAACGCCACATCGTAACGCTTCATGATTTCGCAGATTTCTTCAAAATGCGTATAGAGGAAATTCTCCTTGTGGTGCGCGAGGCACCATGCGGCCATAATGGACCCGCCGCGGGACACGATGCCCGTGACGCGCTTCGCCGTAAGCGGAATATACCGCAGCAGCACGCCGGCATGAATCGTAAAGTAATCCACGCCTTGCTCCGCTTGCTCGATCAGCGTATCGCGGAAGACCTCCCACGACAAATCCTCGGCCTTGCCGTCTACTTTCTCAAGCGCCTGATAGATCGGCACCGTTCCAACTGGAACCGGAGAGTTGCGCACGATCCATTCGCGCGTCGTATGGATGTTTTTGCCCGTCGAGAGGTCCATGATCGTATCCGCGCCCCAGCGGGTCGCCCACGTCATTTTCTCCACCTCTTCTTCGATAGAGGAAGCGACGGCGGAATTGCCGATGTTGGCATTGATCTTCACATGGAACCGGCGCCCGATAATCATCGGCTCGCTCTCGGGATGGTTGATGTTCGCCGGAATGATCGCGCGCCCTTCGGCGACTTCCTTGCGGACAACCTCCGGATCCATCCCCTCGCGAATCGCGATGAACTCCATCTCCGGCGTAATGATGCCCTGCCTTGCGTAATGCAGCTGCGTGACGTTCCGCCCTTCCTTAGCCCGCAGCGGTTTGCGCGCAAGCGCCGGGAACAGCTCCGCACCGCGATTATGCACGGCAGCCTCGGAATGAAAGCCGTTATCGAGCGGCACGATCGTCCGTCCCTCGTACGCTTCCGTATCGCCGCGCTCGGCGATCCATGTAGCTCGCAGCGCAGGCAAGCCCCGCCTTACATCAGCATGGTAAGCGGTATCCGTGTATGGTCCGCTTGCATCATACACCGAGATCGGCGCATTGTCCGCCTCTCCGTTCCTTCCTGTCGTCGGCGACAGCGCAATCTCTCTCATCGGCACTTGAATGTCACTGCGGCTTCCTTCTACGTATACTTTGCGGCTCCCTGGTAGCGGCGTTGTCAAAATCGGCATCTCGCAAAACCTCCTCATTGAATGGGCGGCAGCCGCCTATGTCATCGCACCGAGTAAGCAGACAGCGGCGGCGAATCATCGACGGCATACAGCCGGAATTACCACTAGGAGGCTTGCAGGGATGCAGCATGCCAAGGTGCTGTGGCGACAGCCTCGCGGGCGCCGCTTGCCTGCCGGAGCACAAAAAAACCGCTCCGGCGAAGGGAGCGGTGGATGTCGCGGGCAGCTGACCGCGGCTTCAGGAACAAGTCCTCAGCCAGGCGGGCGCGAGTCAGGGGCAAGGGGCGAGCGCAGCGGCTTCGGCCCTGCAACCAGAACTCAAGGTCGCACGTACATTCCCACTTTCCTACGCTGGTATGACCCAGATCAGGTTCAAAGGGACCAAGGCATCTGCCTTATCTCAGCCCGTGCGGGCGCCCCTAGTGGATTTCCTGGTTCGAATATACCCGCTGAAGGGAATCCCTGTCAATGAATTCAGTCAAATTAACCCAAAGAAATGATTGACAGAAGCTGAATTCCGCCACTATAATTAACTATATATAATATAGTTGGTTACTTAATGTAATTAATAATCGGAGGTTATAAACCCATGACGACATCCAAATGGCTCGTTGATCCCACGCACAGCAGCGTAGATTTCACCATTAAGCATATGATGATTGCTAAAGTAAAAGGCGCTTTTCACGAATTCAGCGCGGAAATCGAAGCAGATCCTGCCGATCTGACAACGGCGAGCATTCAGTTTAACGTTGTCCTGAACAGCATCGATACCCGCAACGCGGACCGCGACAACCACCTGCGTACAGGCGATTTCTTCGATATCGAGCATTACCCGACGCTCACGTTCCAATCGACCTCCGTCAGCAAAACCGGCGACGGCGAATACGATGTAACGGGCAATTTATCACTGCACGGCTTGACGCGCACGCAAACGTTCCATGTGGCCTACGAAGGCACCGGCAAAGACCCATGGGGCAACGAGAAGGTCGGCTTCAGCGGCAAAGGCGCCATCAGCCGCAGCGAGTACGGCCTGACGTACAACGCCGTGCTTGAAACAGGCGGCGTCCTAATCGGCGACGAAGTAAAATTCACCATTGAGCTCGAAGCCGTTAAAGCGAACTAATCACGCTGCGGAATCGCCAATCACTATTCCATGAGACCCAGTGCCTATCGGCACTGGGTTCTTTATGCTGCTGCATCACTTTCACTGTGCCTTCCAGAGTATGGTAAGCAAGGCTCTCATCCGATATAATTCCGTGTAAGGAGGAGGATATCTTCATGGAATCGATCGTAATCTTCGGTGCCGGCGGTCACGCCAAATCAGTCATCGACGTCATTGAACAAGAGGGCCGCTACCGCATTCTCGGTATCCTCGACAATCATAAGCCGGTCGGAACGGTTTTCTACGGCTACGAGGTGCTTGGCGACGAAAGCTGGCTGACAGCCAGCGATACCCGCATCTACGGCGGCTTCGCCGCGATCGGGGATAATTGGACCCGGTCCAAGGTGACTGCCGCTATTCTGGCCGCGCAGCCTTCCTTCACCTTCGTCACCGCCATTCATCCCAGAGCTTCCGTTGCAAAAGGAGCCGTCATCGGCGCGGGCAGCGTGCTTATGGCCGGCGCCGTCGTGAATGCCGATACCGTTATCGGCGAACACTGCGTCATTAACACCAACGCCTCCGTCGATCATGACAGCATCGTCGGCGATTTCGTCAATCTGGCTCCGAATGCGGCTTCCGGCGGGCAGGTGCGGATCGGCAGCTTCAGCACCTTGTCGCTTGGCGCCGGCGTCATCCATTCCGTCACGATTGGCGAGCATGCCCTCATCGGCGCAGGCGCCGTCGTGCTGTCGGACATCGAGAGCCGAAGCGTCGCCTACGGCACGCCCGCGAAGGTCGTCCGCTATCGAGAAGTCGGCGAGTGCTACTTATAGTCCTGAATTGCGGCGCTTTCTGACATGCCTCGCATCCCATCCCCATAAAATAGAGGGGATCAAGTTCAGCACCGTGCTTCAGGACGGATGCGAAACGGCGGGATGCGAGGCATGACGGATACGATTGTTGTATTCCCCCACTGCGCGTGGGCGGATTTCAGTTACGGACCTTCAATCGAAAGACTGGGACGCGGACGATCCGTGTTTTTTGTGACGAGCGCGCAAGCTATGGACGGTGCTCCGCCGCAGCTTAAGCCTGTGCAGCTGGATGAGCTTGTCACGCTGCCCTGGGTGCGTACGGCGGCTGTCGTGACGCACCCCTGCTGGATGTATGAAATCGCCGGGCGCTCCCCCGCGGCCTTGATTACGCTTCTTCCCGCCGAGCTTGAGGACGGGGATGAAGCGTATTTGCGCTGCCGCGACGCATTGTGCGCCTCTGCCGCTATCGTCGTTACAGGCTCGGAAACCTTCTATTTCGAGCAGCGGTTCCGGCGCATTTTTGGCGGGAAGCTTGACGCTCCACGCAAAAAAGACCACTTCGTCCCCTCCGGGCTCAAAGTGGTCCATCTATGTCATGCAACTTTAGCAGTCTTCGGCGTGGCAGCCGTCGGCATGAAGTGAGGACGTTAATTTGTGGAGCTGCCCCAGCAGCTGCGCCAATTCCTCATGCGGCATATTGATCTGGCAGAAGACACGCTCCGGGATCGGCACCGCGCTCATTTTCATTTCGCGGCCTTTATCCGTCAGTCGAACGAGAACGCTCCGCTCGTCCTGCGGGTCGCGTTCCCTGTGAATCAATCCGCTGCCTTCGAGCTTCTTCAGCAGCGGTGTCAACGTACCGGAATCCAGATACAGTCTGCCGCCAAGTTCCTTCACCGGCACCCCGTCCTTCTCCCAGAGCGCAAGCAGGGTTACATATTGCGTATAGGTGATGCCAAGCTCATCCAGAAACGGCCGATACAGCTTCGTCACTTCGCGCGCGCACGCATAAAGGGCGAAACAGACCTGATTATCCAGCTCGAGCTGCGCATTCGTTTCCATGTCTGTCTCCTCATTTCTGCAAACCAATAAGTGAGCTTATGCTTCCGTAGTGGATTTTCTTACGAAAATCCTTACCCGAATGCTGCATTCCCGTCTCTCGACGTGAACGCAAACCAATCGGATTACCCAATTAAATTGTATACAATTTGTACGGCTAGAATACCAGCTGACATTTGGGCTGTCAACGGTATTCTTTTCTATCTCGGTTCAATCGCATAAATTCCCGCAGCATGGCAAGCCGCCATATAAGGATCATCCCGAACGCGAGCACGAAGAAAAGCGCGCCGGTTTGCGGGATCGTGATGACCTGCTCCACCAGATCATGGGCGAGCAGCCGTACGATCAACAGGCCGAGTAAGATAAAGATAAACATTTTTGACCGTTTCAAAACGATAGTCGTGCCGATTCTCTCCAGCTTGGATGTCCGGATTAGCGGATATGCAAAGATCGTCGCCCCCGCGGCGAAAGCCGTCAATCCCCACAGCCACGGCACATGCGTGATCGGGACAACAAACATCAGGAAGCCGGTAGACATGCCGAGCGGCGGGATGATGATCTTACGCAGGGTCGTTGGCCGATTACTGGCTCGAAGCCGAAGGAACGTGACCGCGATGCCGGACATCAGCGTAACGATGATCGAGGCGAGATGCCCAAACGAGAAGGAATGAGGGAGAAAGCTCATCGAGACGCAGCTCCTTTACGCACATGGCTTGTAGTCGTTAAACACACTCTCTTATCCTACTCATTTTGCCCCGATGTTGCAAACAAGAAAGCGGTTAAATGCCAGCGCTCGCAGCTTCCGCTAACCGTTCAGCAGGACATCGTGGTGAATCTTCACGTCCGCGCGGCGTACCGCTCCCGGAAAGGTATGCTTATCCCGTTCCCAGTTGGTTCTATCGCTGAAAATTATTGCGATTGGCCTCCAACAATTAACTTGACCCTGCCGACGTCGCCGCTTTGCAGCCTCACTTTAATGCCATGCGGGTGATTGGGGGAATTCGTCAAAATATCCTTTACGATGCCGCGGGTAAGGCGGCCGGTAGCCTGGTCCTTCTTTAATACGATATCGACGGTCAAGCCGGGACGGATACTTGATCGCTGTTGTCCATTTGTGCTCATGCGGGTGTTAAGCTCCTTTTCTGACATTCATGTTTGCTTCTCATCATAAGACAGCGAATGCGCGAAGTAAAGGAAGGAGCCAGGCTCCCGTTTTTTTATATTGACATTGAGAATGAGAATTACTATCATTGATACAGAGCTACATAACAAAAACTACCGCGTAGAGAGGTAGGTATCGGACCGGATGAAGAAGATCAAATACTGCTGCCGCAACTTCAAGCACGGCTCCAAGTCGGTGTTCAAGACGCTCAAGCAGGAGTTTCCCGATTTGAAGCAGAAGAAGAAGGATTGCCTTGGCAACTGCAAGCTTTGCTCAAAGCAGTGCATGGTTCTAATCGGCAAAACGGAAGTCGTCGTCGCCCCGAGCGCGGATGTCTTGTATGCCAAGCTGAAGCATCGGATAGGATAATATGGAATTGTATGTTACGATAGGAGAAGAAGCGGCCAAAATCCTTTTGAGGGATGCGGCAGTCTTCTTCTCTTTAGCTTTTAAAAACACTTTTGGAAAGGGAGGTGCGGCCGATGATGAACGAAACGCTTACCGATGCTGTCATCGATCAGCTTAATTTCGAGTTCTATTCTGCGCACGTATATTTGGCCATTGCCGCTTATTGCTCAGGGGAAAGCCTGGACGGCTTCGCGAACTTCTTTATTGTGCAAGCCGAAGAGGAACGCTTCCATGCCATGAAAATGTACAAGTATCTCAATGATCGCGGAAAACGCGTCAAACTGGACGGCATGAGCACACCCAACAATAACTATAGCTCCATTCTTGAAGCCTTCGAGCATGCATACCAGCATGAGCAGGAAGTGACCAAACGAATCTACCATTTGTCCGATCTCGCCATGAACGACCGCGAGCATGCTACGATCCAGTTCCTGAAATGGTTTATTGACGAGCAGGTCGAAGAAGAAGCGATGTTCGACAGCATCATCAACAAGCTCAAGCGGATCGACAAGGACAGCAATGCGTTCTTCATGCTCGATACCGAATTTGCCTCTCGCACCTTCGTTCCGCCGACGACGGCGTAATGTCAGATCAACCCGGCTGAAATGCAGAAGAACCTTCACCCTCCCCATTTTCGATGCGGGATCGTGAAGGTTCTTTTATTTAGCGGCGCTTCGTCGTTAGAATAGTAAGCGCGAACTTCGGCAGCACCAGCTGGCGGCGCCAGCGCGAAGGCTGCTTGAGCAGCCGGTAGAGCCACTCGACGTTCAGCTTCTGCCAGATGACGGGCGCTCGCTTCACTTTGCCGGCGATCACGTCCAAGCTGCCGCCGACGCCGAAAGCCACCTTCGCTTTCAAGCGGCTCTTGTGCTTGTAGATCCATTTCTCGGCATTCGGTGCGCCAAGCGCAACGATCAGCAGATCCGGCTGCTTCCGCTCGATGTCTGCGACGAGTGCCTCTTCCTGCTCGCCTTTGTAATACCCGTTATGCCTGCCGACGATTTCGACGCCGGGGTACTTGTCCACGATAATACTAGCGGCCTTGGCATTCGTCTCTTCATCCGCCCCGACGACATAGAGCGAGAAGCCCTTGGTCTTCGCCCCTTCGAGCAGCCGCGTCAGCAAATCAAAGCCGGTCACACGCTCCGGAATAAGCACGCCCTGCCATTTGGCCGCGAGCACGACGCCAATGCCGTCCGGCGTAATGAGATCGGCCGCATTCACAATGGCCTGCAGCTGCGGTTCCTGCTTGGCGGCCATGACAATCTCAGGGTTGGCCGTAATCAAGTGAAACATCGGCTTCCGCTCCCCCGCAAGCCGCGCCTGCAGCAGCTTCACCGTATCCGAAAGCGTCATCTTCGAGAATGGAACGCCCAATATCTTGACGGTATCCATACTTCACCTTCCTCTTCCCACGTATGCTGTCCCTTATTGTAGCATAAAAGCATGAAATCTGTTGAAACTGCACCATACAACGAAAAAAGCGCACTGCGGACAGGGCGCCGTTCGTCTTGCCGATTCACCGTGTTCGTAACACGCGCTTCTAACGGAAGAGGCCTGCAATCCATCGGAAAAAATCGCCGACAATCGGCACCAAGCCGAAGCCGTGATTCCCGATGGCGACCAAGCCATAGACCCGCTCGCCGACCGCTACCGCACCGATTACATGCTGGCCGATGGCGACCGCACCCAGCGCGTTCTGGCCGACCGCTACGGCACCGAGCGCCGTTTGCCCGATGGATACGGCGCCAATAGCGAAGTCGCCTATGGCCACCGCGCCCGCGGACAGTCCGCTCGACAGTGCAACGGCGCCCAGCGCCAGCACGCCTCCAAGGGCAACCGCACCAAAGGAAAGCACGCCGATCGCCATCGCCCCGCCGGCAACAAGACCGACGGCAATGTCGCCTATAGCAATAAGCCCCACGGCGATCTTGGGCTTGCTCCTGCCCGCGCTCGTGCGGATGTTGATGACGGGAAATTTGGCTGCCGGCCATTGATAGTCGATTTCTTCCCGTCCGTTCTGTCCAACGTACCTGTTAAAACGAAGCAGTCGTCTCCATTCAAACATGGTCCCGCACACTCCCTCATAGGCGTTCTATGATTCAACCAGCTCATTCAAGCGTATACTAAATAGAGAAGGGCAACAACCTGATTCAGGTTATTTTCAGGCATGAAATTATGCAAAGGCAGGTGTTCGATATGTCTAAACCTTACCCAGCGCTGCTCTGCGTTATCGCCCTGGTGCTTACGCTGACACTCTTATCCGGCTGCTCCAGCGATACCGCCGACGCTCCCGGCACAAAACCTTCCAACAATACCGGTAACGGGACAGCAGTAACGCCGCAGCCGGAACCGGCTAATCCGCCGGGCGGCAATACTTCCGGTAACGGGACTGCGCCAGCGCCAACCCATCCAACCGATACCGATACGGGCAGCAAACCGGAGCCAGCGCCTGAGGATGGCAAGCCGGCGGTTGTCGCCGGCAATGATGCTTTTCGCGTGTACGGCCCTGCGCCGGGCAGCGTGATCGGGAAGTCCTTCACCGTCAGAGGCCAAGCGCGCGTATTCGAAGCGGCCTTCAGCTACAACTTGGAGGATGGGCATAACATTCTTGCAGAGGGGCACCCGAAAGCAAGTATAGGCGCCCCGGAGTGGGGGGATTTCGAGTTTACCGTGAAGCTGTCAGAGATGCCGACGAGCCCGACGGGCGTACTGACGATTTATGAGGCGAGCGCCAAGGACGGCTCGCCGTTGCATGAGCTGCATATTCCGTATACGTTTGATAAGGCCATTCTAAAGCTGGAGACCAAATAAGCTATCGTGTGAGACAGGGAGCGTGCATCCTCAGGAGCAGCTGCCTCCGACCGATTGCTAATCGACGCCGTGCAGTGCTTCGAGCGCGGCGTCTTTGTCGTTCAGGAAGAAGAACTGCTTGCCCTGATTGCATTCATAGATGAAATCCTTCAAGCTTTTGCTGTCATATCCGCTGAAATCGCCGACGATCGCAAGCTTGACCCGGTAATTCGTATACTTCTGCAAAATCTCCCCCGCCAGCTTCGTCCGAAGCTCGAAAAAGTCTTCCGCGATATTCGCCTTCGCGATCAGCAGCTTATGGCAGTCCTCCGTATATTGGACGGAGGCCATCAAATCCAGCGCATCCTGCGCATTTCCGATGACAATGCCTTCGCTCTCGATGACGGCGACTTTGGAGGCTCCCTTATGACTAATCGTAATGTTCATTTTCCTTCCGCCTTCCCTGTAAAAAAGTAGTTCTGATGAGTTAAAAGTTAATAGCAGCTTTCATACTGCTGACTTTGCCTCAAATCTCGGCTTGCACGGCGATTTGCCATCGGACGCCAAATCGATCTGTCAGGCGGCCGAACATGCTGCCCCAGAACATCCGCTCGAACGGCATCAAGATTTCACCTCCGACGGCGAGCTTGTCAAATGCTTGTGCCGCCGCGGCCTCGGTCTCGAACTCCAACGTTAAATCAAGTCCGCTGCCGCGGTGAACGGAGCCTGAATCAGCCAAGTAAAAGGTTAGACCCGCGGCCTGCGCGACCAAATGCATGACGCGGTCCTTGTCTGCTTGACTCCCTCCCGGCATATCGCCGAAGGTCTGTACACTCACGATTTCGCCGCCCAGCGCGTTAACGTAAAATTCGGCTTGTACGATAGCATTTTCACTGTAAATGTAAGGTCTTAATTGGGGCATAAGGATTCTCCTTTGGGATGTGGTTGGCATTCTACGACTTAGCTATCGTTACGCTTGCTCGCTCCGGCGGATCCAGAAGCGTTTCACCACATTGCCGTTCTCTTCGGTGAAAGTCGAATGAAACTCGCCGCCGTTATTGCGGATCGTCCGCTCCGATCCGATATTGCCGCTGTCGCAGACGACAAGCACGTCCGTGATGTCAAGCTTGTCGGTTTCTACGAGCGCCTGCTCCAGCAGAGCCGTCGCATAGCCTTGACGCCGCTGCGAGGGAACGATGCCGTAGCCGATGTGACCACCGCTCTCGCGAAGCTTATCGTTTAAGCGATGACGAATGTTGACTGCGCCGGCGATTCGCCCGTTTCCATCCAACAGCCACAGCGTAGTGTGCGGCACCCAGCCCTCCGGGGTGTTCGCTTCTTCCTCCGCGCCCAGCAGAAAGCTCACATAGGCCGCAAAATCGGCAGGATCCCGCGAGACCACCCAAGGCACGATATCCTCGCCGCTTGCCATCCATTCCGTGTAGAACAGCAGATAAGCCTGCTGCAGTTCCACGGAGGGCTTCACCAAACGAACAGCATGTAAACTTGCTGATGCTTCCATGACGTCAATTCGCTCCCTTCGTAAAAAAGAGGCAGGACACGGAGTTACTTCCTCTGTGTCTTGCCTCTGAGCTGGTGTTATCGGGAACGGCCGCGGGTCGAACGACCGCCGGAGCCGGAGCCCTGCCTGCCGCCGCCGGAACGGCCGCCGCCTTTGAAGCCGCCGCCGCCCGATGTGGCGCGGCCTGACGAGGTGCGGCCGGATGATGCGCGTCCGCGATTCTTGTCACCGCCGCCGTTCGGGAATTGCGGCGCGCCTCCGCGTCCGCGTGCTTCGCCGCCGCTGCGCGCGCCCTGCTCCGCTTCGCGGCCTGCTCCGCCGCGCGGGCCAGCGCCCCCGCGTCCGCGTGCTTCACCGCCGCTGCGCGCGCCAAACTCCGCTTCGCGGCCTGCTCCGCCGCGCGGGCCAGCGCCCCCGCGTCCGCGTGCTTCGCCGCCGCTGCGTGCGCCAAACTCCGCTTCGCGGCCTGCTCCGCCGCGCGGGCCAGCGCCTCCGCGTCCGCGTGCTTCGCCGCCGCTGCGACTGTTGCGCTCGCCGGCTTCCTCGCCTGCCGGCGAGCTGTACCGCGTGCGTCCGCCGCGCGGCGAATCCGCGCGTGCCGCGCCCCATTGCGGCTCATCCGTGCCGGAGCCGCGCTTCGCTGCCGCCGAATACGCGCCGCCTCCTGCGGCGGAACGTCCGCCGCGTCCTGCTTGCCCGCTGCGGCCGCCTTGCGCGCTGCGGCCCGTGCCGCCCGCTGAAGCGCCGCGGCGACCGCCGGCACCGCCGGTTCCCCGGCGGCCGCTGCCGCTCGGACGTTCACGGTCCACGCTTGTTTTCCGCCCTTCGCCTGCAGGCACGCTCCCTGCGCGGCCTTCCCGCGGAATCGACATCTGGATGCCCTTCTCGATGGCAGCCAGCTCCAAGCGATCATGCGGGGAAACCAGCGTAATCGCCAGACCCGCTTCGCCCGCGCGTCCCGTCCGACCGATCCGGTGGATATAGCCCTCCGCATTTTCCGGAATATCGTAGTTGAACACATGTGTTACGCCTTCAACGTCTAGTCCCCGCGCCGCCACGTCCGTCGCGACAAGCAGATGCAGCTTCGCATCGCGGAACCGTTTCATGACCTGCTCCCGCTTTGCCTGCGACAAGTCGCCGTGCAGCTCGTCGCTGTTAAAGCCGTTCTCCTGCAAGTAATCGTTGAGCGCGCTCGCCCGCTTCTTCGTCCGGACGAAAATCACGCCCAAATACGGGTTATGCTCCTGCAGGAGCCGCTTCAGCTGCTCTTCTTTGTTGCGTGCACCCACTTCGACCGACAGCTGGCGAATGCCCTTAACCGTTACCTGCTGTGCGCGTACCGTAATATCCTTCGGCTCGATCATGAACCGCGCTGCGAGCGAGCGGACGCCGGCCGGCATCGTCGCCGAGAACAGCATCGTCTGCTTGCGGTAAGGCATCTGCGTCAGAATCTCCTCGACCTCGGTCAGGAAACCCATATGAAGCATCTGATCAGCTTCGTCCAAGACGAGCATTTTTACCGAACCGAGTGCAATCGTACCTCTGCGAATATGGTCAAGCAGCCGTCCCGGCGTTGCGACTACGATATGAACCGCACGCTTCAGCTTGCGCAGCTGCGATTCCACATCCTGCCCCCCGTACACCGCGAGCACGCTGAATTCTTCCTTCGTTGCGAGCCGTTTCTTCAGCTCAGTCGTAATCTGCAGTGCCAACTCCCTTGTCGGCGTCAAAATCAAACCCTGCACGTCATCGCGCTCCGCACGAATCTTCTCCAGCATCGGCAGCAGGAAAGCAAGTGTCTTCCCCGTTCCCGTCTGCGCCTGACAGATCACGTCGCTGCCCTGCATGATGACCGGTATCGCGCCCTCTTGAATCGGCGTCGCTTCATGAATACCCTCGTTCCGAAGCGCCTGCGTCCGTTCTTTGGCAATACCTAATTGTTCAAAACTTGCCACTTCATCCACCTCATTTTGTTATACAAACCATCCCGATCTACAACCGGCTTTCCTATCGTACCACATTCGCGATGCTCTCATGTACCGAATCTTCCTAGAATGGCTGTAAAAACCATTATTTTGGCTATAATTTGCTCCGTTTCAAGCGAATGCAGCACAACCAAGCAAAAAGGGACAGAGCCTGCGCCCCGTCCCCTTCTCAATAGCATGCGTTATTCGTTCTAGTTTACCCGTATAACAGCCGCTTCAAACGCCGCGGCAGGCCATGCGCGAAGCGCTGCTACAGATCGGCGGGCGCATGTTGGTAATAGTAATTCGGCTTCAGCTCCGTGTCGTCGAAGCGCGTATGGAAGACCCCAGTCGTGGCCGGCGACAGCGGCGGAATGAGCCAAGACCAGCGCCCTGTCGGCGTGCGGCCGTTCTGCCGTTCCTTCTCCGCGAACAGCGTGAACTGCTTGCTGGCGGTATGATGATCGACGATCGTCGCGCCTTTTGTTTTGAACGAATGCAGCACTGCGACGTTCATCTCCACCAACGCTCGGTCCCGCCATAGGGTGGATTCGCGAGCGGTGTCGAGGCCCATTTTCTCGGCCAGCTTCGGCAGCATGTTGTAACGGAACGGATCCGCCAAGTTGCGCGCGCCGATCTCCGTGCCCATATACCAGCCGTTGAACGGTGCCGCCGTATAATGCAGACCCCCGATTTCAAGCCGCATGCCGGATACGAAAGGAACGGCATACCACCGCAGCCCAAGCTCCTCGAAGGCAGGCATGTCCGGGTGTACGAGCGGAACCTCGAGAACGATATCCTTCGGCACCTCGAACAATCGGGGCGGCTCGTCCCCAAGCTGAATAATGAGCGGCAGCACATCGAAAGCCGTTCCCGCGCCGCGCCAGCCCATCCGCTCGCAGGCTTCCGTCAGCTCCAGGGAAACAGGGTCTCCGACCACAGAGCCGTCTTCCTGTTTGTAACCCGCATAGCGGATATACTGCTCGTTCCAAATTCGAATCCGCGGACGATCCGGCTCTGCCGAAGGTGCGAATATCGTAATTGTCGGCAGCACTTTGCCGCCGTTCGTCGCATATTCGATATGATGAAAAATCGCTTTCACAATGTCCTCTTCCGTCTCGGCGCTTCGTGCATCCTGCACCGTCAACGCATCCCAGAACAAACGGCCGATACACCGGTTGCTGTTGCGCCAAGCCAGCTTGGCCCCGTAAGCGAGTTCTTCGCCTGTATGAACGTACGTGCCCGTCGCTTCGATATCCGCTGCGATTTGCGCGATTCGATGATTCGTCTCCTCGCTTGATCGCCCAAGCTCGATGCCAAACTGCCTGATGTAGGCTTCCGCCTCATGTAGCAAATGGCGATTGCTGACCGCCGCTGTTTGATTGTGCATATGTAGGATCCCTGCCCGCTTGCTAGATTGTTAATTCTATTATAGCGGATTCGGCAGTCGATTTCTTCTCGGCCCGTTTGCGGGTGAATCGCCCGCAGCAGCGCGGTTGTCCTAGCCGCTCAGCGCATTGCGTACGGCCAATATATATTTCGACTGGTCCAGCGGGTTCACGCCGCGGCGGATGCGCTCTGCCTCCACGTCCGCGGGACATTCGCGGTAGCCGGCGAAGAACGTCGTGAGCGTGCCTCTGCCCTTCGTCATAGAGCCGAGGCGCGCCGGGAAATCAAGCGTCGTCGCGACAGGCAGCAGTCCTTCAAGCTCCATGCGCTCTTGCCGCACGACCGGCGCGCCGAACTCGCCGCGCATGACGACCAGCTCGTTCATCAGCTTGCCGCCGTATTCCTCCGGCACCGACATGCGGAAGCGCAGCATCGGCTCCAGCAGCTTCGTGCCGACATTCGCCAGCCCGTTCATAATGCCCATCGGCGTCGCGATGACGAAATCGAGCGGATGGGTATGCCACACATGATGCTCTCCCTCCACCAGCGTGACGGACAGGTCCGTAACCTCCCAGCCCCGAAGCCCCTGCTGCAGCGCCTCCGGCACGCGGCGAGCCACCTCGTTCTGATAGCTTTCGAGCAGCCGCTCGTTCCGGACAAGCGACTTGTACACGAGCCCGCTGCCCCGCTCGCCCGGTTCGATGACGAACCGCAAAATCGCCCAGCACGGCTTCGGCATCGTGTACGCAATAAACCCTTCGCCCGCCGAAGCAGGCGTTTCCTTATAGATGACGGACGGCGCGCCGAAGCTCACCGCAAGCTTGAAGCGGCTCAGCAGGATGGATGCCAGCACCTCCATCTGAATCGGCCCCATCACCTTCAAATGCAGCTCACGCTCATCCTGCAGCCACTGCAAATCCAGCAGCGGATCCTCGTCCGCCAGCTCCTGGAACGCCGCAACGACCGCGGGGTACTCCGCCGCATTGCCCCACTGCACCTGTACGGTAAGCAGCGGTACCGCAAGCCGCTTCTCCCCGGGAACGCCCGCCGGCGACCCCAGCACATCACCGATCCGCGCCCGGCTGAGACCGTAAACGGCGGCGATATCCCCTGCCGCAAGCACGCCGATGTCCTCGGATTTCTGCCCGTGCACGCGGCGGATCTGCGTCACCTTGTCCTGCACGTCCCGCGTATGGTTAAGCACGGTATCACGGTTGCGAATGATACCTTCGTACAAGCGCACATACGCGATTTTACCCATAACGGGGTCCCGTTCCATCTTGAAAATAACGCCTGCAACCGGCGCGGACTCCGCACCTGCCGGTGCAGGCAAATAGTCGATCATGGCATCCATGAGCGCCTTGACGCCAATGCCCCGGTTAGAGGCCCCGAAGAGCACCGGAAACAGCGCCGAACGGTGCACACCTGCGACCAGCGTATCCGCAACAAGGCCGGCATCGAACGCCGTGCCCTCCAGATAAGCCTCCAGCAGCGATTCCTCCTGCTCGGCCACGGCCTCCAGCAGCTGCTGCCGATAGGGCTCAGCCCATGGATTCGCCGCCATAGCGGGCTCGTCCAATACATCAACCGAGCCTGCAAAATCCGCCTCCGCCCCATTCGGCGCCATAATCGGCACCGCCTGCGGCGAAAGCAGCCGGCGGATCTGATCCAGCACCGCAGCCGCATCCGCGCCGATGCGGTCCATTTTGTTCACATATAGGAGCGTTGGAATGCCCAGCTCGCGCAGCGCCTGCCAGATGATTTCCGTCTGTGCCTGCACGCCCTCCACCGCCGACACGATGAGCACCGCGCCGTCCATCACCCGCAGCGAGCGCTCCACCTCGGATAGAAAATCGACGTGGCCCGGCGTGTCCACCAAATTGACCGGCGCACCCTTCCACACAAAACGCGTCACCGCCGCGCGAACCGAGATGCCCCGCTCCCGCTCCACGTCCAGCCAATCGGTCTGCGCCGTACCCGCATCCACGCTGCCAAGCGCGCGAATATGCCCACTCAGGTAGAGCATCTGCTCCGTCGTTGTCGTTTTCCCTGCGTCGACGTGGGCAAAGATGCCGACATTACGCGGCTTGCCTTCCTGTTCAGCTCTTGTTGTCATAGTAAATATGCTCTGCCTTGACGAGCCGCCCTTCCGCGATCGTTAGAATACCGAAGGAATACTTCGGCTGTCTGCGCTTATCCGCTGCCGAGCCTGGATTAAACAGCAGCACCCCGTCCCGCTCATGCTTTACGGGAACATGAGAATGGCCGAAGACGATGACGTCCACGCTGCCCGGAATAAACGACTTGAACGCGTTCGTTTCCGTATCGTCGCGGCGTCCCGTACCGATATGGCCGTGCACAAGGCCGATGCGAACGCCGCCGAGCGTTACGATTTTGCGGCTGCCGAACTTCGCCTCGATATCGCTGCCGTCATTGTTGCCTGCAACGCCGTCCGTATCCGCGTAGGCGCGAAGCATATCCCATACCGCCATCGTCATCCAATCGCCCGCGTGCAGAATGGCATCCGCATCCCCCAGCTCATGAATCAGCCGGTCCGGCAGCTTCTTCGCCATGCGCGTCATATGCGTATCTGATACAACGACTACCTTCATGACGCATTCATCTCCTTCAACGTCTATTAGCTTCATTATTGAGTAAAATTCCCGCTGCTTCAATAGCGTCCGCGCACATTCACTTTACCTGACATAAACATTCCATAATAGTTGAACCGCATCGCACATAAACATCAATAATAGCGAAAACCATTCCAGCATGCGGAAAAATATGTTAGATTATATTACATTACATTACATTCGCGTTAACTCAACCGTATAGATGAAGGAGCGATTGCCATGATCAACATCCGCCGCTATTCGACCGCTGACCATGACGATATTTGGAGGCTGCATCTGCTCGTGATTTCCGCCGCAGGGGTAGAACCCACACACCAGCATTACCACGATATTTTCCACATCGAAGATCAGTACCTGTCCTCCGGAGGCGAGTTTCTCGTCGGCACGACCCAGAGCGGCACGGTCGTCGCCATGGGCGGCCTCAAGAAGCTCGACGGCGAGACCGCCGAAATCAAGCGTCTGCGCGTTCATCCCGATTTCCAGCAGCGCGGCTATGGCCAGCTCCTGCTGTCCAGTCTTGAGCGGTGTGCCGAGGAATTAGGCTTCCGCCAAATTTACCTGGATGCGCTGACCAATCAGCTTGGGGCGAAGAAGCTGTTCACGAACAACGGCTACGCCCACAGAGGCGCGTCCGTGATCGACGGCTTCTGGGTCAACGTGTACGAGAAATCGTTGATTTACCCGGCATAGTCCAAAGTATGCAAGCGCCTCTTCTTCTACAGTATGGTGTAATCCAGCCACTCCTGCGGAAGCAGCCGGTTGTACTGCGGCTGCAGGTAACGGTCATCGATCAGCAGCAGAATGCCGCGGTCGTCCTCCGACCGGATCAGACGCCCTCCCGCCTGCAGCACCTTGTTCATGCCGGGGAACAGAAACGCATAATCAAAGCCGTTTCGTCCGGTTCCGTCGAAATACGCCTTCATAATATCCCGTTCCAGACCAATCTGCGGCAGTCCGACGCCGACCACGACGACGCCCGTCAGGCGGTCCCCGACCAAATCAATCCCCTCCGCGAATATGCCGCCCATAACTGCGAATCCGACCAGCGTCTCCTCCGAGCTGCTTTGGAAAGCAGCCAGAAACTGCTCCCGTTCCGCCTCCGTCATCCGCGTCCCCTGCACGATTGTCTTCGGCGCTTCCGCTTCGGCCGGCCGTTTCTCCTGCTGCACCGCAAACCGCTCATAAGCATCGTTCATATATGCGTAGGAAGGGAAGAACAGCAAATAATTGCCCTTGCGCTGGCCCGTGATCCGGCTGATGAGGGAGACGATGGGTTCCTTCGTCCGCTCCCGGTCCTGGTAACGAGTTGAAAGCGGGCTGATGAATACGTCCAGCTGCTCCCGCGAGAAGGGAGAGGGAATCACGACGGAGTAATCTCCCTCATCGTCGCTGCCCAGCATATCCATATAGTAGGACAGCGGCGTGAGCGTCGCCGAGAAGAATACCGTCGACCGGTAGCCTTTGCCCATGGTCCGCAGCAGATGCGAGGGATCCAAGCAGAAGAGCTTGATCCGCACCTCGCTCCGATCGCATTCGGTATACGTCACGTACCGTTCATCGTACAGCTTCGCGGTACGGACGAAGTTCTGGCAGGCGTAGTAAAGCTCCAGCAGCGCTGCGCTGCCTGCCGCCGTGCCGGCTTGGGGAACAGCAGCAGCGACAGCTTCCGCGGGAGAGCCGAATAGGTCCAGGACTTCCGCTGAGCCCGAATCAAGCCGCCCTGCTCCGCCTCCGGACCGCGCGGCCCCGAGCAGCGCACGTTCCGCGCGGTCGACGAACTGCTCTACCAGCGCCGTAAGCTCTTCGGGCGGCTCCTCCACCGCTTCCTGCAGCCGCTCCCCGATTCGCTTGCGCTGCGTCAGCAAGTAATCATTCACCGCTTTGGCCGCGCCGTAAACCTCCGCGTTCACACCCTTGTACGCGCGCTGCACGTCAAGGAACGCGCTCTTGTTCAGCTCGCTTGAGTACATCTCCCGTGCCCGGTCCACCAGATTATGCGCCTCGTCCACGAGCACTGCCGTCCGCCGCTTCTGTTCCTCGAACATCCGTTTCAAGCTGACCCGCGGATCGAACACATAGTTATAGTCACAGATGATCGCGTCTGCGCCGTAGGCCGCATCCAGCGAGAACTCGAAGGGGCATACCCGGTGCTTGCGCGCATACTGCTCGATGACTTCCCGGGTCATCAACGTCTCCTTGGTACGCAGATCAAGCAGCGCCTCGTTGATCCGGTCGTAATAGCCCTCGGCATACGGGCAGTGCTCCTTGCTGCACCTTACTTCCTCTTGGAAGCAGATTTTCTCCTTGGCCGTCAGCGTCACGGCGGCCATGTGCAGCCCCTTCGACTGCAGCAGGCCGAAGGCATCCTCTGCCGCCTTGCGGGCAATCGTCTTCGCCGTCAAATAGACGACGCGCTGCAGCAACCCCTCCCCAACCGCCTTCACCGCGGGGAAAATCGTCGAAATCGTCTTGCCGATGCCGGTTGGCGCTTTCGCGAACAGCTTCTGCCCATCGACTACACTCTTATAGACCGCCCCCGCCAGCTTCCGCTGACCTTCGCGGTAAGCTGGAAACGGAAACGGCAGCATCTTGATGCTGGCATCCCGCTTCAGCCGGTGCCGGACCTGCTGCGCCGCGCTCGCATAATAGGAGCGTATCATATCATGCAGGAACAGCTCCAATTCGCCTCTCGTGAACTGCTGCCGGAACCGGCGCTCTTCCTCGCTCTGCACCTGCACATAGGTCAGCTGCACCGCAATCTGCTCCAGCGCCCGATCCGTCGCTACCATGTAGGCATAACATTTGGCCTGCGCCCAATGCACGGGATACGTCGCTTCAACCATTTCCGGAAGCGAGCCGGACGTGGACTTGATCTCGTCGATGACGACGATGCCGTCTTCTCCGCCCGCCAGCAGTCCGTCGCAGCGGCCGTCCACGACAAACAGGAGATCGTCCATGACGATCTCCGCGCTTACATATACCTCTCGTTCATCCTGCTCGCCGTACTGCTTCTGCACGCGCTGATGCGCTTTCGTCCCGTCCGTCAGCGAAGCAGACGTCCGGAAGCCGGACTCGATATCGCCGCTCCGGTATGCATATTCAACCAGCGCCCGTACAGACAACTGAATGGTATGGTCCATGGTTTCTCCCGCGCCACGCGGATTGCTTACGGCTCTGCCGCACTCCCGCTGCGCCCCGTCCAATTATCCCCGTTTGTATAGGAACATTCGTTCCTTGATTGTATCACTTTTTGCAGCCGGGAAGAAACTCATTCTATGTACGCAGCCCGCAGTTGCATAAGCGAGCGGCAGCCTTCAATCAACCAGCTCTTCCACCTTGTCCGCCAGAAACAGCTGATAGACGCGCACGATAATGATTTTGGCAACCATATACGTCGGAATCGCTAGGATAACGCCCAGAATGCCGGCAATATCGCCAGCCACAAGCAGCAGCACGATCGTGGTCAGCGGATGAATATCCAGCCTTCGGCCATAGATGCTCGGCGACAGGACATTCCCTTCGATTTGCTGCGCGATGATCGTCACCACCACGACCCAGAACACCATAGACGGCGATACCGTAAAAGCAACGATAAGGGAAGGAATCGCCCCCAGAATCGGACCGATATACGGAATAATATTCAAGATGAACGCAGCAATGGCGAGCAGCAGCGAGAACGGAAGCCCAATAATGAGAAAGCCGACATACAGCATGATCGCGAGCAGACAGGTAATGATGACGCGGCCGACGATAAATCCGCTCAGCGCGCCGTCGATATCCGCAAGCACCTCTTTGGCGTCCCGGCGATACCGCTTCGGGATGACCGCAAGCACGGAAGACGGGATATGCTCGCTCTCCTTCAGCATGTAGTACAGTATGATGGGCACCGTCGCAATGATAATCACAAAATTAGTAACGAGTGAAACCACGCTGCTCACATAATCCGAAGCCGCGGTAATCGCCCTGTTTAAGTAATCCGACAGCTTCGTGGACAGATCCGACTCGTTGCCCGCGAAGATCGATACCAGACGGTTACTTTGCAGCTTCGCAAACTGGCTCTTGAAGCCTTCAATCAACTCCGGCGCGCCTTTCAAGAAGTTCTCCAGCTGCATTTGAAGCGCCGGCCACACCACGATGAAGAACACGACCCCGATTCCCGCTGCGATAAAATAAAGAAGCAGAATCGAAAGTATCTTGTTCAATCGCTGCCGAACCATATATTGCACGACCGGCCGGAGCAGATAATAGAAGAAACCGGCCAGCATGAACGGCACAATTAAAATATTAAAAATCGTCAGCAGCGGTCGGAATATAAAACTGACCTTCGCCATCAAATAAATAATGAGCAGCAGCGCAATGATCCCTAAACAAACTCGAAAAAAACCGTTTTGCAGCAACATCTTCTGATCCTCCCGGCCTCGTAAAACAGACTCCAATGCTTTACACATCAACTTAACCATTATATGTAAAATTGAAACAGGGAGCGAATCGCACGAAACAGTCGAGACAGGGAAAACGAGAATTTCTGCACATAAAAAACAGCCCTGTGCTTGCGCACAGGGCTGTTCGTTCAAACATTATAAAACTACAGTTTTACAACGTTTTCTGCTTGTGGTCCACGGTTGCCTTGAACAACGTTGAACTCAACGCGTTGGCCTTCGTCCAGGGATTTAAAGCCTTCGCCTACGATTGCGGAGAAGTGTACGAATACATCGTTGCCGCCTTCAACTTCGATGAAGCCGAAACCTTTCTCAGCGTTAAACCATTTAACTGTTCCTGTTTGCATGGGGAAAAACCTCCAAAATTAAATTAACATGTACTTTTTATTCGTTTAGGCAAATAAAAAAATCACACATTGAAAAAGGTACCATCTCGCACAAAATGACAACCCTTTTCAATATGTGAATTCAGGTTCTTTTATGACTAAGATCATAGTAGCATATCCGTAATCGAAAAGCAATGCGCTTACAAGCTTTAACAATTACTTTTTTTTTGGGTGGTCTTGCCGGGCCTCAAATAAACGATTCAAAAGTCTCGGAAGCCCCGTCCCGTAAGCAAAGTACAAGCAGTAACCGCTTGCCTTTGCTATTATGGACGTTCGCGGTTTCGAATATACACGCAGGTCAAAAATTTAATTACGAACCGATATATCTATCGTAAAGCGACTGCGCCCGCCCGAGATCCTCCGTTCCCTGTACAAGCACGCGCCCGTCCGGGAAGATAACCAGACGCTCGCCTTCGGGCAGCTCAGCCCGCAGCAGGTACGGATTGGAGGTCAGCGTACAGGATCGGCTCAGCTTCTCTGCCGTCTGGGCCAAATCGATCGGACGCAGGCCGCTGATCTGCACCGTTTCACGGCCGCAGAGCGTTACCGGACGCGCAGCGGTATCCGCATGCAGCGACGGGTACTGATGAAGACCGCAGGTCGGACAGGCCGGACTCGGCGGCGGCAGCTTCATCTCCATCGTTTGATTGCGCCAGACATCCATGGACAGTAATCCCTGGCGCTGCACGGACGAAGCACCCACGATAACCTTGAGCGCCTCCACCGCCTGCAGGGAGGCAATGATGTCGACGATCGGCGAGATGACACCAACCGTGTCACAGGTCTCGCCCACGCTGTCGCCGGAGCCGAGCAGGCATCGCAGGCAGGAGGTCTGCCCCGGAACGAATACGGCTGTCATGCCGTTCGAGCTGACTGAGCCGCCGTATATGAACGGGATGCCATGCTTAAAGCAGACATCGTTCAGCAGAAGCCTGGTTCCGAAGTTATCCGTGCCGTCGAGCACGAGGTCCGCCCCGTCTATAAGCGCCTCGGCGTTGGCCGCCGTCAGATGCGATACGACCGGCTCAATGGCAATATCGCTGTTAATCAGCTTTAGTCTGCGTTCAGCGGCGACGACCTTGGGACGCACCTGCAGCACATCCTCTTCGTCGTACAGCATTTGCCGCTGCAGATTACTTCTCTCCACGTAATCGCGGTCGATAATACGCAGCCGACCTACGCCCGAACGGGCCATATGATTGGCAATGACCGTGCCGAGCGCGCCCATGCCGACGATGACGACTGTTGCGGCTTCGATCTTCCGCTGTCCGCTCTCGCCAATCGGGGCAAACAGCATTTGCCGGGAATAGCGCTCCCGGCGTTTACGTTCCTCTTGCTCGATCTGTTGTCGATCCGTAATTGAAGATTCCATGACAACCTTCCAACTCCTCTCCTTGCCTCTGCGGCTGCCCGACAAGCATCGTCGGAAGACGCATTTCATCACCAAACTGCTCAATAACCGCCTAAAGCAGTGCAGCCGATCTCTCTGCTGAGGAGGAATTCCCCCTCTTTCAAGCCAATTCTCTATTGCAATCAGTATACGGGAAAGCCGCCGATAAAGTCGAACCCTGCCCCCTACCTGGCGAAGGTTTTAAAGGCCAAGTGCGTCTAACTCCCTATGAATCCTTCTGACCAGCGCCTTCTTCTCGGTATCCTCCAGGAATACAGCCTCTGCCCCGTTCCGGATAATTGCAGCCAATTCCTTGTCCGCAAATCCGAATTTCTCGGACAGAATCCGATATTCCCGCGTAATATCCGTTCCGGATACGCTCGGATTATCCGTATTCAGCGTCAGCTTCAGTCCTTGATCGAAATAATCGCGGATGGGATAGTCATCCCAGCCGGCTACAGCCTTCGTCTGGATGTTGCTGACCGGGCACATTTCAAGCGGAATGCCCTGCTCCAGCACCATGCGCAGAATATCCGGCCGCTCCCGCAGCCGTACGCCATGCCCAATGCGGGAAGCTCCCAGATGCTTAACCGCTTCATAAACATTCTCCGCGCCGGCCGCTTCGCCGGCGTGAATCGTTACAGGCAGCGAACGCTTATGCGCAAGGGCAAATACGTCGCGGAACAGCTCCGGCGGATAGGAAGCTTCGTCGCCCGCCAGATCGACCGCAGCCAAGCCGCGGCCGGCAAATTTTGCGGCAGCCTCGATGACTTCCAAATTATCAGCGCGGTCATGGTTGCGCATGCAGATCGCAATGGCGCGCCCTTGAATATCGAACTGCTGCTCTGCCCGCTTTATCCCTTGTATCACATAGTGAATGGCTTCTTCCGTATGCAATCCCTTGCGGCGATGCAGCTGCGGCGCGAAGCGAACTTCAATATACAGGCAGTTATGGGCGGCTGCCTGGGCAAGCGTCTCGTAAGCGACGCGTTCGAGTGCCGTGCCGGTTTGAAGAAACCGAGTCGTAAAATCGAACTTGCTCAAGTACTCCGGCAAGCTGCGGCAATCCTCGTCTACCTGCATATAGGGTATAAGGCCCGCTTCATTGCCGGCCGGAAGCTCGATGCCCTCCGCCTCGGCAATAGCCATTGCCGTATCCGGCCGCAGACTGCCGTCGAGATGGACATGCAGATCAACCTTGGGCAGTAAATGCCACTGATTCATAAACAACCTCTCCTTCTTATGAATGGATTGTATATTTTCCCTTGGAGGATTTTGTCGATTTGTGACGAAAGTATTAGGTACAGCCAGATGCAGCTTTGCATCCGGTTAGTGAAAGGAGCTCTGCACCATGTCCGACTTGCCAGAGGAAACAACCGCTCGCTACACGACCCCAAGCAAAATCTGGCTTGTTTTGTTGGCCGTCTCCCTCGTACTCGGAGGCTGCTTATGGTGGATTACCGATGCCTACGGCCGCATGCTTCATAACGAAATCAATCGGGACGCATCCACGATGCTGTCCACGCATTCCGCTTCGCTTAAACTCGCCTTAGAGCGCAGGCTGCTGCTTGCGGACGGTCTCAAGGCTTTCGTCGATACGACGTTGAACCATCAGCACACGCTGGATCAAGCCCGGTTCGATGCTTTCTCCGCAAGCTTCATCGGATCTCAGGACGGCGTGCGCAACCTGTCTGCCTATCCGGACGGCATCGCCCGCTTCGTCTATCCGGTCAAAAGCAACGAAGCCGTCATTGGCATGAACGTCTTCGCGTCTAGGAATCCGGAGGTTCGCAGCAATGCGGTCCGGACCAAGCCGCTGCATACCAAAACGATCGTCGGCCCTTTCAATTTAAAACAGGGCGGGCTGGGTCTTCTTACCCGCCAGTCCGTCTATGTCGGCAACACCTTCTGGGGCTTCGTGTCCGTCGTGCTCGACGTTCCTCCAATCCTCGAAGAAGCTGGCCTTGTACAGCAAGGCAACAGCCTTGTTCTGGCCGTCAAAGCAGGCGGGAAGCCGGTTCTCGGTGATCCGGCACTGTTCCAGCAGCCCTCTTCTCTGCGGACGACTGTCACCTTGGAGGACGGAAGCTGGGAGCTGGCCGCGCAGCCTAGCCCCGCTAAGCTGAGCGAAGCTGCCACTCGCGTTCAAATTACAGGCCTGATTGCGCTGCTTGTGCTTATCCTGCTGATATACCTATTGTATATGCAGCTCACCCAGCGGCATAAGCTCCAAGCCATGGTGAACGAAAGAACCTTCAATCTCACGATCGCCAATCAACAGCTGGAAACGACCTATGAAGAATTAATCGCAACGGAAGACGAGCTTCGCATGCAGTACACGCTGCTGGAAAGCAGCGAGCAGCGGCTGCGGCTGGCCGCTTACCATGACGTCGTAACAGGACTGCCTAACCGATTGTATTTCCAAGATCGGCTGGAGGAGATCCTTGCCCGCTCCGCGGATCGCAACAGGCCGTTTGCGCTGCTGTTCCTCGATCTAGACCAATTCAAGCTCATCAACGACACGCTCGGGCATACCCAAGGCGACCTGCTGCTGCAAGAGGTCGGGCGCCGGTTAACCTCGCTGCTGACGCAGGGCGAGGTGTCCTCGCGCATTGGCGGCGACGAGTTTACGATTATTCTGCCTTATATGAAGGACATCACGCAAGTGCACTATACCGCTCAGCAGCTGATCAACCTGTTTCAGGAGCCATTCCTCCTGCACGACCTGGACTATTACGTCACGGCCAGCATCGGCGTCACGCTCTACCCGGAGCACAGCAAGAACGGTGCCGAACTGATGAAATTTGCAGATGCCGCGATGTACCGAGCCAAGGAAGAAGGCAAGAACAATTTCCGGTTTTACGACGACACCTTGATCGCTGATACCGACGAGAAAATTTATATCAAAAACAGCCTGCGGCGTGCGCTCGACAACGAAGAATTCGATGTCCATTACCAGCCGCAGATCGAGATTGAATCCAAACGTATCGTCGGCCTCGAAGCGCTCATCCGCTGGAATCATCCGAAGCGCGGCAATATTCCGCCTTCGAGCTTCATCCCGATCGCTGAGGAGTGCGGGCTGATGGAGCCGATCGGCGAGTGGGTGCTGCGCAAGGTATGCTTCCAGAACAAAGCGTGGCAGGATGCAGGTCTTCCGCATGTCCGGATTGCCGTCAATTTATCAGCGCGGCAGTTCAGCAGGCGCAACCATTTGGCCGAGCAAATCAAAGTGATTCTCGCCGAGAGCGGCCTTCACCCCGCCTACCTGGAGCTCGAAATCACTGAAAATACGGCCATGCGCGGCGACAATTCGCTCACGCTGCAGGAGCTGCGAAATCTGGCGATCACGATCTCCATCGATGATTTCGGCACGCATTATTCGTCGCTGAACTACCTGAAGCAGCTGCCCGTGGACAAAATCAAGATCGACCGTTCCTTCGTGAACGGCATTCAGAAGGAACCGAAGGACGAGGCGATCATTCTGGCTATGCTGCTGATGGCAAGTCATCTGAATCTGTCCATTATTGCCGAAGGCGTGGAAACGGCGGACCAGCTCGAATTCCTGAAGTATAACCACTGCAACGATATTCAGGGCTACCTGTACTATCCGCCGCAGCCTTCCGACCATATGGAGCGCATCCTGCGCGATCACACACCGGGCTTTACCCATTAATCATTACGCTGCATAGAGAAAGAAGGGCTGGTCCGCTGGACCAGCCCTTCTGCGATTTAAGCTTCGTTCATCGTACGGAGCGCATGCACTTCCGCTACCATTTCGACACGATTGCGGCCAAGATGCTTGGCCCGGTAAAGCGCTTCGTCCGCAATGCGGAACAGCGCCTCCGGCCCGTGTGCGCTTTCCGGGAAACGCGCCACGCCAATCGACAGGGTAACCGGCCTGCCGACAGGGCTGTCCGTCTCCGCCATGACTGCGCGCAGCGTCTCCGCATACCGCTGCGCCGTGTCCAAATCAGCTTCCGGCATCAGCGCCACGAACTCCTCGCCGCCGAAGCGGCAGCAAATATGGCTTTTCTCCAGATGAGTCCGCATGTTCGCCGCAAGAAACTTCAACACTTTGTCGCCCATCTCATGGCCGTACGTATCATTGACCTGTTTGAATTTATCGAGATCGAGCACGAGAAGCGCAAACGGCAGCCCCTGCCCAATCCACGTCTTCATGTACAGATCCATGGTCCGCCGATTGTACAGTCCCGTCAACGCATCCGTCTGTGCTTCCTGAGACAGATGCTCCAGCTGGTTCCGGAGATGAGCGGCTGCCACGTGAAAGGCGCGGTGCAGCGCATTCGCTTCCCTATTCCAGGAGTTAATGCGCGGCACCTCATCGCGCAGCGGCTTATTCGAGGTGAGCAGCGCCGCAAACTGAGCCAGCTTCGTGAGCGGCTCCGACATTTTGCCAATGACCCAATAAATCGCCAGCAGAATGACAAGCATGATGGGCAAGACATAAGAAATCGCGTGGAAAATCGGTTTCTTGGATGCTTTCAGCACCACGGCCGTCGGCGTTTGGGACACGATGCCCCAGCCCGTTTCTTTGATATATGTATAGCTCGCCAGCATGTCCACGCCTTTGGAATTGATGACGCGCCGGCTGCCGCTTCGTCCAGCGACCAGCTCGCGAACGACGGAATTCTGCAGGATCTGCTCACCGATTCGGTCCTGCTCCGGATGATAGATCAGCGTCCCCGTAGCGCTCACGACATAAGCGTAAGAGCCGTCCTCCTGCCTCTCGTCTCCGAGCATCGTGTTCAATAAATTCGGTTCATGCAGGCGGATGGTGCCGCCGATATAGCCGAGATATTCGCCCTTCACGTTTCGAATGGGCTGACTGACCATCAATATGAGCTGATTCGTCGCGCCGATGTAAGGGTCTGAGATGAGCGGCCGCTGCTCGCGAAGCGCCTCCTTGGCGCCTTTCGACACGAGCGTAACGCCCATAAGCTGCTTGTTCGCCGGCTCAATGCTCAGCACCTTGCCGTGCTTGTCCACGAGCACGATCGACTTAAACAGCGGATTAGTCCGCTGAATGATCGCCACTTGACTGTCAAGATTCGTGCGTTCCAGGCCATTCTTGCCCAAGTCTTCGGCGTATACTTCCAAATTGCTCTTCATGCCTGTGAACAGCTCATTGACCGTATCGGCAATCTTGTCCGTGTACATGCCGTTCAGCTGGAAGGTCATCGCGATCAGCGACGCCTTCTCGTTCCGATAGCCGATGATACTGCTCACGCAGAGCGTTATAAGAACGGCGGCGACAACGATCGCGCTTACCATAAATCGAATGGAATACCCTTGTGATCGGAGCATCGTTATGCCCCCTTTCATCCCGTTACCGCCTCTATTCGACAAAAAACGCGCTTTTTCCTGCAAGAAACTTTATTTGTGAAGAAAATATGTAACGTCTGCATCCTGTTGTTCCCGAAGATCCCTCTCCTGCAACCTTTTTGAATATGTCTGCGTTTAAATAAGCAGGCTTAGGAATTATTACATAATTAAGAAACAAAAGGGATGGAAAGGTGCTGTTCTGAATGTCTGTTATTGGGGTAAAACCATGAAAATGATCGCCGTTCTCAGCTTGACCGCCACTATTCTGGCCTCTGGCTTGCCTGGTACGGCAGCCGTTCACGCCGAGAAGCCTGTCCTTAACAGCTCGACTCCGATGTATAACGCAGTGTCCGCTCCCGCGATAAAGCCGCTGTGGAGCCTGCCGCTTGCAACGTTTGATCCGTACGGCACGACCGTTACGGCAGCGCTCGCCGAACAAGGACGCGTGTTTGCGCTTATAACGGGCGGACAGCTCGCCGCCTACGACGGCGCTAGCGGGCGGAAGCTTTGGAAATTCGGCGCAGACTTGAAGCCGGTACTGGTCTATGATCAGGGCATCGTTTACGGCCTTACGAAGGAAGGCGCAGTCTTCGCTTTAAGCGCCGGAGGGGGCAAGAAATGGATCTCAGTCATACACGCCGACAAAGCTGACAACATACGTCCTGTCGGCGATACCGTCTATGTGACGCAGAATCTGACGCTCTTCGCGCTTGACCGGGCTACTGGCAAGCTGCGCTGGAAGACAACGGAAACGGACGGCTCCTATGAGGCCGGCTTCTCCGATGTCAGGGAAGAGGACGGCGTCGTTTTGCGCGGTTATACGGTACAGGGAGCTCTGTCATCGAGCCAAATCAATGCTTACGATAAATCGACGGGCAAGCAGCTGTGGAAATCATTCCGCCAGCAATTACCGCTCGCCGTGAAGGGTGGACTCCTCTACTCCGTAATGGACCAGTTCATGATCGGAGACAACGATCCCGTCAATAAGAGCCTGCACATCGCGGTCATGAATCTAAGGACCGGCGCGTTAAAGGGTGAACGCATATACCAATGGACAACGCAGCCAGAGGTACCCGGCCAGTACCGATTCGGCGGCCCTAACGGATCTGCCTTCCTGAGCGGCGACGACCTATACGTCTATCAGGATCAAGCCGTTGCCAAATACGACTTTACCGCCTACTCTCCTGCCAGCAAGCCGGTACAACGCTGGTCCGCGCCGAACGCGCGGGACTACCAGCCGCTGTACAGACTCCACGGCGGAAGGCTGCTTTACCAAAACGTGCACAACTATTCAATGGCGGTGTTAAAGACGGTAAACGGTCAAATCAGCGGCTTCCCGCAAGGCATTCAAGCGGTCCAGACGGATCTGTACGGTAACGGCCTGTTCGTCGCCCGCGCGGACGGTACGCTGGATGCGTACAATTTTGCGACATTTCAGCCTGTCTTCAGCGTAAAGACAGCCACCCGCGATTTCGAATCGACGCTGAAATCCGGCAATATGATCTACATTCGAACGGGCGGCAAGCTGCTGGCGGTGAAACTACCGCCCGGCTTGATGACAGACTGACGAGAAGCCAAAACAGCAGCAGTCCGGAACGCGGAGATGCGTCCTGGCCTGCTGCTGTTTTGCGGAAAGAAAGAGAAAAAGCTGTCAGCCGCCAAGGCCGCGGTATTTGATTTTGCGCATGAACCCAAACAGCGACCGTGACTGCTCATGCCGCGGCTCCCCAATCACAAACGGAGCAAGCCTCGTCCTAGCGATCGCCGCCGTTCCCGCCCAGGACAGCAGGAGCGCGGCAAGCCCGCCGGTCCACGTCAGCAGATGGTACGTGATCGCTCCGTTGTTCATCACCTTCGAGCGCCAGAGCAGCAGGACGAGCGGATGCATGAAATAAATGCCGAACGCATGCCTCCCAAGCGAACGCAGCCCCGCCCGCGCAGCGCCATTCGACCCGAACAGCGAAGCCGCGCGCAGCAGGAACAAGCAGCTGATTGCTGCATAGCTGTAATCCGAAGCAAAATGCACATAGGAGAGATACGGCTGCGGAAGCCAGTGAGGTGTGGTTTTCTGAAGCCACATCTGACCGACATACGCCGCTCCGGCGAGCAGGAAACCCGCGAGCAGCACACTGAACGAAGCCGGCCTCGCCTGCTTCGTTGCGGCATGCTCAGCCGTCTTCAGCTGCTTCGCCGCATAAATGCCCAGAAATAGATACAGCGAATACGTGCCGATGAAGCTGCCGCTCCTGCTCATATGCAGCATGTAATAATTCAGGACGTACATACAGACCTGCAGACCAGCGCCGGCGAGAAGCGGATGCCTGCTCACCCATTTCACGCGGCTCAGGAGCAGCAGGCACGGGAATATCGCATAGAACTGCGCAATGATGAGGATAAAATAGAGATGCTCGTAGCTTCCTCCGTAAGGAAGTCCTTTCAGGAAACGGTAGAAGCCCTCTTGCAGCGGCGTTCGCTGGATGTAGAAGACCGCCGCGGAGAAAATCACCGACCAAAAGAGATAGGGAACGGCAATTCGCTGCACCCGCTTCCGGTAGAACGGCAGCCACTTAATGCCGGCAGCACCGTCATAATGATAGAA
Organism: Paenibacillus sp. R14(2021); assembly: GCF_019431355.1. Classification (NCBI taxonomy): domain Bacteria; kingdom Bacillati; phylum Bacillota; class Bacilli; order Caryophanales; family Paenibacillaceae; genus Paenibacillus; species Paenibacillus sp. R14(2021). Next base: position 3,797,605 of record NZ_CP080269.1, read on the forward strand.
GAGCAGCAGCGCGCTCAGGAACAGGAAAGCGGGAACGGCAAAATGAGACCCTGCGTTCAGCACAAAATAAACCGGGTACAATATCGAATCCACGGGCAGAAATGCTGTCGCATACGAGGTCATGTGAATCGCAACAACCGCCAAAATCGCGATGCCTCTCATCAAATCCAGATCGGCTATTCTCTCTCTTCTGATCATTCCGCAGCTCCCAACGATTCGCAATTTCCCTGTCACAAACAGATAGCCGGAACATGTTGTCTTCCTCTACCCTTCATAACGCAGCGGAAATCTTAATGTTGCATAAGTTGGAAAATTTTCTCGATTAGAGCCGCACAAAAAAACACCGCAAGATCTGCGCAGCTGCAGCTCTTACGGTGTCGTTGTCTCTATTTAGCTTTATCCGGTCCGCCTAGCGGCTGTGTCGATGACCGTACGACCAGCTCCGGCAGCAATACGACCCGCTGCCGCGCAAGCTCGTCCCCGCCCATCTGCTTGTGCAGCAGATCGACCGCTTGGCGCCCAAGCTCGCGGATCGGCTGTCCCACCGTCGTAAGCGCAGGGTCAATGATACCGCACAGAAACGTGTTGTCGAACCCGACAACGGACAATTCTCCGGGCACGGATATGCCCCGCGCTCGCGCAGCTTGAATCGTGCCGATTGCCAGCAGGTCATTGCAGGCGAATACCGCCGTAGGCCGAACCGCCGCATCCAGCAGGCCGCCCGCTACCTCCATGCCGGAGGCGACGGTGAAATCGCTGACCGCGACCCATTTCTCGTCGAACACGCCGCCATGCTCCTCAAGCGCCGCCCGATAGCCCTTCAACCGCTGGCGGGAGCTTTCTAGATCCATGCTCTCTACGATGATCGCGATGTCCCGGTGGCCGAGCTCGAGCAAGTGGGCCGCGGCCAGATACCCGCCCATGAAATCGTCGACAAGCACGGTATTCACCGGCGACCGCGGCACCTCGCGGGCAATGACCGTAATCGGAAGGTTCTTACCCGTGACGAGCCCCAGCGATTCCGGATGGGCAAGACCGGTTGCAAGCAGAATGCCGTCCACGCTTTTTTGCTGGAGAAAGGTTAAATATTCACGTTCTTTATCCACGTGGTTGTCCGTATTGCAAATCACGATATTATAACCCAGCTCCTGCGCCCGATCCTCGATATTGCGCGCAAGCTCGGCAAAATAAGGATTCGAAATATCCGGCAGCAGCAAGCCAATCATATACGTCTTCTTGCTGGAGAGCGCCGTCGCCACCAAATTCGGCGCATAGCCCATCTCCGCCATAATTTCCGAGATGCGTTCTCTCGTTTTCTCGCTGATTTTGCCGGTCCGATTAATGACCTTGGACACCGTGGCGATGGAAACGCCCGCCTGCCGGGCAACATCGTAAATCGTCGGCTTCATGCACTTGTCTCCTGTTTTTTATGACCATCGTATCATAATTCCAATACGGCTACGAATGTTTAATAGCGGGCCACAATCATTTTCTTGCGGGTGTAGAACTCCACGCCGTCCTTGCCGTTCGCATGAAGATCACCGTAGAACGATTTCTTGAAGCCGGAGAACGGGAAGAACGCCATCGGCGCCGGAACGCCTACGTTAATGCCCAGCATCCCTGCATCGATCGTCTCGCGGAACTGGCGTACGGCATGGCTGCCGCTCGAGAACAAGCAGGCGCCGTTCGCGAATTCGGATGCGTTCGCCCAAGCGACGGCTTCCTCCAGCGTATCGACACGCACGATTTGAAGCACGGGCGCGAAGATCTCGTCCTGCCAAATCGCCATGTCTTTCGTCACGCCGTCAAAGATCGTCGGTCCGATGAAATAGCCCGCTTCATTCGTGCAAGCCGATTCGCGGCCGTCCAGCACGAGGTTCGCGCCTTGCTCGACGCCCTTCTCGATATAGCCGATCGTGCGGTCCTTATGCGCCGCGCGGATGACCGGGCCGAGGAAGACGCCTTCGTCCATGCCGTTGCCGATGCGGATGCTTTCGGCGCGTTCCTTGAGCTTCGCAAGCAGCGCATCGCCTACGCCGCCGACTGCGACGACGACGGAGCACGCCATGCAGCGCTCGCCCGCGGAGCCGAAAGCGGCGTTTGTGATTTCTTTGACCGTCAGATCCAAGTCGGCATCCGGCATGACGATGGAATGGTTCTTCGCGCCGCCGAGCGCCTGCACGCGTTTGCCGTGCGCGGATGCGGTTTTGTACACGTATTCCGCGACAGGCTGCGAGCCTACGAAGGAGATCGCTTTGACGTCCGCATGCTCCAGCAGGCCGTTCACGACGTCATGCGCGCCGTGGACGATGTTGAACACGCCGTCCGGCAGGCCGGCTTCCGTGAACAATTCCGCCAAGCGGTTCGCCGTCAGCGGCGTCCGCTCGGACGGCTTCAATACGAACGTGTTGCCGCATGCGATGGCAAGCGGGAACATCCACGCCGGCACCATCATCGGGAAGTTGAACGGCGCGATGCCGCCGACAACGCCGACCGGGTAGCGGTACATGGCAGATTCGATGCCCGTAGCGATGTCCGGCAGCACGCTGCCCATCATGAGCGTCGGCGCGCCTGCCGCAAATTCGACGCACTCGATGCCGCGCTGCACTTCGCCGTACGCTTCGCCGTAGCTTTTGCCATTCTCGAGCGTAACCAGCTTGGCGAGCTCATCCCAGTGCTCCACCAGCAGCTGCTGGTATTTGAACAGAATACGCGCTCTGCGCGGAACCGGCGTTTGGCTCCATGCCGGATAAGCCGCCTGCGCCGCGGCTACGGCAGCTTCCAAGTCGCCGCGCGTAGAGAGCGGAACTCTCACGAGCGTCTCGCCGGTTGCCGGGTTAGGTACGTCTTCTGTGCGATCGGACTGGGAGGGAACGAATTTCCCTCCGATAAAATTGGATACGGTTTGAACTTGTGTCATCGGTCTTCACTCCTAGTTCTGGATTGGGTCACGTATGCTAGGCCTCCAGGGCTCCGACTCTCAACAATACCTGCTCGACTTCCGCCCGCGTTGGCATGGCGTCCGAGCAGCTGTGGCTGGATACGACGATATGCGCTGCCGCCGCGCCGTAATCTTGGCATTTTGGCAGCGGCCAGCCTTGCAGCAGGCCGTACAGGAACGCACCGGCGAAGGAATCGCCTGCGCCGAAGGTTTTGACGACGTTTGCCGGGAAGGTGCGGCCCGGATAGGCGGAGCCGTCTCCGGAATAGGCAACCGATCCGTCGCCGCCGCGTTTCACGACGACGAGCTGCGCTTTGTGTCCGAGCCAGCGCGCCACGACGGCCGCCTCGTCGAACGGCGCGTCCGTCTTCGGTTCAAGCAGCGAGAATTCCTCGATGCCGGCGAAGATCACGTCCGCTTGCTCCGCCGCAAGCGCGCAGTACACTTGAACTTCATCCCGGTTCGCCCAAGTATAAGGACGATAATCGATATCGTAAATAATCTTCGTGCCGTGCTTGCGGGCGTACCCGATCGCAGTGAATACCGCTTCGCGCGAAGGGCTTGCCGCGAGTGCCGTGCCGGAGACGACCAGCGCCTTGGCGGAGGCGATCAGCTCCTCGCTGACTTCGCCGGGCGTGAGTTTCAGATCGGCGACGTTATCGCGGTACATGAGAATGCTGCAGTCCGTCGGCGACTTGATCTCCGTGAATGCAAGGCCCGTAACCGCACCAGTCATATCGTCCACGACCGAGGTTGTGTCGATCTCGTGCTGCTCCAAGTAACGTCTAATGAAGCGGCCGAAGCCGTCGTTTGCGATCTTGCCGATAAAGCCGGTCTTAGCGCCAAGCCTAGCCAGCGCGACCGTAATATTCGCCGGCGAACCGCCGAGGTAACGGGTAAACGTAATCGTATCCTCGAGCGGCCGGTGAATCTCATTGGCATTCAAATCGATGCACAGCCGGCCGATGCTGACGAAGTCCAGCCTGCGGCCGCTTGGAAATGTAATTCCGCTGCTCATGGTTCAGCCCTCCTTCGGTTTCGGAAACAGCCATTCGTGCGCCGGATCGTTGTGGAATTTCCACGTGCGGACCGGACCCGCCATGACGTTCAGATAATAGCTGTCATAACCCGGCGCGGCGGATACGGGATGATAGCCGCGAGGCACCAAGACCGCTTCTCCGCTCCGAACCGTAAGGGTCTCATCGAGCGATAGATCGTCCGTATAGACGCGCTGTACCGCGAAGCCCTTGCCCGGGTTGACGCGGTGGTAGTACGTTTCCTCCAGGTAAGATTCCGCCGGCAGGTTGTTTTGATCATGCTTATGCGGCGGGTAGCTGGACCAGTTGCCGTTCGGTGTGAACACTTCCACAACCAGCAGGCTGTCCGCAGGCTCCCCCTCTGGCAAAATATTTTGCACGCGGCGCGTCATATTGCCGTAGCCGCGAGGCTCGACGCCGACCTGCTCCGGCGCGATGAGACGGGCTGGATGCCCGCCTTGACCCGGAGCGGCGCACACGGCGAGCTCAACGTCGGTTAGCGCCGTGATGCGGTAGCTGTTCTGCGAAGGTACGTACACCGAATACGGCGGGATGCCTTCGAAAATATCCATCCGGCGGCCGATGTTGCTCCAGCTCTGCCCGTCTGCTTCCGCATCGGCCAAGCCGCTCAGCAGCACAAGACATACTTCCATGCCTTCCGTCTGCCGCTCCAGCGATTGTCCCGGCTTCAAGCGGTATACTTCGAAGCCGACATACTGCCAGCCTGCGGATTCAGGCGTAATTCGGAGCACGTTGCCTTCCTCATCCGGCGTGGACGGACGTACGATCAAATCACTCATGCTCGGTCGCCTCCTTTGCCTTCGCTCAGCAGCGCGAGCAGATGTGCCTTGCCTTTTGCGGCGTAGCTGACCGGCTCCGCCACGGAAGGATCCTGCTCCGCTTCGAGAATCATCCAGCCCTCGTAGCCGTTCGCGTCCAATTGACGGAGCACGGATGCGAAGTCAACGCAGCCGTCGCCCGGCACCGTGAAGACGCCCTTCTTCACGCGGGTCAGGAAATCCCAGTTCTCGCGGCGCGCTTGCTCCAGCACATCCGGACGGACGTCCTTCACGTGCACGTAAGCGATGCGGTCCTTGAACTGCTCCGCGTAGACAGCCGGATTGCCCCCGCCGTACACGGCATGCCCTGTATCGAGCAGCAGGTGGACAAGCGCCGGATCGGTCATCGCCATGAGGCGTTCGATTTCCGCCGGGCCTTCCACGACCGTGCCCGCGTGATAATGATAAACCAGCTTCATGCCGAGCCCGCGGCAAATCTCGCCCGCAGCGTTCAGACCCTCCGCGAGGTTCTTCCATTGCTCGTCGCTAAGAATGACGCGTTCCTTGAACGCGGCGGGATCCGCATGCGGCGCGCCCCATACCTCGCAGGTGACAACATGGCTGGCACCCGCTTCCTTGAGGAATTCGGCATGCCTGCGGTACGCCGCAAGCTCTTCCTCCCGGAAAGCCGGCTCTGCGAACTGCACGCCGCGCCACCAGGAACCCAGCTTCAGGCCGTGTTCGCCGAGCGCCTCGCGGACGCCTGCGGCCGTTTGGGGGAATTTGCGGCACATTTCCGTGCCCTCGAAGCCAAGCGATGTGAAATCGCGCATCAGATCCTCGAATGTATAATGATCGCCGAGCTCATGCATATCCTCGTTGACCCAATTGATCGCGGAGATACCCAGCTTTACTCGTTCTGCGATTGGACGCATGTTATCCTCTCCTTCTCCGTTCAGTATATAATCGCCGCGCTCGATCCTTAGATCGGCCGGGCGGTGCTGCGGATTTGCGCATTTGCTTTGGCCGTTTCGGCTACCTTCGCGCTTACTGAAACTTCGGCGCCGTCAACGCGCCACCATGATTCGTAGCCGTCCGTGTTCGTGCCCGGCAGCACCGAAATGTGCACGAGCGCGGAGCGGTCAACCGCCGCTGCCTGCTCCAAGGCCGTACGGAGCGATGCCGCATCCGTAGCCGAGAACGCCGCGCAGCCAAGGCTGGCCGCAAGCATGCGGAAATCGATCGGCAGCGCATCGCCGCCCAGCACGCCCGCTTCCTTATACCGGAATTCATTACCGAAGCCATCGCTGCCGTGACCGCGCTGCAGATTATGAATGCACTGGAAGCCATGGTTATCAAACAATAAGACCGTTATTTTCTGCTTCTCCTGCAGGCTGGTTACGAGCTCGGAATGCATCATCAGGAAGCTGCCGTCGCCAATTATCGTGTACACTTCGCCCTTGTCGCGGGCAAGCTTCGCGCCGAACGATCCTGCCACCTCGTAGCCCATGCACGAGAAGCCGTATTCCATATGGTAGGTTTGCGGCTTGCCCGGGCGCCACAAGCGGTGCAGGTCGCCGGGCAGGCTGCCTGCCGCGCAGACGATAACATCGTCCTTGCTGATGAAATCATTGATCACGCCGAGCGCACGGGTTTGCGTTAGTCCGTCCGCGCTCTCGAGCGCATACAAGCGGTCTACTTCCGCGTCCCATGCCGCTTTGCGCGCGGCCAGCTCAGCCCCGTCATGCCCTGTGCGATAGTCTAGCAGCGCGAGCTGCTCGGACAGGCCTTCAAGCGCCAGCTTGGCATCGGCCAGCAGCGGCGTGCCATCCAGCTTGTGCACGTCGAGTGCCGCAACGTTGATGCTGAGCAGCTCCGCGTTCGGATTCGCGAACGCCGTCTTGGACGCGGTCGTGAAGTCCGAGAGGCGCGTGCCGACCGCCAGCACCAGATCGGCTTCCGCCAATGTCCGATTTGCCGCCAGCGTACCCGTAACGCCGGCAGCGCCAAGGTTCAACGGGTGATTCCAAGGCAGAACGCTCTTGCCTGCCTGCGTTTCCATGACGGGGATGCCGAACCGTTCGGCAAAGCGCTGCAGTTCCGCTGCGGCCAGCGCATAATGAACGCCGCCGCCCGCGATAATGACCGGGCGCTTCTTGCCCGCGATCAGCTTCACGGCGCGCGCCAGCGCGGGTGCAGCCGGCGGCCGGCGGTCAATGCTGTGCACCCGCTTACGGAAGAAGGCTTCCGGATAGTCGTACGCTTCGGCCTGCACGTCCTGCGGCAGTGCAATCGTCACTGCGCCAGTGTCGGCCGGGTCCGTCAGCACGCGCATCGCCTGCGTCATCGCGCTCATCAGCTGCTCGGGACGCGTGATCCGGTCCCAATAGCGGCTGACCGGCTTGAATGCATCGTTGGCCGATATCGTGTAATCCATCGGGTGCTCGATCTGCTGCAGCACCGGATCGGGCTGCCGGTCGGCGAAAATATCGCCGGGCAGCAGCAGCAGCGGAATGCGGTTCACGGTTGCCGTCGCGGCTGCCGTAACCATGTTGAGCGCGCCCGGTCCGATGGACGAGGTGCAGGCGTAGATCGCCAGCCGGCTGTTCTGCTTCGCGTAAGCCGCCGCCGCGTGCGCCATGCCCTGCTCGTTCTTGCCTTGAATGAAATCGAGCGAGCCGCGGCTCCGCTCCAGTGCTTCGCCGATTCCTGTCACGTTGCCATGGCCGAAAATCCCCATGACGCCGGTTACGAATTTCCGCTCTTCGCCGTCAATCTCCACATACTGTGCATCCAAGTAGCGCAGCAGCGCTTGCGCCATCGTCAGGCGTATCGTACTCATTGTGCAGCAGCCTCCTTTATGGCGTTCTCTACCTCCGAAATTTTCACCGGACGGCCTTCAAGCAAGGAAATACGGGCAGCGCGCGCCGCCAGCTCCGCCTGCAGCCCGTCGCGGCCTTGAACCGGCACTTCGCGCTCGCCTCTTACCGCCGCGAGGAAATCATCGATTTCCTGTACATACGAGGCGCTGTAACGCTCGAGGAAGAAATATTTTGGCTTCTCGCTGTGAATGCCCGAACCGTCGAATAGCCTTACGTTGTTCGAGAAGTCGTTGTCTGCCGTCAGGCAGCCGCCCGCGCCGAACACTTCCACGCGCTGATCGTAGCCGTAGCACGCTTTGCGGCTGTTGTCGATGCTGCCGAATGCGCCGTTCTTGAATTTCAAAGAAATCATCGCCGAATCGATATCGCCCATCTCGCCGATGGCTGGATCGATCAGCACGCCGCCCACCGCGTACACTTCCGTAATCTCGCTGCCGCTCAAATAGCGGGCCATGTCGAAATCGTGGATGGCCATGTCGAGGAATAGGCCGCCGGACGATTTGACATAGTCCGGGGATGGGGGGTTCGGGTCGCGGGACGTGATTTTGACGGAATGGATATCGCCGATCCGGCCTTGCTCGATATAGTCTTTCACTTTGCGGAAGTTCGGGTCGAACCGGCGGTTAAAGCCGATTTGCAGCGGTACGCCGGCCTTCTCGGCCGCTTCGATCGCCGTGAACGTACGCTCGAGCTCGAGCGATACGGGCTTCTCGCAGAAGATCGCTTTGCCTGCCTGCGCCGCTTCTGTAATGATGTCTACGTGCGTACCTGTCGGCGAGCAGATCAGGATCGCGTCGACAGCTTCGTTCTGCAGCAGCTCGCGGTAATCGCCGCTTACTTGCGGGATGCCGATGGAGGCTGCCCATTCCTGCGCCGGCTCCGGGAACAAATCCGAGATCGCGACGACCCTAACGCCTTTCATCCGAATCAAGTTTTCCGCGTGCAGACGACCAATGCGTCCTGCTCCAATGATGCCAATTCCAATTGTTTTCATGCTTTCGCACCTCTCCTATTCATCTCGTTATCGGCTCGGCGATTAACCGGACCCCTCAGACTTCGCGCTAACGGCCCAAATCATCGTTGAAATAAGAAAAAGCGGTTTCCCTATAATTGCCGGTATTAGCCGTTATTGCTCGAAAAAACTCATATAGATCCGACTTTCGATAGCAATGCCGATATCCTCATAAAGTATAGATTACGCTGAAAATAATGTTGATTATTATTTACATTCCGTGTGCACTCACCCATTAGGTTAAGCGCTTACCCTATTATTCAAACATGAAAGCCCTTACGGTGTCAACAAGCAAAAAGAAGCCTGCCCGCGCATCGCTAACGATACATGGACAGGCCCCTCTCCGGCCCTTTGCCAGCCGCCCGCTTCGACGCATGGATAACAAACTGTGGCCGCCTTTATCCTTTAACTGCCCCTGTCGAAATCCCTTCGATAATAAAGCGCTGCATGAACAGATAGAGCGCCACAAGCGGTGCCACGCCGAGAATCATCATCGGGAAGAAGCTGGTCCAGTCCGTCTGGAACTCCCCGACGTTGCGGTACACCTCGAGTAGAATGACCCCCTTCGACCGCGAATGCAGGATGAGCAGCGGCGTGAAGAAATCGTTCCACACGCTGAGCGTATCGAGAATGGCCAGCGTCGCGATAACCGGTGCAAGCAGCGGGAATGTAATTTTCCAGAAGGTTTTCCAAATGCCTGCGCCATCTATATAAGCAGACTCTTCCAACTGAATCGGAACAGAGCTCACAAAGTTTTTGATCAGGAATACGTTGAACGGAACGGCTACGAAAACTTCGACAAGGATGACCCCCAGCAGAGAGTCGATCAGATGCAAATCCTTCAATACGCGGAACAATTGAATCGTGGCCACTTGATAAGGCATGATAACGCCGATTAACACAATGACGAAGAGAATGCCGAACAGCTTGTTGGAACGTCTTGCGAACGCGTACGCCGCCATCGAGGACAGGAGAATGACGCCCCCGACCGAAACAACGGCGATGATCAGGTTGTTCTTGAGCACATTCAAGTAGTTCATGGTCTTCCAGGCATTCACGTACCCGCTGAGTATAAAATGCTTCGGCAGGCCGAGCGGGCTTGCGATAACCTCATCCGGCGTACGGAAGGTCGTATTCAGCAGGTAATAGATCGGCAGCAAGGAGATCGCCGCCAGAATAAGCAGGATGAGCTCGAGAACGAGATCTCCCCGTTCCCCCCGTTTGAAGAATCGTCTTGATCTAGGCTTCGCAGAAACGATCGTGTTCAAAATAACTTCTCCTCCCATCGTTTCAGCACCGTCAGCTGCGTGAACGCGATCAGCATAATCATCAGCGAGAAGACCACCGCGAATGCCGAACCGTAACCGTACTGTGCTTGCGTAATGCCCTTTGAGAGCAGCGTCATGACAATGGTCTCCGTCGAATGGCCGGGTCCCCCGTTCGTCATGGCGAAGATGACGTCGAACACTTTCAGTCCGCCGATCATGCTCATGACGGTATTGAACGTAATAGATGGAATCAGCATCGGCAGCGTGATATGCCAGAATTTCTGCCAGCCGTTCGCTCCGTCGATGCCCGAGGATTCATACAGTTCCTTCGAGATTCCCTGCAGGTTGGCGAGATAGATCACCATCGCGTAACCCGTCCACTGCCAGCCTTGCGTCAGAATGACAGAATAGAGCGCCAGTTTGGGATTGCCGAGCCAGTTGACCTGATGAAAGCCGAAGTTCATGAGCAGCTGGTTGATCAGCCCGTGATCCGTCGACGACATCAGATAGCCCCACAAAAAACCGACGACCATAGGACTTAATACCGCCGGCGCGAAGAATACCGTCCGCAGCAAATTGCGCGTTCTAAGCTTGCGATGCAGCGCGACCGCGAGCGGAATCGCAAGGCCGTTTTGCAGAATCGTCATGGAAATCGCGTAAATGACCGAGTTTTTGATGCCGATCGTCACGTCTTCGTCATGAAACAGCTTGACGAAATTTTTCAGCCCGACAAAATGGATGGCCGGCTTATACCCCGTCCAGTCCGTGAAGCTGTACATGAACGTCGACAGCATCGGATACAGATAGAACACGAGATACCCGAGAAAGGCAGGAAGAATGAAGGACAAGAAGATCATATCTCTTCGAAAATGCATGGACCGATTCATAGCTTTCACCCCAATAATGGAGGATGAGGTTATTCGCATAACCCCATCCCCATGAAAATATGCGCTTGTTCTTGCAGGTGCCAGTCGTTATTGGGACTGCTCGATCAGCTCTGCGGCTTTCTTGTCGGCAGCCTGCAGCACTTCGTCGATCGTTTTGCTTCCGGCCAGGTGATCTTGAAGCAGCTTGCCGAGCTCCGTAATGAACACGTTGCCGCTAAATGGACCCCAGTACGGCCATGGCGAATAGACGCGGCCTAGTACGAAGGCTTCCTTGACGCCGTCATATTGCGCCGGCAGCTCCGGATTATCCAAGCCTTTCAGGAAGGACGGTCCGAAGTAGTCTTTCATCAATGCCGTCTGCGCTTCCGGCGTGCTCATCAAATCCAGAATTTGCATCGCTTCCTTCGTGTGCTCGCTCTTCGCGTTAATCGTCCAAGGGATACCAGGACCCCCGACCAGATAACCGGTCGGCGACGTTTTGCCCGGCAGCGGGAACATGCCCAGCTTCAGATCCGGATTTTTCTTCATCATTGCATCGTAGGACCATGGACCGGATTCCCACATGGCGGCTTTGCCGGAAGCGAACTCGTCCAGCGCCTGATCATAGGTGATGCCAAGCATATCCGGCGTGATGTTCTTCTTCTGAATCATTTGATCCCACGTCGTAAATGCGTCCTTCCACTCGCTGAACTTGCGCTTGCCGGTTTGAACGTCCACGTCGAAATCCTTATTCTCCGGCTTCGAGTAGAATTCGTTCAGCGCCATGGAGATCGACTGCTTCATCATCGGCTCCCACGACTGGGCGCCCATCGCCTGCGGCTTCACGCCGTTTGCTCTCAGCTTGTCGTGGATTGCCAGCCATTCGTCGAAGGTCTTCGGCGGCGTGATGCCGTTCTTGTCGAAGATATCCTTGTTGTACCAGACGCCCTCGAACCAGCCTGTCGTCGGTATGCCATATATTTTGCCGTCCAGCGTCGTTTGCTTCAAACCTTCGTCGAAAAACTTGGAGACGAACGGCTGTCCGGTGATATCGAGCAAGTAGCCGTTCTTGACCCACTTGACATCGTAGCCTTCGATAATGTCGGGGCCGTCTCCGGAAATCAGCTGCGTCGTGACGACGTCGGAGAACGTGTTGTTATCGATAAAGTTGTAGTCGATCGTAATGTTCGGGAACTTTGCCTTCACCATGTCCAGGAATGTTTTTCTCGTATCGTCCCGGTTGATGGAAGCAATGCGGATCGTTATTTTCTCCCCCGAATCCTTCGTATCGCTGCCTGAATCCGTGTTTGTTGTGTTGGCTGCGCCATTGCTGTTGCTGTTTCCGTTTCCATTACTGCCGCATCCGGACAACGCAACAGAAGCGATGAGAAGTGCCGATGCAGCCGACCAAACCATCTTTTTCTTCATGTTTGCCCCTCCTCTAATGTCTGATAGCGCTACTGTTAACGCTTACAACGTCATTGTAGTGTTGAAAGCGTTATCCTTGAAGGAAGGATATTACGGTCTTTCTAACTCGATATTATGCTTTCGCCGTCTGATTGCCGTATTCGGTATTCCTGCGGCAGCTGACCGAACGACTTTTTGAACATTTTCGTAAAATAGCTGGGGTTCTCATAGCCGATTCGGCTCGCTATCTCGTAATTTTTGAGCGAAGTGGTCGTAAGCAGCCGCTTGGCCTGCTCGAGCCGCACCGAAGTCAGGTAATCCCAGATGTTCATCCCTGTCTCTTTTTTGAAGAGCGAGCTGAAGTAATTCTTACTGACCGCGATATGAGCGCAAATCGACTCCAAGGAAATCTCCGTGTTGTAATGGGCTTGAATATACGCCTTCGCCTTCCGGATCAAGTCGCTGCCGCCGCTCGAACGCTGCTTCTCCTCCCCAGCCAGCTGCTGCAGGGAGGATGCCAGGTAATCGAGCAGCACATCGAGCGTCTTGCATCTCTTGATCGCCTCGAAGGTAACGGGCAGAATCGCTTCATGGTCGCCCTGCGAATGCTCCCAGTCCCTCGTTCTCAGTCGAATCAGGAGGCTGAAGACCAGCGAATAGATCTCGTCCGGGCGGAGCGGCGCTTCATGCAGGATCGAAGACAGCTTGCCGCGCCAATCCGGGCGGCCGAACGGGTCCGCTGCGATTTCTTCCAGCAGCGCTTGGGTTTGCTTGTAGACTTGGTGATGCATGTCGGCGTGCAGTGCGCCGAAGGGCGTCAGCTGATCGTATTCAAACACCTGCTCGGAGCTGAATAGAAACCGCCGGCCCAGCCCGTCCAGCGCTTCGTTGTACGCATCATGCAGATCGTTCGGCGCCGTCTTCAAGCCGCTTACGCCGACAACCACCTTCCAGCCAAGCTCCGACAGCAGCAACTCGGCAATACGGCTTCCGAAGCCCTCCGCCCTCTCCGCGATGCAGATCCATTCCTCATCCTGATGCTCGAATACGTATCCCCGAATGCCTTGCGACGTCAAGTCCGTAAGCAGCGCGCAGATGATTCGCTCAGAATTGGAGCTGGCCTCGTCCAAGTAAAGCAGCTGATCATTAACGGACGCGGGCTCGGTCTGAATGACGTACGCACGGAACTCGCGGGTTAGGCGGATGCCCTCGCTCTCCAGCGTGCGGAGCAGCGCCGGAGTGCCGCTGCGCGTCGACAGCAGCTTGCGAAATGCAGCCTCTTGCGTGATAACCTTACTCTCAAGGTGCGATTTGACGGTGCTCGCGATCAGCTCTTCCAATTCAAGCTCGTCGATCGGCTTCACTAGAAAGCCCGAAGCCCCGTAACGAATCGCTTCTTTAGCATATTGAAATTCGCCGTACGCACTCAAAATAATTGATTTCAACTGCGGGTGCGACTCCGAAAGCACCTTCAGCAGCTCGATGCCGTCCATCATCGGCATCTGGATATCTGTCAGAAGAATCTCCGGGTTCTCGCGCCGAACCATGTCAAGCGCCTCCTGCCCGTTGACCGCTTTCCCCACGATTTCGATACCGAGCTTCGCCCAATCGATGATGCATGCCATCATATCGAGCGTCAGCACTTCATCGTCGGCAATCACCATTTTTATCATCATGCACCTCTTAGCTCTGGAATGAGAATCGTTACGCAGGTCCCCTCATACACGGTGGAAGTGAATGTCATGCCGTATGGATGCCCGTATTTGTTGCGGATTCGCAGGTGCACGTTGCGCAGACCTAAGCCGCCCTTGTATCCTTCGTCCGACGCCTGCTGTGCCAGCTTCTCCGTTACAAGCGTCAGCTCCGCCGGGGTCATGCCTTTGCCGTTGTCCGCAATCCGAATGGCAATCCCGCCTGGCGCCTCTACCATTGTCAGCGTAATCAGGCCATCCTGCGCATTGCGAAACGCGTGCAGGATCGCGTTCTCGACGATGGGCTGCAGTACGAGCTTCGGAATATAGCTGCGCCGGATCTCCGCAGGCACGAAGAATTCCGATTTGAATTTGCCGGGATACCGGTAATTCTGGATGTGCAGGTAATTCGTAATATGGTCGATCTCTTCCTGGACCGTGACCACGTCCTGATTGGGGTTGATCGCGTAGCGGAGCATATTCCCGATCAAGGTCACCATGCGGCTGATTTCGCTTGTCTTGCCCGTGACCGCCAGCGCTTTGATCGACTGCAGCGTATTGTACAGGAAGTGCGGGTTAATCTGGCTCAGCAGCATCTTGAGCTCCATGTCCTTGTTTTGCAGCTTATAACTGAAATTATCCTCGGTAAGCGCTTTAATATTAGAGATCATAGAATCGATCCGTCGGGTCAGCTTCTCGATTTCCTCCGTGCTGTTGTCGAACAGCACGACATCCGTCCGTCCGCTCTCGATCATGTACATACGGTTCATGAGGCGCAGCAGCGGCCGATTGATTCGGCTCGATATGAAGAAGGAAGCGACCACGACGAGCACGATTACGACGAGAATCGAAGCGACGACAATATAGCGGATCGGGGCGGTGTGCGCGTAAATCTCGTTGTACGGAATGTAGGCGGCCACTTTCCATTTGGTAATATTTAGCGTCGTGTAGACGACCAGGAAGCGGTTCGCCCCCTCCCCAAGCGACACATTGCCTTTATCCTGCTGAAAATACCGCGCATTCGTCAACTCCGGGCTGAAGGCGAAATCCGCGGAGGTCGGCGTATAGATCGGATTGTTGTTCTGGTCGAGGATGGTGATATAGCCGGTCTTCTCGAGCCTCGTCTCGTTGCTGATCGCCTCGATTTCCTTGACGTTGAGGTTACAGAGCAGATAGACCTTCCGATCGAGCGTTGCGCGGTTAAGGTCATAGATCGGCGCGATCGCGGACACGACGTCTCCGTCATCGTTGTTCTCAAGCACATAATAATCCTGCGGATGCACGCTTTGGAAATAAACATGAAAGTAGTCCTCGTCCTTCTTCTGGAACCATGGCTGCTTAAAGAAATTATAGTCACCGTAGATCGTCGCCCCGGACTGGGCATAAATATAGCCCTTATCGTTGATGACGACAAAATCTTTGATTTTGCTGTTGAAGCGCAGGATGCTGGAGAAAAAATCGCTCACCTGCCGCTGATAGTACAGCTTCGAAACGCTGTCGAGCTTGTCCTGATGGTTAATGGCATCCCGCAGCACCTGGCTGCCCGCTGAGATTTGCACCAGATTCGCCACCTGGCCGAAATACGAATCGATGCTGCTCTTCTTCTCCTCGATAATCTTCTCGGTATACTCCAAAATCTGCTGCTGCATCACGTTCATGACCAGCTGATACGTCACGCCGCCGAGCAGGCCGATAAACACGATGAATATCGTGCAGTAATATAGAATCATCCTGCCCCTGAGCGTTCGCAAGAAAAAGACCGCCACCCGCAACAATTCCTCTCGGTTGAATTATGCCGTTCCCCCATTCTAATGCTTCGACGCGATTCAGGAAAGCGCAATCATAATTCCATAATCACCGGAGCAGGCGGGTGCGTCATGCGAGCGACAGCAAGAGGAAGGCTCGTGGATGCGGCGCAGCTCGCACGAAAAGCCGCAAACCAAGGGGTTTGCGGCTTTTCGATCTACGCTGGATATTGGTTGTTGTTTGCGGACGGAAATGCCGCCCCTCACGGCGCTCCAATCAGCTCCGATCCATGATCATCGACAGAAACTGGCGCGTCCGCTCCTCGCGCGGCTGGCCGAACAGCTGCTCCGGCGGGCCCTGCTCCACGATAACGCCGCCGTCCACAAGCACGACATGGTCGGCCACCTCTCTGGCGAATTTCATCTCATGTGTCACGATCATCATCGTCCTGCCTTCTTCCGCCAGCTCGCGAATGACCTTCAGCACCTCGCGAACAAGCTCAGGGTCAAGCGCCGAGGTCGGCTCGTCGAAGAGCAGCAGCTCGGGGTCGATCGACATCGCCCTTGCAATGCCGACCCGCTGCTGCTGCCCGCCGGAGAGCTGATGCGGGTAGGCGCCCGCCTTGTCGGCGAGTCCTACCTTGTCCAGCAGCTGAAGCGCCCTCGCGCGCGCCTCCTCCTTCGGCTTGCGGCGCACCGTAACTTGGCCTTCCATCACATTCTGCAGCGCCGTGAAATGCGGAAACAGATGATACGCCTGAAACACCATGCCGGATTGCCGGCGCAGCGCAAGCACGTCGGAAGCACGCGGCTTCACGCCCGGCTGGAACTCCATTCGGGTTCGGCCAATTGCAATGGCGCCCGAGGTCGGCACCTCCAGCGCATTCACGCAGCGCAGCAGCGTCGATTTGCCGGAGCCTGACGGTCCGATGATGACGAGCACGCTTCCTTTCTCAAGCGTAAGATCAATACCGCGGAGGACGACGGAGGTACCGAAGGACTTGGTAAGCTGGCGAATTTCAATCAAGACGGCAGGTCCTCCCTACACGGTGGAATAGCGTTCAAAATACTTCTCCAGCTGCCGCTGCAGCGCCGAAAGGACGGTGCAAAACAGCAGATAAATCAGCGCGACCTCGCAATAGATCAGCAGCGGCTCGTAGACGGCAGCCGAAATTTGCTGCCCCTTCTGAAACAGCTCGGTGAACGTCACACTCGCCGCCAGCGACGTATCCTTCACGAGCGAGATGAACGAGTTCGACAGCGGCGGCACGGATACTCGGGCAGCTTGCGGCAGAATGATCCGGCGCAGTGCCTGCAGCCTCGTCTGTCCGAGCGAGAAAGCCGCCTCCCACTGGCCTTTCGGGATGGAGATAATGGCTGCGCGGATGATTTCCGACCCGTACGCACCGACGCTGAGCGTGAACCCGATAACCGCCGCGGGAAACGCATCGATCGTAATGCCGATGCTCGGCAGCCCATAGAATATAATAAACAACTGAACCAGCAGCGGCGTGCCGCGGATGATCCACACATAGAACCGCGCCAGCTCCGACAGCGCGCGGAATTCCGACAGCCGCGCAAGTGCGGTTCCCGTCGCCAGCAGCAGGCCAAGCGCGAAGGAGATCAGGGTAAGCGGCACAGTAAACGCTACTCCAGCATGCAGAAGAGGCATGAACGAATCGGCGAAAATATGCAGCAGTCGCTCTGTTCGTTCGCTCATTAAGACCAACCGCCTTTAGCGCGCATTACTTCGAGACGTCCTCGCCGAAATATTTCTTCGAAATGGTCAGATACGTGCCGTCGGCCTTCATGTCAGTCAGCGCTTTGTTCGCCGCGGCGACGAGCTCGGGATTGCCCTTGTGGAAAAGGAGACCGCTTGGGGATGCATCGTTCGTCTCCGCAACCACCTTAATTGGCACATCGGGCCGCTGCTTTTTCAAATCCAGGAAAGACAGCTTATCGTTAATCGTTGCATCGATCCGGCCCGAGGTAAGCAGGTCGATCGCTTGGTTGAAGCCCTCGATCTGAACGATCTGCGCGCCGTTTGCTTTGGCGATGTCGGCAAGGTTGCTGGTCAGCGATTGGCCGGATTTTTTCCCTTTGAGATCCGCGAGGCTCTTGATCGTCGTATTGTCCTTCTGCACGATGAGAACGGATTTCGAGACGATGTACGGATCGGAGAAATCATACTTCGCCTTCCGGTCGTCGCGAATCGTGACCTCATTAGCAACCATATCGAAGCGCTTCGCGTCCAGCCCCGCCAGCATGCCATCCCATTTGGTTTCAATGAATTTCGCTTTAATGCCGATTCGTTTGGCCACTTCTTCCGCTATTTCCACATCGAAGCCCGTCAGCTTGCCGTCCTTGCCGTGAAACGTGAACGGGGCATAGGTGCCTTCCGTGCCGACCGTAATTTCGCCGTTCGCTTTGACGGTTTCCAATAAATTGCTTGGCGCTGTAGTCCCCGCCCCGGTGTCATTGCTGGTATTATTAGTGTTATCGCCTTTCTTCCCGCAGGCTGTGCCCGCCAGCAGCATCGCTGCCGTGACCGACGCCAAGCACAAGCTGCTCCATCGTCTGTTCATGACCATCCCTCCTTAAACTAGGAGATAGTATGCCAGACTTTCCCTTGTATTATCCCGGCCTGCTTCAGAACATTGGATTGTGCAGCAGCCCGTCGCCTGACTTCCTTGCTTACTACGGAATGTGAAAGGAATTACCTGCAATGAACGAATCTCACGCATCTTCTTCTACACCCCAACCCAAACGACTATGGGCCGCGACGGTGCTTGGCGCGCTCAGCGCCTTCGGCCCGCTGTCGCTCGATATGTATTTGCCGGCGCTGCCGGGGCTCGCGGACGATCTGCATACCAGCACGTCGCTTGCACAGCTCAGCCTGACCGCCTGCCTGATCGGACTTGCGCTTGGGCAGCTTTTTGCCGGTCCCATCAGCGATGTACGGGGGCGCCGCAAGCCGCTCTTAATCGGCTTAATCCTTTACACGGTGTCTTCGCTGCTGTGCGCCTTAGCCCCTTCCATCGGCACCTTCATCGTGCTGCGCCTGGTCCAGGGCCTCGCGGGCTCGGCGGGCATCGTTATCGCAAGAGCCGTCGCGCGCGATCTGTACAATGGAACGGAGCTGACGGCCTTCTTCTCCCTGCTCATGCTGGTGAACGGCATCGCGCCCATCGCCGCGCCCATTGCGGGCGGACAGCTGCTGCAGGTGACAAGCTGGCACGGCGTATTCCTGGTTCTAACCGGCGTCGGAATTGTCATGTTCGCCGTCGTTCTGCTCGGATTGCCGGAGACCCTGCCGCCGGAACGGCGTTCCAAAGGCGGCATCGGCAATACGCTGGGGACGTTCCGCGGCCTGATGGCCGACCGGGCGTTCATGGGCTACGCGCTGGCGCAGGGCTTCGTCATGGCAGCCATGTTCGCCTATATTTCCGGCTCGCCGTTCGTGCTCCAAGAGGTGTACGGCGTCTCGCCGCAGCTGTTCAGCCTCTGCTTCGCCATTAACGGCCTGGGCATTATAGCGGCAAGTCAGATCGCAGGCCGTCTGGCCGTGCGTGTCAGTGAAACGAAGCTGCTGGCCGCCGGGCTCGGACTCGCGGCCGCCGGCGGCGGCATGCTCCTCGTTATGCTGCTGGCGCATGCGCCGCTGCTGCTCGTGCTCATCCCGCTGTTCTTCGTGGTCGCAAGCGTAGGGATCGTCACGACGATCGGATTCTCGCTCGCGATGCGCAAGCAGGGCAAAGCCGCAGGCAGCGCCTCCGCGCTTCAAGGGCTGCTGTCGCTTATGTTCGGCTCCATCGTGGCACCGTTCGTCGGCATCGCCGGCAGCGATACCGCCGTTCCGATGGGACTGATAATCGCGGCGCTCGAGATCGCCGCAGTCGTGCTCTACGCCCTGCTCGTCGGCCGCGCCCCCAAGGAAATGTCCGATCAGTCGTACTAGGTTGTACGAATAAGGTTCCAGGCTCGCGGGCAGAATGAGCTGCAGGTTTTGCCCCGCGGCCGAATCATTCGCAAGCCAAATCTCCTGCGGAGTTTTTCTCCCTCTATTGCGAACATATGTTCTATACGATATACTGTGTTTGCGGCACACTTGAATAAGGCTGCCGTATGTAAACACCCCTACCCTATGAATTCAAAGGAGATGTTCGTTTATGCCGCTTCGTCTAACCCCTTACTTCGTAATGGAAGGCAATGCACAGGAAGCTATTGATTTCTATGTGAACGTTCTTGGCGCCGTACCTTTGTTTAAACAAACCTTCGGTGAAATGCCGGCCAATCCCGATTTCCCGCTGCCGGATTCGGCGAAAGACAGAATCGGACACGCCATGATCAAAATCGGCGAATCGGATCTGATGTTCTCGGATACGTTCCCGGGTCAGCCGCTGCAGAAGGGCAGCCAAGTAACGGTATGCATCTCGATGAACGATGCCGAGCAGGCACATCGCATCTTCCATGCGCTGGCAGATGGCGGAGAAGTGTCCATGCCGATTCAAGAGACTCATTTCAGCCCTGCATACGGCAGCGTAACGGATAAATTCGGTATCCCATTCCAAATTTTCACCGAAGGCAGCATGTAGCGCTCCGCCTTCCTTGCTTATGCGGGAACAACAGAAGGCTCCGCTGCCGCTTCGGCATGCAGAGCCTTCTTGATTATACTTGGCCGAACCGCAACTATAGCTAAGTAATGACCATCCGCAGCGCGAATAACAGCAGCGCCCCGCACATAATGCGAATCAGGAGCACGCTGCCGATCCGTCGGGATATGCGCGCACCCAGCCAGCCGCCAATAAGCGCGCCCGGCGCAAGCGACAGCACGAGCAGCCAGTCCCACTCGCCGCGGTAGAGGTGCATGCCGCTGCCGAAGAGCGCCGAGATGAAGATAACCGCCATCGATGTTGCCGATGCGATATGCGGAGGAAACCGGAAGAGCAGCATCATCGCCGGAATGAGCAGTACGCCGCCGCCGATACCGAGCAAGCCGGCAATCAACCCCACAAGCCCGCCGATGAGCAGCGCGGGAAATGCATTATATCCATATTCTTGCTGCACCCCCGCCTCATCGGTAAATGTCCTCGTATACCGCCATTTGCCCTGATACGGCTTAATCCGGCTGCGCAGCAGCAGCAGCACGACCATGAAGAGCATGAAATAACCGAACGCCCTGCGAAACACGTCAGGGTTGAACAGCGAGGTTAGACTGGCTCCGAGCATGGACATCGGTCCGCTGGAGATGGAGAAGAACAATGCGCTTCGCAGATCGGCCTTGCCTTCCCGAACGAATGTAAGCGTCGAGGTGAGGGAGGTGAAGACGAGCACGCCGAGCGACACGCCGACCGCCAGTGTAGTGTCAATCTTCATGCCGAGCATGGACGGGCCGAGCAGTAGCAGCGCCGGCACAAGAATAACGCCGCCGCCTAAGCCCACGATTGCGCCGAATGTCGAAGCGAATAAACCGAGCACGAATAAGACCAATAATGTGGGGAGGTCCCACGTCATCACGGCTGGAAACACAGCTGCACCTCTTGTCGTATGTAGATGAAATCACGTCGAACCGAATTCCGGCCGCACATGTCTCATTATAGCGAACCGTTGCATGCATTACACTTGTATCATGGGAGATTCCACCTATTTCGCAGCAGTCAGGGACGCTTCACATCAGCCTCCTGCTCCAACGAAAATAAGAGCCTCCCCGCGTCCTCATCAGACATCGGGAAAGCCCTTACCGCTTCATACGTATGATTGCATTCATTATTCCGTTTCGCCTTCTGCTGCTTCTTCAGCAGCCTCCTCGACTTCCTCCGCTGCGTCAGCTTCTTCAGCTGCCTCTTCGGACTCGTCGGATGATTGGGATGCTTCCTCTTCGGCTTCCTCCGCAGTTTCTTCCGATGCTTCTGCTTCTTCAGCAGCTTCTTCGGATTCTTCGGATTCTTCCGTTTCTTGAGATGCTTCCGCCGCTTCTTCAGCAGCTTCTTCGCTTGCTGCAGCTACTTCTTCAGCTGCTTCAAGCTCGTCCGAAATGACTTCGGCACTTACTTCTACAATCTCTTCCTCGTGGCTCATGGTACTCACCTCCTAGGCTGTCATTACCATAATTGTAGCGCTTTCATAAAAGTAAACAAGAGTGTAAAATGTCGCTTTTTGGAAATTCCCAACTTTATTTTTCGACTTCCCTAAGAAGCGTCATAACCTGCTGCAAAGCGACAAAAAGCCGCCTTGGGACACCCGTTCCGAAAGTGGTCCGAGCCCTTCAAGGCGACTGCCCTTCTTCAATAGCACTCTATTCAAGCACCCCGGTTCAGCGCTGTCAGACCAAGGGCAAGCGCGCCGCATAATCCAGCGTTGCCGCCCAAGTCAGGCGGAACGATGTACTCCTCGATATGATCCTGAATCGCTGCCGCGCTAACATAGCCGCCGAGATTCTTGCGCACAGCATCCCGGATGAGCGGAAACAACTGCGTCTGCTGCATGACACCGCCGCCCAGAATGATCCTTTTCGGCGACAACGTCAATATGGTCCCCGTCAAGGCCTGCGCAATATAGAACGCTTCGAACACCCATGCCCGGTGTTCGGGCACGAGCTCGCTGCCCCTCGTCTTCCACCGCGCCTCCAGCGCCGGACCGGCCGCCATGCCCTCCAGACAATCGCCATGATACGGACAATTGCCCGCAAAATCATCCTCCGGATGCCTTCTGGTCAATACGTGCCCGCCCTCCGGATGCACCAGCCCATGAACCAGCTTTCCTTCCGCATATACGCCTACACCGATGCCGGTGCCGATGGTATAATACGCGCAGCTGTCCAGCCCGCGCGCAGCTCCCCACGTGGCCTCGCCGAGTGCTGCGGCGTTGACATCCGTGTCCCAGCCGCAGGGTACAGCTAGGCTCCGCTTTACCATTCCCAAGAAGTCATACTCCGCCCAGCCAGCCTTCGGGGTCGTTGTTACATAGCCGTAGGACAAACTGGACGGATTCATGTCGATGGGACCGAAAGAGCCGATGCCGACGGCTTCCACGCCTTGATCCCGAAAGAACGCGATAACTTGTTTCAACGTCGCTTCGGGCTGTTCCGTCGGGAAGCTCGCTCGCGCTTCGATCACGCCCTCTTCATTGCCGATTCCGCAGACGAATTTCGTACCGCCTGCCTCGATTGCGCCAATGCGCATAATGGGTTCCTCCTGTCAGTGCCGTCAGCATTCGCACATACAATCAGACTGCCTGTTATGGCAGGCAGTCTGATGATTCAAGCGGAATAGCGGCGCTTTATATTCTCGTTATTTCGCGGATGAGAGCGCATAGATTTCCAGTGTATGCAAGACTGCATTCCCGGCCCCAGCGAAGAGCTCCAGCCCCTGCGCACCGGGATCAGGAAAGATCAAATCGGTTATGACGGCCTGCCCATCACCGGCAAACACTTCAACGGAGGAACGATCCACGTACACCCGCAATTGCACCCGGCCGTCAACCGGCTCCAGCTTCACGCTATGCCGCCCCGCAAAAACCGCATGAAAATCAACTTGACCTGAGCACGTACGGTCAATGAACAGCTCACCGAGCTCCAGGTCATACCCAATCACCGTTTCCTGCTCATCCGACACGCGCACCTTGACGCCGAACGGACCGCCGGAAGCGGTATCGAAATCAATGATCCACTCGTAACTATCCAGCTGCAGGCCGGTTACCAGCTCCCGAGCTTCCTGCAGCGTCGTTTCCCTGACGGACGCCACGACTTTCCTAGCCTGCTCCATTTCGCGCGCGGGACGCTGAACAAGCGTCACTGCTCCGCCACGGGTTTCAAGCGACAGCTCTCTTGGAATCGTCATCGCGCTCCGCCAGCCGTCGGTCGGCGTCAGATTGGCATACTTCCAGTTGCTCATCCAACCGAGATAAAGACGACGGCCGTCTTCCGCCGGAATATCCGACCAGCTGACGCCGGCATAATTGTCCCTGCCGTAGTCCAGCCAGCGCATCACCTCGGAGTCTTCGTCGCTTACGAACGTACTGCCATCGAAATCACCCGTGAAATACTGGGTTCTAGAGCCCTCGACATAGGCTGGGCTGTCACCGATGCTGACGAGCATGACCCACTTGGTCTTCGCTGCATCGCCGTCGACGGACAGCGGGAACAGATCCGGGCATTCCCAGACGCCGCCGTGGAACCCGATGCCGGTCCCGAATTCGCTCGCGAACCTCCAGTCTCTCAAGTTGGGCGAATTATAGATGCTGATGGTTTGGCCGGACGCAAGAATCATCGTCCACTGCTGCGACGGCTCGTGCCAGAACACTTTCGGATCCCGAAAATCCACGTATTTCTCATGCTCAAGAACCGGGTTGCCCTCGTATTTGAGCCAGGTTTTCCCACTATCAGCACTGTAGGCCAAACTCTGTCGCTGCCTTGCATGCTCGGTTCCGGGAACCTGATCATGATGCGTGAAGATCGCCACAAGTCCGGGCTCTCCATCAAAAAAGCCCGACGTATCCTTCCAATCCACGACCGCGCTGCCGGAGAAAATCATCCCGTGCTCATCTGGATAGAGTGCGATCGGGCGATGCTCCCATGCTACCAGATCCTTACTGACCGCATGCCCCCAGTGCATCGGTCCCCACGTCGTCCCATCCGGGTGATGCTGATAGAAGAGATGGTATTCACCCTTGAAAAAAACCATGCCGTTCGGGTCGTTCATCCAATGGGATTGCGGCGTAAAATGATAGTCGGGGCGGAACTTTTGTTTCGCGTCTACGGTCATCTTCTCATTGCTCCTTTGTATAACAATGGGCTGTGCAATACTAAGGCACAGCACAGCCCGCCCTGTTACTTGCATTTATTTCAATGTGTTCCGGTCATAGCCCGTTTGCTTGATTTTGAGCCAGTCCTGCAGACCTAGACGATCCAGTTCCTTCATATAATCGGCCCATTCCTTGTCGGCCGTCCCTTTCTCGATCCACTCCGTACGCTTCCGCAGCACGTAAGGCATTAAATCCGTCTCGATAGCCGTGATGCGGTCCAATTCCTCTATCGAGAAGAACACGCGAGGATAAGTTTTCTCGGCTTTCATATCCGGCACGTACACTTTCTTCAAGATATCCATACGCCAAGCGGCATCGTCCGGCTTCGTCGTAACCGTACCATAGTAGGAATCCAGGATCGCGAGCGGTCCGCCGACGCTTGTTTTGCCTCTCAGCTCACCAGGAGCCGCCCCGTTAAGCGGCAAATGCTTCAGCATTTGTTTGGCTGCATCGAATTCGAATATGTTCTGCTGCTTGTCGTCTCCGTAAGTCCCCCAGTTATCCTGTACCGATTGCAGCGGCTCATAGAGCTGATCCATCCATTTGGCCGTTGCGTCCAAGTTTTCGTCCGCATTGGTGACAACCATTCTTCCCCGGTCGAAGCCCATACCGTTCGTACGGGTTACGTTTTTAATTCCTTCCGGGCCCGCAAGCGCAGGCATCGGCTCGAACTTGCTATCAAGCCCGGTCACATTGGCCTTATCCCATGTAAAGTACAGACCGTACACGTCTTCTTTGCCTTTGGCGACATACGTGTTCCAATCCTGCGTAACGAATTCGTTATCCAGTAAGCCTTCTTTATACAAGTCATGGATGTAGTTAACGGCTTTCTTATAGCCGTCGTCCGACGCCGCGAAACTCACCTTGCCGTCATCGCCGACGAGCGTTAGGTCCCAGTTGATGCCTCTGCCGAACGAACCGAACAAAAAGCCCAGATCTTCGTTGCCGCCGTTGCTGTTGATGAAGGACATCGGGATTTCGTCCGCCTTGCCGTTGCCGTTCGGATCCTTCGTTTTGAACGCGATCAGCACCTGCTTCAGCTCTTCCGTCGTCGTCGGCATCTGTAAGCCCAGCTTGTCGAGCCAGCCCTTGTTGATCCAAGGGATGTTATTCACCTCATGAATGCTTTCTTTGTCCGAGCCCAGCTCCTCGATCCAAGGAATCGAATAGATATGTCCGTCAGGAGCCGTCATCATCGCTTTGTACTGCGGCTTCAGCTCCAGCACTTTCTGTAAATTCGGCATTTTCGCAACGAGATCGTCAAGCGGGATGATCGTGCCGTCCTTGGCCAGCTTCAACAGATCGTAGTCGCTCATGCCGGCATCGAAGATCGCATCCGGCAGATCGCCGGAAGCAAGCGCCAGGTTCTTCTTCTCCGCGAAAACATCATTCGTATAGTTCGTCCAATCGATATGAATGCCGGTCTTCTCTTCCATGCGTTTAAAAACAAGCTTCTCATTCGGGTCCGTCGGGGCGAGCGGGGAACTCTGCGTCATGAACTTCAGCGTGACTTTCTTCGCATCCGTTGATTCTCCGTTCGCATTCGCGCCGTGCGAGTTTCCGCCTGCATTGTTGCCCGACGAGCTGCCGCAGCCCGTCACGACCAGAAATGCTGCTAACGAGAGGCCAAACACTGTCTTCTTGTAAATGTTATTCATACTTAACCCTCCTCTGTGATCTGCATGCTCTATATGCCAATCGATCCGCTATTTCAACGAACCGACCATGACACCTTTCTCGAAATACTTCTGGAAGAACGGGTACATCACCAGCAGCGGAAGACTCGAAATCACGATCGATGCGTATTTGATAATCTCGGATAATCGCTTGAGTTCGGCCACCTGCGCCCTGTCCGTAATCATTTCCGGACTTACCTGGTTTTGGATCAGGATGGATCTTAGCACCAACTGAAGCGGGAACAGCTTGGCATTTTCCAGATAAATCATGGCATCGAAGAAGGAATTCCACTGTCCTACGAATGCATACAGCCCCAAGACGAACATGATCGGTTTGGACAACGGGAGCACGATATTGAAGAAAATGCGCAGCTCCGATGCACCGTCCATCTTCGCCGCCTCGCTGAGTTCCTTCGGAATGCCTTTGAAGAAGGTTCGGGCCAATATGATGTTCCACACGTTCACGGCCCCGGGGATGATGACAGCCCAAACGGTGTTAAGCATGTGCAGGTGCTTGATTACGAGGAAGGTCGGAATCAGGCCCCCACCGAAAAACATCGTGATGACAAAGACCGTCATGAAAAATTTATGGCCGACGAACCCTTCCACAGATAGCGGAAAGCCGGCAAAGACCGAAATGGCGACCGTAACGAAGGCAAAGGCCGCGGAGTAGAACAACGCATTTCCAAAGCCCCGAAGCATGGCTGCATTGGAGAGAATGAGCTTGTACCCATCCACGCTGTAATCGGACAGGTTGAATGAAATGCCTTTGTTTAGCAGGGCCGTCGGCTCCATGAATGAAGCCATGACGACATAGATCAACGGAACAGCGACGAGCAGCACACCAAGCGTCAGCAAGATGTTGTTGAGAACAAGAATGAACCGGTCTAAACGGGTGTGTTTGAATTGCATAATGCAGCTCCCTTCATCTAGTAGAGGCCCTCTCCTTCGTTTAATTTCTTCACGACGAAGTTCACGAAGACGAGCAAAATGACATTAATGACGGAATTGAACAAGCCGATCGCCGCGGAATACGAGTAGTCGCCCGATTTCAATCCCACCTTGTACACGTAAGTCGGCAGGATTTCCGAAGTCGTCACATTCAGAGCCGTTTGCATCAGGAATGCCTTCTCGAAGCCGATTGCCATAATGCCGCCGGCCGAGAGAATGAACACGATTGCCATGACCGGCTTGATCGTAGGCAAATCGATTTTCCGGATCCGCTGCAGCAGGCTGGCCCCGTCGATCGTGGCAGCGTTATGAAGCTCAGGATCGACACCCGCCAGCGCGGCTACGTAAATAATCGATGCCCAGCCCGCTCCCTGCCAAATGCCTGATAAAATATAAATGGGACGAAAATAGCCCGGCTCCGACATGAAATTGACTGGATGCCCGGAGAAAAAAATGATGAGCTTGTTAATAGGTCCGGTCGGAGACAGGAAGATGAACACCATCCCTACAATAACCAAGACGGATATGAAGTTGGGCGCATACAGCATCAACTGGATGTTCTTCTTCGCGCCGACTTTGCGCAGCTGATTCAACATAAGCGCTAACAGAATCGGCACCGGGAAGCCCAAGATCAAACCGTAAATACTCAACTTCAACGTGTTTAAGAAAATCAATTCAAAGTTCGGGGCATATAGAAACTTCGAGAAATACTTGAACCCGACCCAGTCGCTGCCCATGATCCCTTTCCTATAGCTGAAATCTTTGAATGCGATAATAACGCCGTACATAGGGAGGTATTTGAACACAATCGTCAGAACGAAAGCCGGCGCCATAAGCAGATATAGAAAACGATTTTTTTTGATGTAATCCAAGTTTTTTTTCATTATTCGTTGGCTCCTCAATGCTCCTTTTTCACTTGAAATGAATGATACCAAGTGCTGACCCCCAGTCTGAAATGACGAAAGATTATTTTTTACATATGCACCATTCTGTAAATGCTTTCATTTTCTTTCGCCTTTACAATTTATCAAGCGGGTGCATATAAAGTCAATACTTTTGTAAAAATAAATTTGGTCTTTTGAACACATGTTGTTTGCATTATTTTGAATGAAATATTAATTTTTGCATATATTCTCGTATAATTACGGTTTCCTCTCAAAAAATAAGAAAAAATACGGCACTTTATCGATCGCTATCTGTGACATTAAATTTACAAAACCTAGCTGATTCTTTACTTTTGTAAACTAAGAAAATTCGAGTTACAATGCAATAACGAATTGTTCATTTGTAAATGTAAAATTGACATTTTTCAAGTGCTGATATACATTGTTTGTAATCTTATACATTCTAATCACAGCTGCGTTAAACACAGATCTACGACCTCGTAACCGGTAAAGGGTGAAACTTCGATGACCAAAGAAAAAGTAACGATACAAAATATCGCGGATGCCCTCGGTATCTCGAGAAACACCGCATCCAAAGCATTGAACGACAATGGCAACCTGCCCGCAGAGACACGAAACAGGGTCATTCAAAAAGCAATCGAGCTAAAATACAAGCAGTTCGCCTACGTCGAATCCCAACACATGGTTAGTAAAACGACAGGCAATATCGCGCTCTTCACGTGTAATATGCCTAACAATTCGCACTTCGGGTCCTCGCTGCTCAGTGGGCTTGAGGAAAAAATCAGCTCCGAAGGCTATAATCTATCGATCCATATCATCCGCGAATCTGAAACCGCTGCTTTGATGCTCCCTATGAATTTCGAGCCCTCGAAAGTGGATGGCATCATTTGTATCGAGATGTTTGACAAGGCTTACAGTGAAATGATCGGCGGCTTAGGTATTCCGGCCATCTTTATCGATTCCTCCGCCGACATTCTCTTCTCAGAGCTGCAAGCGGACATCATTCTCATGGAAAACGAACACAGCGTGTATACCATTGTCAAGAAGCTTGTCGAGAGCGGACACAAACGGATCGGTTTCGCGGGCGATTACAATCACTGCCGAAGCTTCAATGAGCGATGGATCGGTTATAACCGCGCCTTGATTGAATCCGGCCTTCATTGCGATCTCTCCGTCTGCATCGTGGACAAGGACAAGAACTTCTTCTCCGAGCCCGACTGGGTTGATAAGCAACTGGAGCGCATGGCGGTGCTGCCTTCTGCCTTCATATGCGCCAATGATTTCATTGCCGTCGGCATTTTACCTGCACTCAAGAACAGAAACATCCGCATTCCGGAGGATATAGTCGTCACCGGTTTCGATGATGCCACCGAATCGCGAATCGTGGACCCGCAACTAACAACTGTCCATATTCACAACAAGGACATGGGCATTATCACCGCCGAAATACTATTGTCCCGCATTAAGACGCCATCCAAACCGTACCAAATCACGCATGTCAAAACCGATCCGATATTCAGGCCATCCACCGGAAGCCTGGGCAAATCGGAACGGGTTCAAAGCACGACATAATCAGCGGGAAAACATGCGACCGGCTTCTCCCCTACCGAGTGGATCTTGGGGGAGGAAATAAAGAAGAACAGAAGAGGAGCTTTCCCTGGTCATGGAACATGACTTGGGAAGAGCTCCTCTTTCACGCGATTAAGCGCCAATGTATGCCTATGCACCCCGTAATAACAGCAAAAGGACAGCATCATCCGCTGCCCTTTGTTATCACGCTGTGGATTTAACACAATCGTTTTGTTTAGTCGATATAGCCGGCGATGCCTTTGTCCATCAGGTAATCCATTTCCGCATCCAAAATCGCTTCTACGGTCAGCTCGTCCGATTTAAGACCCGGGCGGCCCAAAATGTAGTCCACCAGCTCGTCGCTGTCGATATTCACTTCGCCGTTCTTGTCTTCCTTCGCGTTATTGATGAACGACTGCTCATGCCCCAGCACCTGCTCGATCAGCTTCGGATCCGCTTTTGTTTGGCCGGCAATATGCTTCACCAGCTCGATCATATTGATTTGCTCGCTCACGTCCTGATGCCCCCTGTTCGTTAGTTATGGTAGTGCCTATTGTAACACAGCGGCGGCATCGTTCTCAAAAGCTTACGGAATGAGCAGCATCTTGCCCGTGCTCGACCGGCTCTCGATCCAGCGATGCGCGTCGGCGCCTTCCGCAAGCGGGAACAGCTTCGGATCTTCCAATGAAATCCGTCCGCTGCGAATCGCCTCGAACAGCTCACCCGAACGCCGGATTCGTTCGACCGACGTCGTAACATGATTCCACAAATCCCCGCCGGTCAGCGTCTTGCTCGTATCCATCAGCATCCGCGGATCGACCAGAGGCGGATCTCCGCCCGCCATGCCGAAGAAAACGACCGTGCCGCGTGTACGAACCGCACGGAAGCTGTCCATTAAAGTCGCTCCCACGGCGTCGTAAGCGGCATCGAAGCCGGGCTCGCCGCCGCGTGAGGCCGACCAAGCCAGTGCCTCGTTCACCCAGTCGCCGTCATAGCGAAGCACCTCATCCGCCCCTGCCTTCAAGGCAGCGGCCCGCTTCGCCTCGCTGGACGTGAGTCCAAGAACCTCGGCGCCCTTCGCTTTGCACAGCTGAACGAGCAGCTGCCCGACCCCGCCGGCAGCGGCATGGACGAGCACCTTGTCGCCGGTCTTGACGGGATAGCTGTCGGTCGCCAGGTAATGGGCAGTCAGCCCTTGCAGCAGGACGGACGCCGCAGCTTCGAAGCTGATATCGTCCGGCAGCGGTATAACCCGGTCCGCGGGCACGACGACGAGCTCCGCATTGGCATGAGGCACATCCGCAAAGCCGATGCGGTCGCCAACCCGAACGCCGGTCACGTCCGGTGCCGTCTGCTCGACGATACCGGCTCCTTCATAGCCCAGTATATAGGGCGGCTCGCCGACCAAATGGTAATTGCCCTGCCGCCGGTAAACATCCGCGAAGTTCAGCCCAACGACCTGCATCCGCACAAGGACCGTACCTGGCGCGAGTACGGGATCCGGAACTTCTTGCAGCTGCAGCACTTCAGGTCCGCCGAATGTATGAAAAACAAGTGCTTTCATCGTTATGTACGACCACCTTCCTTATATGTCCTCCACTAGTTTGCCCTTGATCGGCGTAACTTTGCAAACAGAGTGACTGCGGGAGGCGTAGCGAAACCCTATACGCCCGGCCGTGATGTGGATCGACACAAGCTGTGCAAGTTCCAGGCGCGCAAAGATTCAAAAGAACGACACCTATCCATAAAAAGAGGTCCGGCCAAAGCCGAACCCGCCTGGAAAGCTATTATTTACCTGCGTTCAGCAGCGCCTCGATATCCTCTTTCATAGCGAGCGGTTCTACCGTCGACTCATAGCGTCCAACAACATTGCCTTCGCGGTCGATTAGGAATTTGGTGAAGTTCCATTTGATCGAGTCGTCGATCAGCCATTCCGGCAGCTTCTCGCTGAGGAAGGCATGCAGCATTTTGCCGCTTGGCTCGGAGGTATCGAATCCGCGGAAAGGCTGCGATTCCGTCAAATAGCGGAATACCTCGTTCGCGCTCTCGCCCCGAACGTCCGATTTCGCGAAGAGCGGGAAATTAACGCCATAATTGATTTGGCAGAAGCTTTGCACGTCGGAATCCGTGCCTGGCTCCTGCTCGCCGAATTGATTGGAAGGGAAGCCGAGAATTTGCAGCCCTTGGTCGCGGTAGCTCTCGTATAGCTTCTGCAAGTCTTCATACTGAGGCGTAAATCCGCATTTGCTGGCCGTGTTGACGATCAGCATTACGTCTCCCTTATAGTCGGACAGCGATTTCGTTTGGCCGTGGTTCGTTGTGGCTTGAAGGTCGTATAGTGTAGTCATGATGATTCCTCCTTATTGATTTTATTAAATTAAATTGTATAAAATATAAATGTACTTTACCAGCTCAACCACCCGGCGTCAACCGTTTTTGAAAACTGTCCGCAGGATTGTATGACATAAGCATGTTTTCTTTTACACCATATCGGCAGACGGAGGCTGTTTGGAGAGGTTGGATGTTGTCTTTCATTAAAGGGAAACACCTCGCCCACGTCGGCCCGGTTGAATGCGGGCGGCCGCAGAGGTAAAATGTGTGTAACTCACAGCAACGTCATTGTTTATAAAGGAGCTTGTGCAATGGGGAAAGAGGAGAATACAAACCGCGGGCGCGTCCTGATCGTTACTGCGGTGGCCGCGGAGCGCGATGCCGTGCTGCGCGGCTTGGGGGGCGACGAACGATTTCACGTCGTCGCCGCTGGCGTAGGGCCGGCGGCGGCGGCGGCCGGCACCGCCGCGGCGCTGGCCGCGGGCGGCTACCGGCTCGCGGTCAGCGCAGGCATCGCGGGCGGCTTCGCCGGTACAGCCGCCGTGGGCTCGCTTGTGGTGGCCGGCGAAATCATCGCCGCCGATCTGGGGGTCGAGACCCCGGACGGCTTCGCGAGCGTGGACGCGCTCGGGTTCGGCTCGTCCCGCATCGGGGTCGACGCCCGCCTCGCGGGCGCCTTGGCCGCGGGCATCGCCGCGGCCGGTCTGCCGGTGAGCACAGGTCCCGTGCTCACCGTAACGACCGCGACGGGAATGGCCGCAACCGCCGCGGAGCATGAACGGCGCGTGCCAGGCGCAGCGGCCGAAGCCATGGAGGGCTTCGGCGTAGCGACGGCCGCGCTGCAGTTTGGCCTACCCGCGCTGGAGCTGCGGGCGATTTCCAACGCGGTCGGACCGCGAGACAGAGATGCTTGGCGAATCGGCGATGCGCTGCAGGCGCTGGAACGTGCAAGCCGGATTTTGACGGAGGTGCTGTAATGAAAATTGCTTTCTCGCCATGCCCGAACGATACATTTGTTTTCCACGCCTTGGTTCATGGACAGGTGCCAGGCGCGCCTTCATTCGACGTGACCTACGCGGATATTGATATTACGAACAATTGGGCAGCAGCCAGGGAAGGGCCGGAGGTGCTCAAAATTTCTTTCGCTGCCCTGCCTTGGGTGCTGGACGACTACGCCCTGCTGCCTTGCGGCGGCGCACTCGGACGCGGCTGCGGCCCGCTCGTGCTGACGAAGAACGGCGCAGCCGACCCCGCTTCCCTGAGCGGTAAACGGGTAGCCGTGCCAAGCGAGCGTTCCACGGCTTATCTGCTCTTCCGCTTATGGGCGGCCCAGAACATTCCCGGCGGCAATCTCGACATCGTCGTCATGCCGTTTCATGAAATCATGCCCGCCGTCCGGGACGGCTCCATCGACGCCGGTCTCGTCATTCACGAAGCGCGGTTCACGTACCAGAACTACGGCCTGCACATGATGACGGACCTCGGCAGCTGGTGGGAATCCGACACCGGCCTTCCGATTCCGCTCGGCGCGATTATTGCCCGCCGCTCGCTCGATACCGCTTCGCTGACGGCCTGGATTCGCAGCTCCGTGGAATATGCATGGGCCAATCCGGAGGCGTCCGCCGCCTACGTCATGGAACACGCGCAGGAAATGTCGCCAACCGTAGCGAATCAGCATATTGCACTCTACGTCAACGAATTTTCCCGCAATCTAGGAGCGAGCGGTTACGCCGCAATCGAAGCGCTGCTTGGACGAGCGATGAAAGAAGGCTTCGTACCGGCTTTTGATATGGCTAAGCTTCGTTCATAATTCCATCTTCCGCACAAACAAAGCAGCCCCGGGTGATTATCCGGGGCTGCTTTTGCATCGTTGACGACGATTCAAGTTCACGATTTCGCGCGTAGCTCCCGCTCCATCAGCTCCTGATTTCCCTTATGGAACTTCCGCATGTTGCGGGGAAACCGGCAGCCGTCAATCAATGCGTCGATCGTCTCCTGGTCCCCGCTTCCCACCGCACCGCGCAGGGCAGCGATATATGCAAAATCAGCCGTCTGGCGCCGCTTCATCTCGCCGATATCCGCCGTCGAGCTGCCGTGGCCCGGGATGAGCCGCTTTACCTCATGCGCCGTCAGCATCGTATCCAGCTTGCCAATCGTTTCCTCGTACAGCGTGCTGCTGTGATAGATATACGGAAACTCAAGATCCGACCAGTAGTCGCCCGCCAGCAGCAGTCCAAGCGGTTCGACGACGGTAAATAGACCGTCATCGTTATGACCCGGCGAGAGGTAGAAGGTCAGCCGCAAATCGGTGCCAAGCTGCAGGAGCTGCCCGTCACGCTCCACGCGATGCGTAACTGCCGGATACGCAATCTCATAATTTCGCTCCAAGTAATAATCGTCGTCGAATGCCAGAATCTGCTCGACAATCTTCTGCTTCGCTGCCTCGCTCTTATCCGCGAACGCAGCCGAAGCGATCACTTCCGCATCCGGAAAAGCCCCGTATCCGATAATATGGTCAAAATCCGAGTGCGTGAACAGCACGTATTTGCGCTTCCCGTTCAGCGCCATATCGCCGGCATACCGGCGAATTTCCTCTACCTCATGCGGCAGCCAGCAGGGATCGACGATCAGCACGGCATCCTCCGTTTGGATGACCGTCGAGGTCGTTTTGTACAGCGCGCTCTCGAAGAGCGTCCATGCGCCTTTACGCAGTTTAATCATCGATTGATGCAGCCTCCGTTCATTGTTGCCATCACTTCTATTTCGCGAAAAGGCCGGCTTCTTCCTCCCCTTCGTGGTAGCTGCCCATAGGTTACCAAGTCCATGCCGACAATGCCGGAGCAACTTCGCAGCTCCTCTCGCACATAGAACATGGCGTTTCCGCCAAACTAAGGCAGAACGACCACGATCCCCGCTTAGCAAAGGAGTCCTGCTCATGCTAGACTGCATTATCGTTGGGGGCGGCCTTGCCGGCCTGCAGGCAGCGATTCAACTCGGACGTTATGCCAAGTATAAAGTGCTCGTCATCGATTCCGGAGACGGACGCTCCACGCTGTGCCGGAGCTATCGCAATTTGCTCGGATATCCGGACGGCGTCTCCGGCGAAGCCATCAGGCAGGCTGGTCTCAAGCAGCTTGGCACATACGGTATGGAGCAGAAGCCCGACACGATTCTTGAAGCCGCCAGCTTGCCAAACGGCGGCTTCGGCTTGCGAGGCAGCAGCGGCGCCTCCTATGAATCACGTACGCTGCTGCTCGCAACCGGCGTCATGGACAGGCTGCCCGGTTGGCCGGGTCTTCACCCCTGCCTAGGCTTGACCGTATACGTCTGTCCGGACTGCGACGGCTACGAGGTCAAGGACCGCCGAACGCTCGTGCTTGGCGCCGGCGATGTCGGCGCCCGCATGGCGCTTACCCTCCGTGCTTGGACGGACGAGCTGCTCTACCTAAACCAAGAGAGTGCGAAGCACCCCGTCAGTTCCGAGCTTACCGCACGATTGGCCGCAGCCGGGATTCGGCACCGGCAAGCAGACGTAACGGCCGTCAACGCTTCCATGGACGGTGTATTCCACGGTGTCCTGCTGCGGGATGGCTCGGAAATTACGGCCGAGCGCGCTTTCGTCGCCTTCGGCGGCAATGAGGTACGATCCCAGTTAGCCGCGCAGCTTGGCGCCCGACTTCACGAGAATCGGCATGTTTGGACCGACCCCCGTACCAAGATGACCAGCATCCCGCAGGTCTGGGCCGCCGGGGATATCGCGTTCCATTCCGAACAAGCGGTCATCGCCATGGGCGAAGGCGCCCAAGCCGCGATTTGGATGCATAAGGCGCTGACCGACATGGAAGAGAGACGGCCTTAACCGCCGTCTCTCTTCTTGTTATTTATTCGCTTCATGCACCTTCAGCTGCTTGCCTTTGATCGTCGTCGTCTTCATCGCGTGCAGAACCAATCGGCCCTTGCCGTTCAGAATGTCCACGAACGTCACATTATCTTGAATGGAGATGATCCCGATATCCGCCGCCGTCATTCCCTCCAGCTTCGCAATCGTCCCGACGAAATCGACTGCACGCAGCTTCTTCTTCTTGCCCCCGTTAAAATACAGCTTCATAATGTCCTGACTCAGCAGCTCCCGCTTATCCAGCTTCACCGGTGAAGCTGCCTGCAGCTTGTGCTGAAACGCCTCCTGCGCCGCTGCCACGTCTTCTTCGGCTGGCGCTTCCGACCGCGGCAGTTCAAATCCGAGGTAGCGCTCGATATCCGCAAGCCGCTTCTCTTCATTAGGCGCTGCGAACGTAATGGCTTTGCCGCTTAAGCCCGCACGGCCTGTTCGGCCGATCCGGTGCACGAACTTCTCGCTGTCCATAGGCAGGTCATAGTTGATGACATGGGTGACGTTCTCGATATCGATGCCCCTTGCCGCCACATCAGTTGCCGCGAGATAGCGGAATTCATGACGCCGGAAGGCATGCATGACGCTGAACCGGTCGTCCTGCTCCATCCCGCCGTGGATTTTGTCGCACGGGTAGCCGCTGCGCCGAAGCTCGCGGTTCACCAGATCCACCGCCTCCTGCGTCGAGCAGAAGATGATGCAGCTGTCCGGGTTTTCCATGGCGGTAACGGCTTTGAGCAGCGCGATTTTACGGCTGTCATTCACGATATAGAGCTCATGCGCGATCCGCTCCACTGCAATGCTTCCGGATTCGATGGCAATATCCAGCGGATTGCGCATATAAGCATGGCAGAGCCGCTCCACGTCAGGCGGGAGCGTCGCGGAGAAGAGCAGCGTCATCCGCTCGGCCGGCAGCTCCTTAATAATCGCCTCTACCTGCTCGATAAAGCCGCGGTTTAGCATCTCATCCGCTTCGTCGATCACTAGAAAACGGAGCCGCTCCACGTCGAACGTCCCGCGCTGGATATGATCCAGCACGCGGCCCGGCGTTCCCGCAACGACGTGAACCTTCTGCTGCAGCTCGATCTTCTGACCGGCGAACGGCTGCTGCCCATAGATCGCCACCGCCTTGATGCGCTTGAAGCGGCCGATGTTAATGAGATCCTCCTTCACCTGCCCGGCCAGCTCCCGGGTCGGCGTCAGTACCAGCGCCTGCGGCCGGTTCTCCTCCCATTCGATCAGCTCGCAGATCGGAATGCCGAAAGCGGCGGTCTTACCGCTCCCCGTCTGGGCTCGAACGGTCAAATCCCGCTGCGACAGCACATGGGGAATGACCTCGCGCTGCACAGCGGTCGGCTCCTCGTAGCCGAGGCTGTCAATCGCGCGGATAATGTCGTCGCCGAGGCCGTAGGCGTGAAATGAATGCTCTTGCTTTGTCATGGTAGGCATGCTCCTTAACCGTACGTAAGTTTATGGTAACAGTATAGCCGTTTCCGCTGCCTCCCGGCAATTTGGAGCCCAGCACGAAGCGGCCCCTCCGCAGCAAATGCTGCAGCAGGGGCCGCCTCGAGTAGACGCTGCTTATAGTTAGAGGCTGACCTT
Organism: Paenibacillus sp. R14(2021); assembly: GCF_019431355.1. Lineage (NCBI taxonomy): Bacteria > Bacillati > Bacillota > Bacilli > Caryophanales > Paenibacillaceae > Paenibacillus > Paenibacillus sp. R14(2021). The sequence continues at coordinate 3,834,958 of NZ_CP080269.1, forward strand.
CACCGTCTTAATCTCGAACGGCGAGAACTGCAAGTCGTAGCCGTTATCCGTGCCGGTAAGCGGCGCGATCTCCTGCTCCATTAGATCTGCAAGGACAGCAGAAGCATGAGCGATGTTCACGTTCAGCCGAACCGACGCATTAGCTCCCGATGTCTCATAGAGACGCACGATCAAGGCATTCTCGTCCTCCGCCTTCTTCACGGCTTCGATCATAACGCCGCGGCCTTCGAGCGCGATTGCCGAGAACCGTTCCGGCAGGACACCGGCTTCCGAGCCGCCTGCAGCGGCGACGGCCAGCGGCGTATTGAACGCATAACCGGCTTTGTAGACCTCCGCTGCGAGGAAATCTCCTTCATGCGGCAGTACCGCATAGCGGAATTGGTGCTGCGCGCGGTCGCAGGTCGGGTCCGGATACGACGGGCTGCGCAGCAAATGGATGCTGATGGTATGCCCGTTTGCGCTGTACCCGTATTTGCAGTCGTTTAAGATCGCCGCGCCGAAGTCTGGCTGCGACAGATCGATCCACTGATGCGCGCAAATTTCATCCTTCGCATAATCCCACATCGTGTTGCGGTGCGTCGGGCGCTTTAAGTGTCCGAACTGAATCTCGCAGTTGGCCGCATCCGTGTACACGTTCAGCGGGAAATTGGCGCGCAGCATTTTGCCGTCTTCCTGCCAGTCCGCTTCGGTGCTGAACACCAGCTGCTTACTGCCTGCCGTCAGCGCGATGTGCTGCGTCAGCGTAGATTTGCCGTACGCGTAGCGCTGCTCCAGGATCGCCTGCGGTCCGTCGATGCTTGCGCGGCTTTCCGTCAAGGTCATCGGCGTCGATTGCGCCGCGGCGTAGTCCTCCGGGAAATCCCAAGCGTCGCCGTTATCATGGTAGATGGACAGTACGTTCGCCGTCTCGCCCGGTGCGAGCACTTCACGCTGAAGCGTCTTGTCGTATATCGAGCTGATGCTACCGTCCGGATTGAATGTCACGCGGATGAGCTCGTTCTCAAGCAGATCATCGGCCGCTTGAAGCTCGAATGCCGGCTGCTCAGGCAGCGAGGCCATGTCCACGACTCCGTAGCCCATGGCAGGAACGTCAGCTTGCAGCCATTGGCCGCCCGTCGTACGCACCCATTCCTTGCGGTCCCATGGCAGCGAGTTGAACATCACCGCCGGATTCGCCGCGCTTGTCGTTGCAACCGCGGAAGCGGCGTCCTTATAAGCGGCCGCCGTCAGCTCGTTGACGCGGCTTAGCAGCACTTCATAGCGTGCCAGCGATTCGTCGAAGACGCGCGTGATCGATGAGCCCGGGAGAATGTCGTGGAACTGGTAGAGCAGCACTTCTTTCCAAATCGTCTCCAGCTCCTTGGCCGGATATTCGCCTTTACCCGCGGCGATGGCGAGCGATGCCGCGAATTCCAATTCGCGCAGCGCCTTCTCCAGCTTGCGGTTGAACCGCTTGTTGCGTGCTTGGCTGGTGAGCGTGCCTTGATGCTTCTCCAGGTACAGCTCGCCCTTCCATGTCTTGTAGCGCTGGCTGTTCGTATTCAGCTTGTCGAAGAAGGTAATGGCCGGCTCCTGCTTCACGGGAATTAGCCCCTGCAGATTCTTCACGCGCGCCAGCCGCTCCAGATGCTCTTCGCCTGGGCCGCCGCCGCCGTCACCGATACCGAAAACGACCAGGCAATGGTCGGATACATTCTTGTCGTAGTAGTCCCGCTCCGCCTTAATGATGGAACGCGGAAGCGCCGGACCGTTGTACGTATCCTCCGGCGGCAGATGCGTCAGCACGCTCGTGCCGTCGATGCCTTCCCAGAAGAACGTATGATGCGGATGATCGTTGTGCACGCTCCACGACAGCTTCTGCGTCATGACGTAGTCGACGCCTGACTGCTTCAGCAGCTGAGGCAAGCTTGCCGTATAGCCGAAAATATCCGGCACCCACAGCATGCGCATATCGAGGCCGAATTCTTCTTTGAAGAACCGTTTGCCGTGCAGAATCTGGCGTATGAGCGCCTCGCCGCCCGCGATGTTGGAGTCCGGCTCCACCCACATCGCGCCCTGCACTTCCCAGCGTCCTTCCGCAATGCGCTGCTTGATCTGCGCATACAGCTTCGGATGCTGCTCCTTCACCCACTGGTACAGCTGCGGCTGGCTCGCGCCAAACACGTAGTCAGGGTATTTCTCCATCATACGCAGCACGGTCGCGAAGGTCCGCGCGCCTTTACGGAATGTTTCGCGGATCGGCCACAGCCAGGCCAAGTCGATATGCGCGTGGCCAACAGCCGTTGCTGTCATCGTCGGATCGCCGCCCTGCTTGGCAAGCTCGGCCGCCAGCACCTGACGCGCCTTCGCAATAACCTCCACCGACGGATCCCGCAATAGGAGATGAACATCATAAAGTGCTTGAAGAATACGCGCCGTCCGCGCGGACTTGTCGTCGATATGCTCGGCATAATCAAGCAGCACTTCGTAATCGTAATACAGCTGGCGAGTGTCCTCATGACAGATAGCAATGTCCGCTTCCTTCACGGTTCCGCTACGGTAGAAGCCGAATAAATCATTGTTCCCGGCATCTGCCCACAAATCCACGGTCTCGCCGCCGACAGCCGACGCAAGCAGCGGGAATACGCGCTTGCCCGGCAGACCCAGCGTCAGGTCGAACTCCGAGTTCACGTTCGTCAAGCCTTGCACCGGCGTACCTTCCTCGTCAAAGATGCAGAGCTCGCCGTTTACATCGATCAGCAGCACGACTTTGCTGCCGGCCGCTTCGCGAGGCACCAGCCCTTTAAAATGAAACCAAGCGCAGTCCCACAGCTCGCCCCATTTGTCGCCGGCTTTCAATTCCAGACGCTGCCCGGATTCGCGCTCCGCGAACACGACCGGCTCCTTCGTTGCATAAGCCGTCATTTCAAGCGGTGCGAGTTTCGTGTAAATACGGGACTCGATTCCTTTCAGCGTATTGCGAAGAACGTCCAATTTAATCGGTGTGTAAGGCATATCGTTCATGCACCATCCTTTAGTCATCATGCTATAGCATAATAATATATTATATATGTATAATAGATCAATTGTTTTGCGAAAATAATAAGATGCCTTTTCTATTTCCTCATCATGTCCATCGATCAATCTTTGTCCGTCTGCGGCCGTTTATGCTGCCATGTCGATATTTCGCGTGGATTTCATTCGCATTGCCTATAGACGTTCTTGTTTCTTAAGCGCTACCATGAAGAATACATGCGTCTTCCAGTTTCTAGAGGCTCCTCTTAGGTCATGTGCGCCTTCAAACCACAACAATACGAGGTGAACCATGCAAATCAAAGCGGCTAAGCAGACTGCGATTCGATGGGTAATGGAGCATGCGAGCACGGAAATCGGCTTTCGAGGCGCTTATTTCAGCGGTTCGACGATTGGAATGTCTGATTGGGCAGAGCTTCCACCTTCTTCCGATATCGACATCGTAATCGTGACGGCAGGGGACGTAGCGCCGCCCAAGCTCGGGAAATTTCTGTACAGCGGCGTTCTGCTCGAAGTCACCTACTTGAGCAGGAGAGAGCTTGCTTCAGCGGAGGAAGTGTTGGGATCGTATCATCTGGCAGGCAGCTTCCGGATGGACACGATTATTGCCGACCCCGAGGGCTATCTGCGCAAGCTGCAAGCTGATGTTGCCCGCCATTACGCCGAAGCAGCCTGGGTTCGACGCCGTTGCAGTGATGCGCTGCTGCGCATCGAGAATGGGCTGCGCGCCATCGACGCGGATGCGCCGCTGCATGACAAGGTTACGTCATGGCTGTTCCCGACAGGCGTAACGACGCATGTCATCCTCGTTGCCGCGCTCCGCAATCCGACCGTGCGGCTGCGCTATCTTGCGGCGCGGGAAACGCTGGCGGATTATGGGCAATCCGAGCTTTACAGCGAATTCATGCGCTTGCTCGGATGTACGAACCTAACCCCCGAGCGGGCGGAGGCGCACCTTGACGAGCTAAGCTGCACCTTCGACCTTGCCGCCGCAGCCGGTAGGACGCCGTTCTTCTTCAGCTCGGACATCACACCTGCCGCGCGCTCCATCGCCATCGACGGAAGCCGCGCGCTCATTCAGGACGGCAGCCACCGCGAGGCGGTATTTTGGATAATCGCAACCTTTGCCCGCTGTCATAAAATATTAGCCGCGGACGCGCCGGGGTGGCATGCCGAACGTTTACCCGCCTTCCAAGCCGCCATCGCGGAGCTCGGCATCACGTCTACCGCGGAGCTCTTCAAGCGCGCGGAAGCCGTTACAGCGTTTCTGCCCGCACTGCGCGAAGCTGCCGAAGCCATCCTGTCGAATAATCCGGCAGTCGTTCATGGGACGGCTTAACGGCTTATCTATTCCACCTTGCCTCTCAGCCCTCCAGCAGTCGGATGACGGCATCAATTACGGCCTGTGGTCGGTCGATTTGTGAAAAAGAGAAAGAATTCCGCTAATTATTTCCTATTTTTTTGCATTCGCGGCTTACCTGTCTTAAGACTATTCCCTTGGTGCAGCCGTCGTGCCCCTAACAACCAGCATCGGCTCCAGCACGATCCGGTTGTACGCCGGCACGCTGCCCACGCCGTCCGCTTGCAAAATTGCCGCCATTAGCTCGCCGGCGCGACGGCCGATTTCGCCTTCATGCTGGTCAATGTACGTGAAGATTCCCTGCTCGTCCAGCATGCCCCGGCTTGGATTATCGAAGGTCACGACGGAGAGGTCGCCCGGCATGTTCAAGCCAGCGGCTTTGGCAACGGCGGCAATATGCAGGCCAAGCGTGCTGTTGAGCGCAATATAAGCCGTAGCCGCGCGGCTTGTGATCAATTGGACCAGCGGATGGTCGGCGTCAAGCCCGGCATCCCGCACGTCGAAATTCGTCAGCAGCAGCGCAGGGTTAATTAATGCTTCCTTCTCCTTCAAGGCGTTCATATAGCCGTTGATCCGGTCGTCGACGGATACCGCCGATAGCGGGGTGTCCGTGCAGATCGCGATATTTCTGTGGCCGAGTGACCACAGGTGGTCGACCGCGAGCTTAGCGGCAAGCGCACTGTCCGCATGAACCGTATTCGTCTCGACGCCGGGCAAATATCGGTCGATCAGCACGAACGGATAACCGTTCATTTTGAGCGTAATGATTTCTTCGTTGTACACATCCGCATCCACAGGGAAAATAATAAGCCCGTCAACGCTGTCACGCAGCTCCCGTATAAGCTCTTTCTCCCGTTCCTTGGAATTGAACGTGAACATGATGGACAGCGAGCAACCCCCGCTCTCCAGCGAATCCGTTATGCCCGCGAGCAGACGGATGGCAAAATAATCGCTGACCGAGGGGATGATAAGGCCAACCTTAGGCCGTTCTCGCCGCTTCTCCGCTTGCATAGGCTGGACAAGCTGAGCAGGCTGGGCAGACTCGAGGGCCGCTGCGGCGGCCGCAACAATCACACCCTCTGGATCGCATTTCACGTAAGTGCCGCGCCCCGGAATCCGATAAATCCACCCTTCCCGCGCCAGTTCGCTGAGCGCATTAGCGACCGTAATCCGACTGACGTCGAACTGCTCCAGAAGCTCCTTCTCCGTTGGAATTTTGTCGTCGGCAAGCAGCCGGCCCGTCCGAATTTCGTCTTTAAAGTGATTCTGAATTTGAACATACAGCGGTTCCCGATCCGAATTCAAAAGTTTCAGCCTCCCGACTCCATATATAAAAGTTATATCAAATATATCATATATTGGATAGTGAGGGAATTCGAAATCTGCAGATTTGAAGAATTGCAGATAAAAAAGGGGTAGAAGGATACAATAATAGAAGGATAGAGGGATAGAGGGAGGGGATGAACGAGGAGGCGAAAACGAAAGCCCGCTGCGGCAATAAATACGCCGCAACAGCGTTCATGCTCCGCTGCGTGCGTGGAGAGATGGGATTCCGCCCACGGTTTCTCGCGATCGACGCAAAACCAGCTTCGGCTCGGCAACTTGCATCAATGTAAGCAGGACCGGCTGATGGCGCTGTAAATTCACAAATAACAACGTAAAACCGCCTCGGCTCTCCCTAACTCGCCGCTGGCTTCATTGTGGATCCTGCAATTACGCCGCTGAAGCATCGAAAATACGGAAAAATCATCGAAAAAAGTGGGTGGATTTCGCCGGGTTACGACCAAAAAACCCAGCATTCGCGCGGGTTTGAGTTGCTTCGCGGAATGCTCTGTCATATGCCCGAAAAAGATGGAGGGCATGTCAGGTATGGCTTGAACACATACAAAAAAACCGCCGAATGAAAGATTCGGCGGTCCGCGCTTACTCCCCCACCTTCGCGGGGAGATGCATTATTTGATTTCAAGCAGCTTGTATTCGATGACGCCTACTGGGGCATTGACGCTGATCCGTGCCCCGACCCGTTTCCCAAGCAATTCCTTGCCGAGCGGGCTTTCGTACGATATTTTATTATCCTGCACGTTGGCCTCCGCCGGAGCTACGATCTGATATTCGATTTTCTCATCGAACTCGACATCGTGCAGGACGACCGAAGCGCCGATGCCAACATTGCTTTGGTCGGTAGCTTCCACGACGCGCGCAGTGGCCAGCATTTTCTCAAGCACAAGGACACGCGTTTCGAGGAACGCCTGATCCTCCTTGGCTGAATGGTATTCGCTGTTCTCCTTCAAGTCGCCGTAGCTGATCGCAAGCTTGATCCGTGCCGCCAGCTCCTTGCGTTTGACGTATTTGAGATCGTCGAGTTCCTCCTGCAATTTAGCGAACCCTTCTTTGGTCAATACCACTTCTTCGTTCTTCGACATATATCGTTACCGCTCCCGTTCCTTGTGATGCCTCTATCTTAACCCATTTCGGGCGGTTTGTCCGAGTAATCCCAACATTTACCCCATCAAAATAGTCTTAACCAAAGCGTCCTGCCCTATAAGGCCGAACAGCAAAAAGACATCTGCATCCAGATGTCTCATCATTCCTGCTAGATATGACGCTTCCTCACATTAGATATCGATCGCCACATGCGTCTTGCTGTAATGGCTCACGCCGCCGCTGCCGACCCACACCTTGCCGCCTTTCCTGAACGTAAGCAGCTTCGACGCGCCTGTCGAGAGCAGCACGGTCACCGAGGCGCCCGTACGTTTGGCTTCGTACACGAAGTACCCCGAACGGATGACGTAAGAATCCCAGTTCCGATCGAACTCCGAGCGAACCACGCGATTGGAATAGACCTGATTTTCCCGGTTCATTGCCTTTGTCTTTGCCATATCCCCGCTATCATCCCTCTCACTAATAAGTAACTAGAATATCTTATTCTGAGAGATTCAATTCGGTTTGGGCAGCTGACCGGTTACCCGGAAGCTTTCATTTGTTTACTCCGCAGCTGCCCGCAGGCTGCATCGATATCGGTTCCATGCTCCAACCGTACGCTTACGCTCACACCTTGTTTCTTGAGCGTGTCGTAGAAGCCTTTAATCGATTCCTGTTCACTTCGCTGGTATTGACTGTGTTCATCAACAGGATTGTACGGAATTAGATTCACATTGACGTTCGGCCGGCGGCCGCCGATCAGCTCTGCAAGCTCCAGCGCCTGCTCGCCGGCGTCGTTAACGCCCCGCAGCAAAATGTATTCCAGCGTTATGCGGCGCTTGTTCTTGCTGATGTAATAATCGATCGCCGCCATTAGTTTCTCGATTGGAATCGCCCGGTTGATCTTCATAATCCGCGTGCGCAGCTCGTTGTTCGGCGCATGAAGCGAGATCGCCAGGTTGACGCCTAAATTCCGGTCCGTGAATGCAATAATCTTGTCGGCCAAGCCGCTTGTTGATACCGTGATATGCTTGGCGCCGATCGCCAGCCCCTTGTGATCCTTGATTACGTCAAGGAAGTCGACGAGGTTCTCAAAATTATCGAACGGTTCGCCGATGCCCATAACAACCACATGGCTGACCCGTTCTCCTTGGCCGGCAGCATCCAAATACAGCTGCACCTTCATGATTTGCTCGGCGATTTCGCCCGCAGACAAGTCACGGCTCTTGCTGAGCAGACCGCTCGCGCAGAAGCTGCATCCGATATTGCAGCCCACCTGCGTGGTTACGCAGACGGACAAGCCAAACTTATGCCGCATCAGTACCGTTTCAATGAGATTGCCGTCCTGCAGCTTAAACAGAAACTTCACGGTCCCGTCCGAGGATTCCTGTTTGGTATGCTCGGTCATCGTCACGAACGTATAGTGCTCTGCGAGCAGCGCAAGACTTGCTGCATTCACATCGGTCATCGCTTCGAATGCCGTGACCCGCTTCCGATAGAGCCACTCCCACACCTGCAAGGCTCTAGACCCCTTGTGTCCGTTCTCCAGCATCCAACCGCTCAGCTGTTCCCGCGTCATTCCGTATATAGAAGGTTTGTTCATACCTGATCCTCTTTTCACTAACCAACGTCTCTCGTTACCTCCAATCATTTTCCCAAAATTCAAGCAGGAAAACAAGGGTGGAACACTTTTTGCCAAATGGGCGGCCCGCCGACGATAACGCCTCGTTTTTCCTATTAACGCCCATCCGCCTTCCGCAGCCCCGTCCTCCCACGGCAGAAAACCCTTGAACCGGCGGCAGTGCCGGCCCAAGGGCTTCCTTTCATCCTATGGCGGATGCGCCGGAATAATACGGGTAATGCATCTGCTCCTGCACCCGGCGGGTGAAATCTCTGTCCGTCAGCGACTCGACGACATACAGACCGAGGTCGATCGATGCCGAGACACCGCCGCCCGTAAATACGTCGCCGTCCCGCACGAAGCGTTCCTTGACGACCTCGGCGCAGTAAGGCTGAAGCAGCTCATAGGCAGAAGCGTTCGTCGTGGCCCGCTTCCCCTGCAGTAATCCCGCTGCCCCCAGCAGCAGAGCCCCTGTGCAGACAGACACCTTCATCTCCGCTTCCCGGGCCGTTCGAAGCCAGGACAGGAAGCCTTCGTCGTACTGCAATCTGCGCGTCGGCATGCCGCCGGGCACAAAGACCAAATCATAACCCGACAGATCCGGCTTTACATGCGAAATGCTGATCGACATGCCGCGGTCATCCGTTATTCGGGACTGATCCGCGCAATAATGCCAGATCATGTCCGCATCGGCGCCCAGGACCCTCATCCATGTTATCGCTTCCTGGAAACCTGAAAAATCCAGCAGCGTGAACCCGTCAAACAACACATAAGCCAGCTTCATCCTCGACACCTGCCCTCTCCATGCATCATATAGAGAAATCAAAAAAGCATCCGATTCATGAGAATCGCATACTTTTGCCCAGGCGTACGGCCGTTTGCTGCGTGCTCCCTCATGGTTATCCATGTTTACGCCAGTCACACGCAGGTTGAATTTTCTATTATTTTACATCCATTCCACTGGATATACAAGAGCTGCTATACGCAGTCTGCATAAAACCAGCAATCGTTCTTGCCCCTTGTCTTCGCCTCGTACATGGCCTGATCCGCACGCTGTAGAATAGCTGCTGCATCCCCGCCGTCCTGCGGGAAGACCGCAATGCCGATGCTCGCCGACACGTTGATTCGCTGTCCGTTTATCCGATCGAGCTGGCCCATTGCCGCAATAATAGCGCGTGCCATGCTATCTAGAAGCTGAGTATCCGCAGCCTCTTCGATCAGCACGACAAACTCGTCGCCCGCCCATCGCGCGCTTATGCCGTACGTACCGACGCAGTCCCGAAGAATAACGGCGGTCTCCTGCAGCAGGCGGTCGCCCATCTCGTGCCCCAGCGTATCGTTCACGCGCTTGAAGCCATCCAGATCCATGAAGAACACCGCGAACGGGACGTTCTCTTCCCTCCCGCGATTTACAGCCTCTTGTATGCGCTGGGAGATATATCGCCGGTTCGGCAGCCCCGTCAAATCGTCGTAATGCGCCTTGCGCTCCTCATCCGTTCGGTCGCTGAACATGAACAAATGCCCGTGGAGGAGCTGTCCGTCCTCGCTCGCGATCGGACTGACGTAGCATTCATAATAACGCGCCGCACCGCCCTCCAGCTGAAACGCGGCACGCTCCCGAAACGGTGGCAGCCGCTGCTCGAAATACGCTTCTATTCGCCTGTCCAACGTACCGTAAGAAACCCGCAGGTCCCGGCAGTAATCCGCCAGTTGCTGCCCCGCTGCAAGCGTGCGGCCGAACATGTCCGCGAACCGTTGGTTCGCGAACAGCACCCTGCCCTCTTCATCGCACATTGCAATCGCTTCGTGTCCGGACTCCAGCATCCGCTCGATGATTTTATTCTGCTCGGCAATCTTCTGCTCGGCGATCCGGCTCTGGACGAAGAGTTTCTTGAACCGGCTTTCGCTGTCGGTAACCTGATTGTAAAGCTCCGTCATTCGGTAATACATTTTGGTAAATTCATATATCATGCCCGCGAGCACGATGTTGGCGCATACGAACGTATCCATCTTAGAAATGTACCACCCCAGGCTGAACCGCTCGCCGCCGCACAGGACAATGCCGACATCCAGCAACGTTGCAAGCAGCGCCACGCATAGCCATGACGCCGTTACCGTGCTGCCTCTCGTCGACCGGAAGTAGGCGATGAGTGCCGCCAAGCTGATCAGCAGCACCGGCAGGCAGATCGCGAACAGGAAGAACGGCGTTATTCTGCCGTGGTCCATCACCACGGGCAAGCTGCGCTGAGCACGAATGACCCCCGTCGTAATAAGCGCGACAAGCAGCAAGGTGCCGCCGAACACCAGCGCCGTCCAGTTTCGCCCTTGACGCGGGCTGAAGGCCATTCCGCCGTATTTCTTCTCGATGAATACGTGCAGCAGAATGGCGATCGGGAATCCCGCATGCCAGAAGGCATAGAGATATTCCGGTACCTGCTGCTCCGCATGCCACAAGGGCGGCCGGTGCTCCAGTGTGCCCGGAAATGTGAGCAAATACGCGGTGGCCATGCCGGCCGAGTACAGGTAGCCGGCAGCGAGCACCAGAATGGACGGCGCACGGCATACCCGGAACTGGCTGTACAGCACGAATACGGTGATCAGCTCGAAGCAGATCACCGCGGCGAACAGCGCAGGCTGAAGCGTCCCGGTACGCGGGAAGCGCAAATGCGCGTACGGCGCGCCGGCCAACGTAATCGCAGCCACGATTGCGCCGATGATGAAGGCGAATCGGCGCTGAGAAGGGCTTGCTTGCAAGGTGAATAACGTATACGCCGGGGTTGCGGCGGCTTGCTGGTTGTTCATGTAAACCTCCCTGACCTTGTTCCAATACTGACATCATTCGACATAAGCATAATAAAACCTTTTCCGTAGTGATTAGAAGGAAAACGGGGAGCATCCGATCATCGCACAGCTGGCCGCGACCGGTCGTGTACGCATTTCGTTCATCCTGCCTTAACCTAATAGAAAGTGCCCGCCCCGCAAGGGCAGGCACTTTCTATTTCGTCACACTATACTTTGAAGCGCGTTACCGCCTGCTGCAGCTCGCTCGACATCAAGCTCAGCTCGTCCGCCGTATGCGATACTTTGGACATGGCATCCTGCTGGCCTTCGGCGGCGGTGGAAATTTCCCCGGCCAGCTCCGACGTTTGCCTGGACAGCTCGGCGAGCTCCGCAATGGAAGCCGAAACTTCCTCGGAGCTCGCCGACATCTGCTCGGAGACGGAATAGACATCCATCATCTGATCCGCGACCTTTTGCACCGTCTGTGACAGATGCTGGAACGTGTCGTCGGTCTGCTCGGCCACCTGCTTCATGGCGAAGACCTCGCCTAAGCCTTGGTCAATGGCGACGACGGCCGCCTGCGTCTCGTGCTGCACGCGCTCGATGAGCTCGGCAATACGCTCGGCCGACAGCTTCGACTGCTCAGCCAAATTACGAATCTCGCCCGATACGACGGCGAAGCCCCTGCCGTGCTCGCCTGCTCTTACCGCCTCGATAGAAGCGTTCAACGCAAGAAGATTCGTCTGCTTCGTTACGTTCGCGATCAAATTCGTCACTTCGCCGATTTCCACGGACATGGCGCGCAGCCGTTCGATGGCTTCGACCGTCTGCTTCACCGTGCTCATAACGCCCGTGATTTGGTTCATATTGACCTGCATCTGATCGTTGCCTTCACCAGCTCGCTGCCTGGCATCGCTCGAAGCATCCGAGGCATACCCGGCCGATTCCGCAACGCGTCCGATACCGATTGCCATTTCCTCCATGGCGCGGCTGCTTTCCTGCGTCCCCTGGTACTGCTTCGCCGAACGGTCGGACAGCTGCTCCATGGCACCGGTAATGGATGCCAGCGCATGCACGGAGTTTTGCGCGCCGGCTTGCAGCGTCTCGGAGGCTGCCGAAACTTGGCGGGATGTAGCCGCGATATGTTCAATGAGCGTGCGCAAATTACCGGTCATATGGTTGAAGTACTGGCCCAGCAGGCCGATCTCATCTCGCGAGCGGATGTTAACCTTGCCGGAGAGATCTCCGTCCGCTGCCGCTTCTGCCAGCGCGTTGATCCGTCTTAGCGGACGAAGGAAGAACCGCGTCGACCAGAAAATAATCGTAATGCCGGCAAGCGCCGCGGCAAAACCAATAATGATACTGCGGTTTAATGCTTTAGTTAACGTTTTGGTAATGGTCTCGTAGCTGAAATCCAAGCCAGCGAACGCAATCAATTCGCCTTTACGATCCTTGATCGCGCTGACAACGCTGATCCATTTGCCGAAATCGTCCTTGTAGGCCACCGTACGTCCGACGCCTTCCTTCTCCGCCTGCTCCAGCGCGGCCAGCAGCTCCGGCTGGGGCACATAAGGCTCCGCAGGCTTCTCATCCGCGTAGAGCTCGGAATTCGACAATAAATTAAGCAGCGCCGGCTCTCCCTTATCCTTGATCCACTCGGGATAGAACAGATACGCGTTCTCGATCAGGTCGGAAGCCGATGCGCGGTCCATCTCTTCTTGAACATGGATGACCTCCGGGACGGAGGTATATGCCGTGGGGTTCTTCTTAAGCTCCGTCTTCGACTTGTCGATCTCGTCCAGCTCCAGCATCAGAGGCGAATGGAACATGCTCTCCAGACCCATCAGCTCTTCCAAGACTTGTTTCTTCTGCTCCTGATAGGAGATCGTTGTAAGCAACACGCATAGAACCAAGTAACAGGTCCCTGCAATGAGTGAAATTCGGAAGGCTAAGGAGCGAAAATAGCCTACTGATGATTTGGATTTCTTGACCCGCTGAACGACTGACATGATAGCTTGAAGCACCTCCGATAATAGTTCGATCTTACTAGAAACATACCCCAATTTGGTTTTATGGTCAATTATGTAAGCGGATTTTGTCGAATAAAGCCGTATCGTGACGGATTTCGACTGATGGCGTTCATGACCGCATGACTAAACCAAAAAACCCCCGCGCCGCTTCGAACGAGCGGGTTGGAGGTTGACACGGGCAATTTGGTATACTGGATCCAGCCATGTTTCATCTGCGAAGGAGTATCTGTCATGCTGTTAAATAAAGGTGAAATTTTATTTCGTCAAGGAGAATCCGGACCGCTCTTTCATCTGCGCAGCGGCCTGCTCAAGATCGTTCGCATTCACGCGGACGGCACGCCGTTCCTCGTCAATATTATTACGCCGGACGAGATGATTCCCCATCATTCCTTGATCAGCCCTAATGCTTATTTCGGAACGGCCGTCGCGCTGGTATCTTCGGAGGTCGACGTCATTTCCTCGCCGGAATGGTATCGGCAGCTCGAGGAGGACCCCGTGCGCTGCCGGGACATTGCCCTGCTGCTGCAGGATAAGCTGCGCATGATGCAGCAGCGCATCGACCAGCTCACCCAAGTGACGCCGGCCGAGAAGCTGCTGAAGCTGCAGGCCTGGTTTCGCCATTATATCGAGCCCGCTGCATTGACCGATGTGCTGACGCAGGACGAGATCGGCCAGCTGATCGGCCTTCGCCGCGAGACGGTTAACCGGCTGCTCCGCGCGAAGCGCTCAGATGAATGACGCCCGCGCGGAGAGAGGCTGTAGCCGCCAGCCGTTTATTTTAACTTCCTGTTAATCCAATGCGCCGGCCGGTCCGAAGAACTCGAAGTGAATATCTTCGGCAGCTACGCCCCATTCCTTCAGCGCACGATTCACTGCGCGCATGAATGGCAGCGGTCCGCAGAAGTAAAATTTCGCATCCTTCGACGGCAAAATTTCCTGCAGCCACGGAAGGTCGATATAGCCCTCTTTATGGAAGGCTTCCGCCTCGCGATCCTCATCTGTCGGATTATTATAAATCCAGTAAGCCGCGTAGTTCGGGTGCTGTTCCACGATTTCCTCTACTTCTTCCTTCAGCGCATGCATGCGGCCATGCTGGGCTGCGTGGATGAACGATACTTGGCGGTCCTGTTTCGAATCCGCAAGCGTACGAAGCATGCTAACCATCGGCGTAAGACCTACGCCGCCGCTTAGGAGCACGACCGGACGCGTATCATCCTGATCGAGCGTGAAATCACCGGCAGGCGAAGAAATGTACAGCACGTCTCCTGCATGAACCGTCTCGTGCAGGTAAACCGATACACGGCCGTCCGGACGATCTTCCAAGCCGGCTTCCCGCTTGATGGACACGCGGTAGAACGGCTGGCCTGGCGTGCCGGACAAGCTGTACTGACGGATATGCGTATAATCTTCGCCCGGAATTTGAAGCTTCACGCTCAAATATTGGCCCGGTTTGAATGTCGCGATCGACCCGCCGTCCGCCGGCACGAGATAGAATGACGTTATGACTTCGCTTTCCTGAACCTTGCGCTCGACTTTGAACGCTCGGAAGCCCTCCCAGCCGCCCTCTTGTGTTTTCGCTTCTTCGTACATGTCCTTCTCGATGCCGATAAAGACATCCGAGATTACGCCGTAAGCATCTGCCCATGCGCTGATGATTTCATCGGTCGCCGCATCGCCAAGCACTTCCTTAATCGCCGCCAGCAGATTTTGGCCGACAATCGGATAATGCTCCGGCTTAACGCCGAGACTGCGATGCTTATTCGCAATCCCTTTTACGACAGGAATGATGGTTTCCAGCTTGTCAATATTGGCAGCAGCCGCGTAGACCGCATTCGCAAGCGCTGTTTGCTGTTTGCCTTGCTTTTGATTGGCATGATTGAATATATTGAGCAGTTCCGGATGGTTCTCGAACAGCATTTCGTAGAAACGCTTCGTAATGGCAACGCCGTGAACTTCCATAACAGGAACGGTGGATTTAATAATAGCGATGGTTTCTTGGCTTAACATTCTGAATTCCCCGCTTTCTTCGTGCTTGGATTTGACTACAGTATACGAGTCGAGAAGGGGGTCCGGTTGTGATTGCAATCACATCAATTAGGGAGAAACTGTGACGGGCCGCAGCTCCTTCGAGTACTTCGACAGTCCTATTAATATTTCGCCGGTTATAGAGGAAATTGGCAACTTTTGTCGAATTTAATTCCTTAAATAATTGTTATCTCACACAACAAGGGAGATTCTCAGCGATGATTCAAGTAAACGAGAAGCGCATGAAGCAGCTCAGCTACACCGGTATTACGGAACAAGAGCTGGCTTTGCTGCACAGCAAGAAGGACCTGTTCGCACAGATCACAAGCGAGGTCGTAGACCGTCTATATGATCAGGTCTGGACCATTCCCGAGCTTAGGGCCATCATAGAAGCGCACAGCACGCTCGACCGTCTCAAAGAAACACAGCGCTGGTATTTCATGTCCTTGACCTCCGGCATCATCGACGAACCGTTCATCGAACGGCGCATCATGATCGGCCACATCCATTCGCGGATCGGTCTAACAACCGACTGGTATCTCGGCACCTATATGATTTATTTGAATACGACCATCGAGATTCTGAAGCGCACCGTGCCGGACTCATGGATGAATATCGTCTTAGCGATGTCCAAATTGTTCAACTTTGATTCCCAGCTGGTGCTTGAAGCCTACGAGAAGGATGAGAAGGAGAAGGTCGAGGAGCTCGCAAACGCGCGCCAGGACACGCTCACGACGATCAGCAAGATCGTTCAAGACCTCTCCTCCATGATCGTGGAGCTCGGCAGCAGCAGCCAATCCGTCGCCGATTCGGCAAGCCATACGGCGGATATTCAGGATCAAGCCAATGTCAAAGTACGCGAGCTGCAGTCGAGAATCGGCGAAATCGACAGCATCGGATCGCTTCTTCAAGAAATCTCCGATCAGAGCCAGCTGCTCGGCATTAACGCGGCCATCGAAGCCGCTCATGCAGCAGACCATGGACGGGGCTTCGGCGTCGTTGCAAGTGAAATCCGCAAGCTGGCCTCCCACTCCAAGGAATCGCTCGTGACCGTGCGAACGAAGCTGCAGGAAATTACGAGCGTCATCGGCGAAGTCATGCAGGATGCCGAGCGGACTTCCATGCTGGCGCGCGATCAGGCCGCAAGCTCGCAAGAGCTGACCTCCTTCGTCCATATGATCGAAACCATTACGCTGGAGCTCGAAAGCATTCAATAATCGAATTCGAAGCGCATGACGGGAAACCCGCCGAGGCGCCGATCTGATTCCCGGCGCCTCGGCTGCGTCTTTAACTCCCGCCGTCTCTGTGCTATAGTAGAAAGAAATCCAATAATGTTTGATTCACTAGGGGAGTCTAATGACTGAGACGCGGCGCTGAACCGCGGACCCTTGGAACCTGATCTGGGTGATGCCAGCGTAGGGAAGTGGAGTGAAGCCCGATCTCATGTACGTCATGCGCATACACGCTGGGACCCGCCCATTTCCTTTCCGGATTTGGGGCGGGTTTTTTTGATTGGATTTTATGCGGGCTCAAGGAGATGATTGCATAACTGCCATACTGTCACTACAACATATTTCATTCGCGTTCGAGCACAGCCGTGCGGACAGCTCCCGCGTGATCTCCGAGCTGTCGATGGAGGTACGCGAAGGCGAGTTCGTCTCCGTAATCGGCGCGAGCGGCTCGGGCAAAAGCACGCTCTTCAAGCTGATCGCCGGTCTGCTTGCCCCCGTAAGCGGAGAGATCCTTCTCTACGGGCAGCAAGCGGAGCAGCGGCTCGGGCAGGTCGCATACATGCCGCAGCAGGATCTGCTGCTGCCGTGGCGAACGGTGCTGGGCAACTGCTTGCTGCCGCTGGAGCTGGCTGCCTCGAAGCATGCGGGCGGCGGGACTAAGCGCTCCCGCGCGGACGGAGCCGCCGAGGTGCGGCAGCTGCTGACGCGGCTCGGCCTGGACGGCTGCGAGAACGCCTATCCGGGCGAGCTGTCGGGCGGCATGAAGCAGCGGGTCGCCTTCCTGCGCACGCTCATGACGGGACAGCCGCTCATGCTGCTCGATGAGCCCTTCGGGGCGCTCGATGCCATGACCAAACGGGAGATGCACCGCTGGCTGCTTGACTTGTGGGGCGGGCTCAACAAGACGGTGCTGTTTATTACGCATGATCTGGAAGAGGCTCTCCTGCTGAGCGATCGGATTTACTTGATGCCCGGCGCCGGCAGCGGAGCGAAGGTGCAGGAGCTGTCTGTTGACTTGCCGCGGCCGAGGGAGTACCGCATGAATTACGAGCCTGCCTTCATTCGAATGAGGCAAGAGCTGGAGCAGCGTTTATATGCACAAACGACCGATTAGCAAGCTCACCGAGCAATACGGCCTGTTCCTGCTGCTGCTGCTCGTCCTGCTCGGCGCCTGGGAATGCTGCGTTCGGCTCGGACTCGTGCCGTTCTTCATCCTGCCCGCGCCGACCTCCATCGCACGGGCGCTCGGCGAGCATGCAGGCCTGCTGTTCGGGCAGCATCTATTCGCTACGCTCTCGGAAGTCGCCCTCGGCTTCCTGCTCTCGGTCGCCGTCGGCACGCTGCTTGCGGTCGGCATGCATATGTACCGCACACTGAACAAGGCGCTGTACCCGTTCATCGTCATCAGCCAGACGATCCCGCTTATCGCGCTCTCGCCGATCTTCATTATGTGGTTCGGCTACACGATTTGGAGCAAAATCGCCGTCGTGTTCCTAACCGCGTTCTTCCCGATCGTCGTCAGCACGTACGACGGTCTCGGCAAGGGCGATGCCGGTTACAGGGACCTGCTGCTCACCATGGGCGCAAGCCGCTGGGCGATCTTCCGCAAGGTGCATGTGCCGCTCGCGCTGCCTGCTTTCTTCTCCGGGCTCAAGCTGTCCATCGTCTACTGCGTCGTCGGCGCGACGATCGGAGAATGGCTCGGCGGCAGCAAGGGGCTTGGTTATTTCAGCCGCCGCATGTCCAGCAGCCTCCACACAGACGCGATGTTTGCTTCGGTGTTCCTGCTGTCCGCGCTCGGCATGGTTTTGTTTCTGCTTATCGTACTGCTAGAGAAAAAGATGCTTCCCAAACAAAGGAGACTCCGATGAAATCACTACCTTTATTGATACGTAAAAAATCCGCCATTCTCGTACTTCTCTCGGCAGCACTGCTCTTACTTGCCGGCTGCGGGTCATCATCCAGCGGCAATGCGCCGTCGGATACGACCAACACGCCGAACGCGGGCAATGCCGCAGACCAGCCGCTTCAGAAAGTATCGCTTATGCTCGATTGGTACCCGAACGCCGTGCACAGCTTCCTGTATGCCGCGCAGGCTAACGGCTACTTCAAGAAACAAGGGCTCGACGTCGAGATTCAAATGCCGGCCGACACCAATGATGCCTTGAAGCTTGTCGCCGCAGGCAAAATCGACCTCGCGCTCAGCTACCAGCCGCAGGTGCTTATGGCGCGCGGCGAGAACATTCCCGTGAAATCGGTCGGTGCGATCGTTCGTCATCCGCTCAACCATCTGATGGTTCCGGCGGACAGCGGCGTCCATTCGCCGAAGGATCTGTCCGGCAAGACCGTCGGCTTCTCGTCCATTCCGCTCTATGAGGCAATGGCGCGCACGATGATCAAGCAGGACGGCGGCGACCCAGACAGCGTGAAAATGGTTGACGTCGGCTATGACCTCATTCCGGCGATTTCGACCGGCAAGACGGATGCCATAATCGGCGGCTTCATTAATCACGAGCAGCTGATCCTTGACAAGGAAGGCCATGCCGTTCAATCGCTCGACCCTGCCAAATACGGCGTGCCGGATTATTACGAGCTTGTACTTGTCGCAAGCGACGACGGCCTGAAAGCGAAGAAGGACGTGTTCGCCAAGTTCATGGCGGCCGCAGCCGAAGGGCAGCAGTACGTAGAGCAGCACGGCAAAGAAGCGCTGGATGCGCTGATGGCGCATGAAGATCAGAACTCGCCGCTCGATGCCGACATTGAGACGAAGAGCCTCGCTATTCTGCTGCCGCTTATGACCGACAAGGATCAGCCTTTCGGCAGCCAGGATCCCGCATCATGGACGCGCGTGCGAACATGGCTGATCGACAACAAGCTGCTGCCGGAGACCGTGAAGGCCGAAGACGCTTATATAAATCTTTAATTCCTAAGGAGGACGAATCATGTCGTATTTAGAAAAAGTCAGAACGCAAAACCCGCTCGTGCACAATATCACCAACTGGGTGGTCACCAACTTTACCGCGAACGGCCTGCTCGCGCTTGGCGCTTCGCCGATCATGGCGTATGCGCATGAGGAAGTCGCGGACGTCGCCCGCATCTCCGGCGCCGTATCGCTGAACATGGGCACGCTTGACGAGAGCGTCGTCCAATCCATCATTCTCGCCGGCAAGTCCGCCAACGCGAGCGGCGTACCCGTTGTCTTCGACCCCGTAGGCTCGGGCGCCACGCCTTACCGGAGCGCCTCCGCGCAGCGGATTCTGCAGGAGGTGAAACTGACCGTCCTGCGGGGCAATGTCGCGGAAGTCGCCGATGTCGCCGGCGAGCGCTGGTCCATTAAGGGCGTGGACGCCGGCGAAGGCGAAGGCGACGTGACGTCCCTTGCCGTACGCGCAGCGAAGAAGCTGGGCTGCATCGTCGTCATCACCGGGAAGGATGATATCATTACCGACGGCGAGACGACGAACGTCGTGAGCAACGGGCATCCGATTCTGACCAAGGTGACGGGCACGGGCTGTCTGCTCAGCTCCGTCATCGCCGCATTCCTGGCCGTGGCCGGCAGCGCGCAGCTTGAGGCGATAACGGAAGCACTCGCGTTCTACGGCGTTGCGGCAGAGCTTGCCTATGCGACGACGGAAGGCCGGGGACCAGGCAGCTTCCAAGTGGAGCTCTTGAACCAACTGGCACTGCTCACGCCTGACCTGCTCGCGCAAAAGGCGGTCACCCGGCAGCTCGCGTAACCGCTGCCCTTCAGGAGGAATGATTACAATGAACGTATACAAAGCATTAACGATCGCAGGCTCGGACAGCGGCGGCGGCGCGGGTATTCAAGCGGACCTGAAGACCTTCCAGGAGCTTGGCGTCTACGGTATGTCCGCCCTGACTGCGGTTACCGCGCAGAATACGCTTGGCGTCCATGGCGTCTATCCCATGGAGCCAGCCGCCGTCGCGGCGCAGCTGGACGCCATCGGCACGGACTTGACGCCGGATGCGGTTAAGACCGGCATGCTGTTCAGCGCCGACATCATCCGCACCGTTGCAGACAAAGTGAAGCAATACGGCTGGCGCAACCTCGTCATCGATCCCGTCATGGTCGCTAAGGGCGGCTCATCGCTGCTGCTTCGGGAAGCCGTGGACTCGCTCTTGTCGCATCTGCTCCCGCTTGCTCTCATTACGACGCCTAATATTCCCGAAGCGGAAATCATGACCGGCATGACGATCACCAGCATGACAGACCGCGAGGAAGCAGCGCGGAAGCTTGTCAGCATGGGCACGCGTTATGCCGTCATTAAAGGCGGACACGGCGCGGCGCATGAGCCGATGGTCGATCTGCTCTATGACGGCGAACGCTTCAGCTACATGGAGAGCAAGCGCATCGAAACCCGGCATACGCACGGAACGGGCTGCACCTATTCCGCGGCGCTCACCGCCTCGCTTGCAAGCGGGCAGCCGGCCCTGGAAGCGATGCAGACCGCCAAGAGCTTCATTCAAGCGGCGATCGAGGACGGGATCGGCATCGGTGCCGGCCACGGACCCACGAACCATTTTGCTTATCAGCGCAGAAAGCGGGGGGAGCCGGTTGCTCCGTAAGCCAATTGAAGACATCCGCAGGGCGATGCAGGTGTACTTGATCATGGGCAGCGTCAATTGCGCGGGGAAGGATCCCGCAGCGCTGCTTCGCGATGCCATCGAGGGCGGGGTTACCTGCTTCCAATTCCGCGAGAAAGGGGCCGGCGCCTTGACCGGCGGCGCCAAGCTTGCGCTGGCCAAGACGCTTCAGGCCGTTTGCCAGGAACATGCGATCCCGTTCATCGTCAATGACGACGTCGATCTCGCGATCGCCGCTCGTGCGGACGGCATTCATGTCGGTCAGGACGACGAGTCCGCCGCGGCCATTCGGGCATTGATCGGGCCCTCCGCCATCGTCGGTGTCTCTGCCCATACGGTGGAGGAAGCCCGGCAGGCGATTGCGGACGGCGCCGATTATCTCGGCATCGGGCCGATCTACCCGACGGGGTCCAAGGACGATGCCAAGGCGCCGCAGGATACGCGCCTTCTCCTAGAGCTGCGCGCAGCAGGCATCACGGCGCCTCTCGTCGGCATTGGCGGCATTACGCCGGACAATGCAGCTGCCGTCATTGCCGCAGGTGCCGACGGCGTGTCCGTTATCTCCGCGATCACGCACGCGCCCTCCGCCCGCGAAGCCGCGCAGCGACTTCGGGTCAACCGCTGACGACAGCCTTCAAGCTGCTGCAGCTAAACAGAAAGCCGAATTTCTCGACGAAGAGAAATTCGGCTTTCTTGCGTGTACCCCTATTCATTCGTTCGTTCTACATCGGCATGCTCCCCTTTGCTATGCCGCAGGTCGATGCGATTTCATTGCCGTTGAGAAAATATGCGCCCTCAGCTCTTTAGTGTCAGACGGATTTCATCATTTGTTTGACCAGCTCGCGGTTCCGATCCTTGAACCTATCATTATGGGAGGAGACCATGCCGTACTTCTCCGCGCTCGGCTGAATGAACAGCTTCGCTTGATTGACCGCGTTGGCCGCATCCTGGAATGCGCCTGCAATCAAATGCAGCTTGCCGTCATGCATTAGAATATCGCCGGCGGCATAAAGGCCCGGCACCGAAGACGCGCTGTTCGGGCTGCCGGAAACATAGAAATCCTCCAGCATGTCGATCTTTAATTCAGAGGCTTGCAGCAGCGCGGAATCCCGTTCATAGCCGTGATTGATGACGATTTCATTGGCATACAGATTCCAAATCTCGCCCGTCTGATGGTTCTTCAATTCGACGTATTCGATTTTCTCGTGGTCGGCACCCGCGACCAGCTTAGTAATGGTCGTATGGAAGACGCATGAAGCCGAGCTGTTCAACAGCTGCTGAACCTGCGCCTCATGACCGGACAAAGCGTCCTTCCGGTAGATAACGATGACCTTCTTCGCGACCGCCTCCAGCTCATTCGCCCAATCGACGGCAGAATTGCCCCCGCCGGATACGACGACCGTCTTACCTTTGAACTGCTTGAGCGACTTCACCGTATAGTGCAGGTTGCCGACCTCATAGCGCTCCGCCCCTTCAATATCAAGCTTGGTCGGTTTAATAATGCCGCTGCCGACGGCAATGATGACCGTCTGAGAGTAATGGATGTCGCCGGCGGATGTCCGCAGCTCGAAGATTCCCTCTTCGTTCCGCCCGATTGACTCCACCTTCGTGTTCAGCACGACTTCAGGCCCGAACGTAAGGCCCTGCTCCACCAGCTGCCCGATCAGCTTCTCCCCGGGAAGCGGCGTCAGCCCGCCGATGTCCCAGATCATTTTCTCCGGATATGCGTGCACTTTGCCGCCGAGCTGCGGCTGAAACTCGATAATCTTCGTCTTCATTTCCCTAAGCCCGCTGTAGAAGGCCGAATACAGCCCTGCCGGACCGCCTCCAATAATCGTCAATTCATAAACGTCCGATGCATGCATGGCAACCGCTCCTTATATTGTAAACGTAAATGATTATCATTATCAATAAAATTAATATACACAGCTATCCAATTTTTTTCAAGAAGTAGTTGACATTCATTCTCAATGACTTTATCTTTGTACATGTCGATATTGATAATCATTATCAGTTATGGTGAATGTCTGACTGCAGTTCACGTTTTATTTCATGCGGATACATAGATGGCTTTTGCCGAGGCGCAATTCTGCAGATTGCACCGTTGCGAAGCTTGATCCGTACACGATAAATGGAACTGAACCCGCAGCAAGTATCCAATGCAAATCAATCATTTTTGAGGGTAAAGGGGTATTTTCGAATGATGAAAAAAACATTATTTCCAGCGCTGATTGCACTCATCCTTACTTTGAGCGCATGCGGCAACGCTTCGAGCAACAAAACGAGCAGCGATGCAGCAAACAACGGCAAGAACACCAATGCCGCAGCCAATACCGAGCAAACCGGCGGCAGCGCAGCAGCAGATAATACCGATACATCCGGCACGGTCACCTACCAATCCGAGAGCGGCCCGATCGAAGTGCCTGCTAACCCGCAGCGCGTCGTGGTGCTGTCTTCCTTTGCCGGCAACGTTATGGCGCTTGG
Organism: Paenibacillus sp. R14(2021); assembly: GCF_019431355.1. Lineage (NCBI taxonomy): Bacteria > Bacillati > Bacillota > Bacilli > Caryophanales > Paenibacillaceae > Paenibacillus > Paenibacillus sp. R14(2021). The sequence goes on from NZ_CP080269.1 coordinate 3,858,529, forward strand.
CGTCAATATCGTCGGCGTGGATTCTTGGTCCAAAATGAACCCCCGCTACCAAAGCAAGCTGAAAGACGTGCAGGAAATTTCGGATGAGAGCGTTGAGAAAATCATCGAGCTGAACCCCGATCTCATCATTGGCCTAGACAACGTCAAGAACCTCGATAAACTCAAAAAAATCGCGCCGACGGTTGTCTACACCTACGGCAAAGTGGATTACCTGACGCAGCATCTCGAAATCGCGAAGCTGCTGAACAAAGAGACAGAAGCGCAAGCATGGATCGACGACTTCAAGAAACGCGCAGATGAAGCCGGCAAAGAAATCAAAGCCAAGATCGGCGAGAACGCAACGGTGTCCGTTATCGAGAACTTCGACAAGCATCTGTACGTATTCGGCAGCAACTGGGGCCGCGGAACGGAAATTCTGTACCAGGAAATGAAGCTGAACATGCCGCAAAAAGTAACGGATATGGCGCTGAAGGAAGGCTACTATGCTCTTTCCCTTGAAGTACTGCCGCAATTCGCAGGCGACTACGTCATTCTGAGCAAGAACGGCGACGCCGACAATTCGTTCCTCAACACGGATACGTACAAGAACATTCCTGCCGTCAAAAACAACCATGTCTTTGAAGCCAACGCCAAAGAGTTCTACTTCAATGACCCGATTACGCTCGACTTCCAGCTTGAATTCTTTAAGCAGCACTTCCTAGGACAATAAGGCGATGGCAGGCGACCGTTCTTCGCGCCCCTTCCCTTTTGTCTACAAATTGTCGGCCGGGTTTCTTGTCTTCCTCGCGATGTTCGCCGTCGCGATGATGCTCGGGGCTGCCGACACATCGGCAAAGGATGTATGGCTTGCGCTTACGACTCGCGAGGCGGGGGAGAATCTCTCCCTCCTTCGCGAAATCCGGCTGCCGCGGGAGGTCGCGGCGATCTTCGTCGGCGCGGCGCTTGCCGTCTCCGGCTCCATCATGCAGGGGATGACCCGCAACCCGCTGGCCGACCCCGGCCTGCTGGGACTTACGGCCGGTGCTAACGCAGCACTGGCTTTTACTATCGCACTGGTGCCTTCGGCGAATTACTTCACCATCATGATCGCCTGCTTCATCGGCGCTGCCGTCGGCTCGGCGCTTGTCATGGGAATCGGCGCCATCAAGAAAGGCGGCTTCTCGCCGCTGCGCATCGTGCTGGCGGGCGCTGCCGTATCGGCATTCCTGTACGCCGCCGCGGACGGGATCGGGCTGATGTTCAAAGTATCCAAGGATGTCTCCATGTGGACGGCCGGGGGCATTATCGGCACGTCCTGGGGACAGCTGCAGGTCATCGTGCCGTTCATTACGCTCGGCATTCTAATTGCCATGCTCTTGTCCCGGCAGTTGACCATTCTCAGCCTAAGCGAGGATATCGCTGTCGGCCTCGGCCAGAAGACGGCCGCCGTAAAGCTTATTCTGTTTCTCGTTACCGTCCTGCTGGCCGGCGCGTCCGTTGCGCTTGTCGGCAACATGACGTTCCTCGGCCTCATGATTCCGCATATCGTGCGGTCCATGGTAGGCACGGATTATCGATACTCCATTCCGATGTCCGCCATTACAGGTGCAACGTTCATGCTGCTCGCCGACACGATCGGCAGAACGATCAATGCGCCGTATGAGACGCCCGTCGCCGCCATCGTCGCTCTGATGGGGCTTCCGTTCTTCCTCCTGGTCATGCGTAAAGGAGGCCGGACGTTCACATGATTCATCCCGCTATCATTCGCAAACAGCGCGTCATCGTGCTTGTGCTGCTCGCGCTGATCGCCTCGACCGTGGTAGTCAGTATGGGTATAGGCTATTCCAAGCTCCCTTACAGCCGACTGCTCCCGACCATTCTTGGCCACGGTACGTTCAAGGAAGAGTTCGTCCTGATCTCCATTCGCCTGCCGCGCATTCTCATTACGCTGCTGGCTGGCATGGCGCTCGCGCTGTCGGGCTCCATCCTGCAGGGCGTCACGCGCAATGACTTAGCCGATCCGGGCATTATCGGCATCAATTCAGGCGCCGGCGTGGGCGTCGCCGTGTTCTTCCTGTTCATGCCGATCGACGCGGGCAGCTTCGTGTACATGCTGCCCGCGGTTGCCTTCGGCGGAGCGCTGTCGACCTCGCTGCTCATCTATCTGTTCTCGTACAAACGGCACGCGGGCCTGCAGCCCGTTCGCCTCGTCCTTACCGGCGTCGGCTTCTCCATGGCGCTCTCCGGCATTATGATCGTGCTGATCTCCTCGGCTGAACGGGAGAAGGTCGATTTTATTTCCAAATGGCTGGCCGGTAGCGTGTGGGGAACCGATTGGCCCTTTATCTGGTCGATCGTGCCTTGGCTGGCCGTTCTCATTCCGTTCACCCTGTACAAAGCGAACCGGCTGAACCTGCTTACGCTGAACGAGCAGGTCGCGATCGGCCTCGGCGTCTCCCTTACGAAGGAGCGCCTTGTACTCCTGCTTGCAGCCGTTGCGCTGGCGGCATCCGCCGTCTCTGTCACGGGCGGCATCGCGTTCGTCGGCCTCATGGCGCCGCATATCGCCAAGTCACTCGTGGGGCCGCGCAACCAGCTGTTCATCCCCGTCGCGTTACTGATCGGCGGATGGCTGCTCGTGGCCGCGGATACGATCGGCCGCCAAGTGGCGGATCCGGGCGGGCTGCCTGCGGGCATTGTGGTCGCTTTGATCGGCGCACCGTATTTCGTCTACTTACTGCTGAAGAAGGTGTAGTGGCTTCGCAAGAGGCTTACACGGAATCCAGCTGAAATAAGCTTCTCTCCTGCCGGGGAAAGACCTTTTATCTTGAGCGGCTAATCCGAACTAGCCCGGCGCGCCTAAGCCGTTTAGCGCGTTGTTCTATTCAAGCCAAACATTATTCCATATAATTGAACTATTCAAAGCGAGAGGGTGGACAAAGGCCGCATGGAAGGATCTTCGTTAATTATTTATGTTGTTCTGATCGGGGCTTTGATCTTGTGGCGCAGAAGAAGAGCCATGTCCCGCCCAATCAAAGGGAAGGGCCTCCGTCTGCTGCTGCCGGCTGTTATTGTGGCCATCCTGTGCGTACCTGTCTTAATGGAACCCAAGGTGGATGCCGCAGCTTGGGAATTTGTTGCCGCGTTCGCAGCCGGCGCCGTGCTGTCGATTCCGCTCATCTGGACGACTAATTACGAGCGGCGGGATGACGGGCTGATCTACGCGGTGCGTAATAAGAGCTTTATCGTTTCGTTTCTGGCCGTATTCATCGTCCGGTTTCTGCTGCGCGATTACTTGGCCTTCGTCGGACCGGAGACGGAAGCGGCGCTGTTCGTTATTCTGGCCGTCGGCTACGCGGTGCCTTGGCGGATTGCCTCTTACCTAAAGTTCCGCAAGCTATACGCGGAGCCTGTCTCGGCATCCTAAGCTTCGCACGCAATCAACAAAAACAACGCCTCCATCAACGCATGGCAAAGCGGAAATGGAGGCGTTGCTGCTACTGGCTTGACCGCTCCAGAAGCTGCTGAATCAAGGCATCCAGCTTCATATCGCTCATGGTCTGCAGCCGTATATCGATGTCGCAGAATGGTAGTCCGCGCGTTACGCCGTTCGGCACGGTCACGCAGTAGAGACCGGCCGCCTTGGCGGCCAATGCGCCGTTCGGCGAGTCCTCGAAGGCAATCGCCTCCTGCGGCGAAATGCCGAAATGATCAATGACCTGCCGGTAAAGCTCCGGGTCCGGCTTCGCCTTGCGAACATCGTCGCGCACCCGTACGACGTCAAAATAATGCGCCACGTTCAGCTGGTCAAGATGCTTCGTCACCCATGCTCTAGACGAGCTCGATGCTAGACCGACATGCAGCCCCAGCTCCTTCGCCGCTTTCAAATACTCCTCCACGCCGGGCAGAATCGTCTCTTCCGCGATAAAGCGCCCGTATTTCTCCTTCTGCAGCACGCGCAGCGCGTCCCGATTGACGGCTTGTCCCGTGCAA